>JAJXVO010000024.1 GCA_021782105.1 bacterium
GCCACCTCGTGCCCTTCGGTGAATACGTGCCTTTCCGCTCCGTGCTCGGCTGGCTGAACAAGGTCGTTCCTGTCGGCGGCGATTTCACGCCCGGCAAGGGTCCGCGCACCCTGCTCGTCCCATTCCCGCAGGGCGACATCCCATTCGGCTCACTCGTCTGCTACGAGGACATCTTCCCCGATCTCGCAGTCCAGGACGTCCGCGCAGGCGCTCAGGTGCTGTTCGTCGCGTCCAACAGCGGCTGGTACGGCAAGAGTTCCGAGGCCATGCAGCAGATGACCCACAGCGTGCTACGCGCCGTGGAAACCCGCAGGCCCGTGCTGCGCTGCGGCAACAACGGCTGGAGCGGCTGGATCGACGAGTTCGGCAACGTCCGCGGCTACGTGCACAACGAGGCCGGCTCCATCTTCCTGCGCGCCGACGCCACCCTCAACATCACCCGCGACTCCCGCTGGATCGGCCGGGAATCCTTCTACGTGAAACACGGCGATTGGTTCGTGCTCCTAAGCGCCGGCCTCGCCACACTCGCATACGCGCTGCTCCGGATGGAACGCAAACCCAAACCCGCCGCCGATGCGGCTGCCGAAGACGACGCGTCGGACGCACCCTGAAGGCCCACGAGGCCCGGCGTCTCAGGCGGAGGCCTCGGTCTCCGCCTTCGTCTTTTTCGCCAGCTCCCTGACCGATAGCTCCACCTTCGCCCGCACTTCCTTGTCCATGCGGTCGATGAAGAGCGTGCCGTTCAGGTGATCCGCCTCGTGCTGGATGCAGCGCGAAAGCAACCCATTGCACTGCAGCTCGTGCGGCACGCCATAGGCGTCCTGATACTGCACCAGCACTTCGTCCGGACGAGACACATCGCCGCGGATCTCGGGAAACGAGAGGCAGCCCTCCTCGTACACGGTCTTCCGTGTGCCCGGCAACGGCGTGATCTTCGGGTTGATCACCGCAAACGGCATCAGAATGTCCGCCGGAGGTTTCGCACCGTCCAGCAACCAGTCGAATTCCTTGTCCGTCGCCCGCAAATCCACCACGCAGACCTGAACCGCATGCCCGACCTGCTGTGCCGCAAGACCAATGCCCTCCGCCACATGCATCGTCGCCATCATCTCGTCGACCAAGGTCCGCAGACCGGCGTCGAATTTGGTGACCTTTACACCTCGTTGACGGAGGATTGGTTGGTTATAGTGAACAATCGTCAGCGGCATCGGTCTCCCGAACTGAATTTTCGGCGGGAGATTCACAAGCGTTTTTTCATCCGGCTTCACTCAAAAGCCGGGTTTGCCCTTCGAGCACTCCGAATTAGAACCTGACCAGACCACGACTATGAACCCACCACGGACGCCCTCATTTCCAGTGCCTGCCCTGCAAGGCCCAGGGGCATCGCCGTGTCGCGCGCTCCCCGTGCCCGACCTTCCCATCACAATCGGATGACCACCCGACGAGACAGTTCCACACAGGCTTGGCCGGCGATGGTTTGGCTCGCCGTGGGGATTCTCGCGCTCGCCGCCGCGTGGGCGCTCCCGGTCAATCTGGGTTCGGTGACCCTTCCCCTGCTCCGCAAGGCCGGCGGCGGCACCCCGGACCTGGCCTCCGTGGGTCAGCAGTGGGTCGAGTCCGAAAAGATGGGCCCCGCCTCGATGATGCTCACCGCCGCCGAGTCGATCGGCGACCCAGGCGCTCCCGCTCTCCGCAAATCCATCGCCGCACTGGCTGCCAAACAATCCGAACTCGTTGCCTGGGGCGGCTGGGATCCCTATCTCGATCCTCTCCTCAAACTTCAGAGCCGCGGCAGCACGCCGGCGGTCAGCACGCCCGTCATCGATTTTCTCGTGCCCGAAAGAGCACGCCACGCCCTGCGCTCCTACCTCGCCAACTCGCGCTCGCTCGGCGTCCAAAGCCTGTTGAAGCTCACCGATCTCAACCGGACCGGCCGCTTCATCCCCGCACGCCAGCCCGGCGGCCAGCCGCTCGACACACTGATCCTCCTTTCGGCCCTGCTCTACCAGGGCGATCACTTCTCTCCCGCTCTCCAGCGCCAGATCCGCTCCCTCGCCGACACCGCCCTGCGTCAGCACCAGCTCGGCGAACTCGAGGGCGTTTATCTCGATCTGCTTTCTCTGTCGCGGCGCCTCGATTGGGTCCAGCTCTGCGAGCTGCTGCGCCGCACGGAGGACACGAAGACGGTCGGCGAATACGCGCATCTCGCGCGGGTCGCTCCCCGCCAGCTCCCCATTATCTACGCAGCCGCACTGTTCTCCTCGTCCGCCGACCGCGTCGCCGCCTATCTTCTGCATTTCGGCAAAACCGGCCTCGAAGACCTCCGCACCGCAATGTCCCTCGGCCGCGGAGCCACGACCCTGCTCGTCGAGCGGCAATTGCCGATCAACCGCAGTCCCGTGGCCGGCCTGGGTTACGCCGCCTCGCTGGGCATCCTGTATCCGCGGCTCTCCCTCGGGCTGCGCTGGCTCGGTTTCCTGATCGGGGCCTTCGCCATCCTGCGCGGCCTCGACCGACTGCTCTTTCGCGGCCCCCAGGAATTCGGCCCCGCCCTCCCCCACGCCAAAAGCGGCCTCCTCGCGCTCCTGCTCGCCGGACTGTTTGCCCTCGCTACCGAGCCGTATCTGCTCAAGGCCGCGCCCATCTCCGAATTCAAGGCCCGCCTCCTCATCCCCGTTCTCACCGCAAACCCACCTTCTACATCCATTCATCCCAACACCTCCCCTCTCGCCATGGACTCCACCACACTTCTCTCCATCGCCATCTTCGCCCTGCTCCAGGTCGTGATGTACCTCATCTGTCTCACGAAAATCCGTGAGATCGCCCGCCAGGATATGCCCGCCACGCTCAAGCTCCGGCTCATGGAAAACGAGGAGAACCTCTTCGATAGCGGGCTGTACATCGGCATCGCCGGCACCGCCACCGCCCTCGTCCTGCAGGTGCTGCGCATCATCGAGCCCAACCTGCTCGCAGCCTACTCGTCCAATCTCTTCGGCATCACCTGCGTCGCGCTCGTGAAGATCCGCCACGTGCGCCCCTACAAGCGCTCCCTCATCCTTGAAAGCCAGGGGATCCCAGTCCAGGCGGCCAAGTAGGCCCGCGGCCATGCGTCCCCGCTTCGCGCGATGAATAAGACCCTCCTCCTCGTCATCTGCGACTTCCTCCTGCTCAACCTCCTCGCGCTCACGCGCTGGGAGAAGGCGGAGCCGCTCCGGCCCTCGCACGCACCCATTCCCCAACAGGTGAGCAAGGGTGCCACGAACGCCGAAAACGACCTCGTCGAGACGATGCGCCAGTCGCTCGCCGATGAGCAGTCCAACCGCACCCGTCTCGCCAGCGAACTCGCCCAGCGCACCCAGGCCATCGCCTCGCTCGAATCCGAAAAGTCCCTCCTGAGTTCCTCGCTCCAGGCCTCCCAGAGCAAGGCCAGCTCCCTCGATCAACAGCTTCTCATCACCGAAAAGGAGGCCGCCGCTCGCAAGGCCCGCCTCGACGCCCTCGAGCGCGCTCTCGCCCTGCGCGAGGCCGAGGCAAAACGCCAGAGTGAGCAGCTGGCCGCCCTCCAGAAGGCCCAGGCCGACGCCACCAACAAGATCCAAGATCTCAGCGTCGCCGTCAAAGTCGCCGACGAGGAAAAGCGCCTGCTCCGCGATACCGCCGATTCCCTCAAACAGCAGGTCGCCGCCGAACGTCTCGAGCGTCAGAAGGTCCAGGAAACCACCGTCCAGCTCGCCCAGGGCGTCGGTAAACTCGCCGCAAACTCCGGCGAACTCACCAAGGAGATCCGCGACAACCGCCCCATCAACGCCAACGTGCTGTTCAACGAGTTCCTCGCCAATCGCGTGTCCGTCGGCATCCAGGCCGTGCGCGACAACTCCTTCCTCGGCTCGCTCCACCGCGCCTCTGAGACTCAGTGCGTGATCGTCTCCGACGGGAAGCAGGCCTACGCCGTCTTCCACGTCAACGAGACCCCCTTCAGCTACCTCGATCCCTTCATCGATTGGAAAACCATCTCGGTGTCGATCGCCCACGGCACCCAGCACGTCTCGCCCACGTCTCTCGATTTCCTCTCCGCCGATCCACGGATCGTCGCCGTGCCGGTCGACTCCGCCGAGATCGCAGCACTCGGCGCGAAGGTCTATCGCCTCGCCGCCGACCCGTTCAAGTTCCCCAAGGCCATGCTCGTCAACCGCGGCGGCAAGGGCTACGGCGAGGTGCCCTTCCAACTCGACGCCTCGAATCCCGGCTTCGTTCGCATGGATAACCGGCTGATCAAGATGCTCGCAGGCGACTTCACGCCGTCCCGCGGCGACCTCGTGTTCAGCCTGAACGGCGATTTCCTCGGGATCATGGTCAACTCCGACTATTGCGCAGTGCTGTCGAGCCTTATCCCCGCGCACAGTCTCACGCTGCCCAATACCGCGAACGAAGACACTGGCCGCATCTTCGCGGAATTCGGCGCCCGCATCCAAAGCCTGCCATTCCGCATGCAGTGAGCGCCGCAGCGCCGGTCGGCCCGCCTCGTCGCGAATACGCCGGCGCGGGTCCGCCCAGGCTTACCTCACCACCGGCAGATGCCGGAGCGCCTCGTCAATGGCCGCATCCGGATGCTCGTAGTCCTCGAGCTTGCCCGAGAGGTAAGCATCGTACGCGCTCATGTCGAAATGGCCGTGCCCGCTGTAGCACATCACGATGCATTTGCCGTCGTTGCGCTTCGCCCGGTCGATCGCCGAGCGGATCGCATGCGAGGTCTCCGGCGCCGGCACAAAGCCTTCGGTCGAGGCAAACTGCAACGCAGCCTCGAACACCGAGTTCTGCGGATACGCCTCCGCGCGGATCAGGCCAAGCTTCGTCAGATGGGCAATGATCGGCGCCGTGCCGTGGTAGCGCAGGCCGCCCGCATGAATGCCCGGCGGCACAAAGCTGTGCCCAAGCGTGTACATCTTCACCAGCGGCGTGAGCTTCGCGGTGTCGCCAAAATCGTAGGCATAGACTCCCTTCGTCAGCGATGGGCACGCCGAGGGCTCCACCGCGATGATCTCCAACTCGGGCCGCTTGAGTTTGTCGGGTATGAAAGGCAGACACAGGCCCCCGAAATTGCTCCCGCCACCCACACAGCCAATGAGCACGTCGGCCGTCTCCCCCGCCAGCTGAAGCTGACGCTTCGTCTCCAGCCCGATCACCGTCTGGTGCAGCAGCACGTGGTTGAGCACGCTCCCGAGCGTGTACTTCGTGTCCGCGTGCATGGCGGCGTCCTCCACCGCCTCCGAGATCGCGATGCCCAGGCTGCCCGGGGTGTCCGGATGCTCAGCCAGTATGGCGCGGCCCGATTGCGTGCGATCCGAGGGTGAGGGAAAGACTTCGCCGCCCCAGATGTGCATCAGCGAGCGCCTGTACGGCTTCTGGTGGTAACTCGACTTCACCATGTACACCGTGCACTGCAGGCCGAAGACCTTGCAGGCAAAGGCGAGCGAGGAGCCCCATTGGCCCGCACCCGTCTCCGTCGCCAGGCGCGCGACGCCCTCCTTCTTGTTGTAGTACACCTGGGCGAGCGAGGTATTCAGTTTGTGACTACCCGACGGGCTCAGGCTCTCGTTCTTGAAGTAGATGCGGCAATTCGTCTTGAGCGCCTTCTCGAGCCGCACGGCCCGCACGAGCGGCGTCGGACGCCAGATCTTGTAGAGTTCCCGCACTTCGGACGGTATCGCCACCCAACGGTCGCCGCTCATCTCCTGCTCGATGAGCGCACGCGGGAAAATCGGAGCAAGATCGTCGGGGGTCAGCGGCTTGCCCGTACCCGGATGCAGCGGGGGAGGCAGCGGCTCCGGAAGGTCCGCCAGGACATTGTACCAGGCGGAGGGAATCTCGTCTTGCGGGAGATGAACGTATTCGGGAGGCATGAGGTCGAAGGTTCGCGCGAGTCGTGAGGGGCGCCCGCAGAGCGGACGGCGCCGGGGATGGGGCACGAGGGAGCAAATCCATCGCCACGGCCGGCGCAATCCCGATTCCTCCAGGCCCCCGACTCAGGCTCCGTACGAGAATTCGTGCAGGTCCACCAGCAGCTCGTAGTCGACCAACACGTACGCCAGACGCCCCGAGTGGTCCTTGAGCCAGCCCCCCGTCTTGTCGCAACGCCGCACGATGATGTGCGCCGGTTTGTGGTCCAGGACCACCATGCCGTGCGACTTGAGGTCCGACGCCACATCGTGCGTGATCTGCGCCATCTCCGCTGCCGTCATCAGCCCGCGCATGCCCGCCGTGCTCACATCCAGCCCCTTCACCCAGCCAAAGAGTTCAAAATAGGCCCTGTGCGGGTCCAGGTCGATGTGCACGTGGTCCGCATCCTGCCACTGCTCCACCGCCCCGCGCTCCATCGACGCAGCCACCCCGTCCCGACCCAGCTGCCAGAGCGGATGATGCTCCGGGGGACTGTAGATCGCCAGCGGCGGCTTCGTGTGCACCCGCGGCCCGCGACGGCTGTTGCGAAGTCGCTCCACCCGCCCGAATTCCTCATAGGGATTGTTGAAGCGCATGCTCGCCATCACCTGCGGCGGAATGTGCTGCACAAACGAGGCCCCCGCATACAACGGCACCTCCTGCGCGAATCGACTCACCTTCACCACCATCTCGATCGGTCGTCCGCCAGGGCCCGCCACGCCATAGTGATACACCGTTCCCGTCGACTGCCCGAGCCGCTCGCCCTGACGATAAAATCGCCCCCCCTCATACCACGCACTCGGCACGAGCGACTCCAACACCGGCCAGCCGTGATGCGAGACCAGGAGCGTACCCATCCCCGGATCGTCGAAGACGGCATACCGTACCCCGTAGACCTCCGCCGTCTTCATCGCCGGCAACCGCGAAAATAGCAGCCTCCTCGCCATCGGTTGATCGCCGTCCACCGACTGCCTCACCGCCGCCGTCAATCCACAGGCCTGCCGCTCGTTCTCTCCACAGATACAATGCGGACCGCACGGCCACGCATCATGGCCGGGCCAGGAGTCGCTCGGGGTACCGTGGGGCGCGCCTTCCATCTTGCTCGGGATCGCATCCTCCCGCTATGGCCTACCGTGACAATTTAAAACCACTGTCAGCAGCCGGCATTTTACACCGCATTATTTCTGATTATCCTCAACGACTCAATGACCGCCCCCGAAAAGCCGATCGCCAACCAGTTCCACGTCGACGCCGACATCTCCCAGGACATCGCTAGCCTCACGCACCGGCTCGACGCCATCATCCGCGAGCAGGCGGGAGCCCGGTTTTTCGAGAAGCTCTCCAACATCCGACGCTTCGCCGTGACCCAGCGCAAGGCACATTGGCACGATCTCTCCAGCGTGATCTCACGCCTGAGCGTCGCGGAAGCCTACGATGTGGTCCACGCCTTCAGTCTGTTTTTCCAGCTCGTCAACCACTGCGAGGAACAGGCCCGGCTCCGTCACCTGCAGCGCAATCCCGAGCCTCCGATGTCCGTCGCCAAGCTCTTCGCCGAGCTGCGCGCCGCAGGCGTAAAACCCGCCGACCTCCAGCGCTGCATGGACGAACTCGAGATCCAGCCCGTGCTCACCGCCCACCCCACCGAGGCCAAGCGCCGCACCGTGCTCGACCATATCCAGCGCCTCAATTCACCCGAAGCAAACGTCGACGAGGTGCTCGAAACGCTCTGGCATACCGAGGAAGTCCGCCAGGAGCGCGTCACGCCCATCCAGGAGGTCGCCCACGCGGTCTTTTTCTTCGAACACGCAATCTTCGACGCGACAACGCGGTTTTATCAGGATTTCGACCGCGCCCTCTCCCGCCATTTTCCGACCGTCAAGCGCAAGCGGGCCTTTCTCACGTACGCCAGCTGGGTGGGCGGAGACCGCGACGGCAACCCCTTCGTCACGCCCGAGCTCAGCCGCAGCGCGGCGGACTGGTATTCACGCGTCGCCTACGCCCACTACGAGAAGGAGGCCTCGCTGCTCGTGAAGGAGATCACCCACGCCGACAAGGACGACCATCCGAGTACCCTCGCCGAGCCCGCCGCCGAATACCAGCCCTTCGAACGGCTGCGCGCCCGCATGGCCGCCCTCCGCGGCCAGCTGCGCGCTCGCACGGCCGACATCGCCAAGGTGCGCCGCGAACTCCTCGCCATCCGCACCGACCTGCTCTCCCGCAATGCCCACCGCGCCGCCAACGCGCGCATCGCCAATCTCATCCTCCAGATGGAGATCTTCGGCCCCCATCTCGCCGAACTCGATTTCCGCGATCACAGCGAGCGCCTCGCCACCGCAGAGCTCGACGTGCTCTCCGAACTCGACGCCATCGCCTCCATCCAGCGCATGCACGGCAAGGCCGCCGCCAATCATTTCATCCTGTCGATGACCAACGGCCCCGAGGTCATCCTCCGCCTGCTCGAGCTGGTGAAACGCGCGGGCCTCAAGGACATCGATCTGGTGCCGCTCTTCGAGACCATCGAGGATCTCGAGGCCTCCACCACCATCCTCGAGGCAATGTGGGCCGACAAGGCCTACCGCAAGCACCTCGCGCGCCGCGGCGACATCCAGGAGGTCATGGTCGGCTACTCCGATTCGAACAAGGACGGAGGCTACCTCGCCGCCAACTGGCACCTCTATAAGGCACAGAAAGCCATGGCCCTTTCCGCCGCGAAGGCAGGCATCAAGCTGCGCTTCTTCCACGGCAAGGGCGGCACCATCGACCGCGGCGGCGGCGCCAGCCACCGCAGCCTGCGCGCTCAACCTCACGCCGCCGTCGGAGGCCGTATCCGCATCACCGAACAGGGAGAGGTCGTCTCCCTGAAATATTCCCACGCCGCGATCGCCCAGCGCAATCTCGAGCAGCTCACCTCCGCCGTCATCGCCGCCGCCTGCCTCCCCCAGCCCGAGGAAATCGAGTCGCGTCTTCAAGAATGGGAGCCCGCCATCAATCGGATCTCCGAACTCGCCACAGCCCACTACCGCGATCTCGTCTACGAGACCCCCACCTTCGTCGAGTATTTCTGGGAGGCCACACCCATCGATCTCATCGAACACCTCCGCCTCGGCTCCCGCCCCACCCGCCGCCAGACCACCCGCGACCTGCGTCAACTGCGCGCCATTCCCTGGGTGTTCGCCTGGACCCAGTCCCGACACATGCTCTCCGCCTGGTTCGGCCTGGGGCACGGCTTCGCCGCCTTCATCGCCGAAACGCCCGACGGCGAGGCGAAGCTGCAGGAGATGTACGTGAAGTGGCCTTTCTTCCGCACGCTCATCGACAACGCCGAAATGTCCCTCGCCAAAGCCGACCTCGACATCGCCCGCCGCTACGCAGCCCTCGTGCGCTCCACTTCCGTACGCAACGAGATCTTCGGCCGCATCGAGGCCGGTTACGAAATGGCGATCAAGCAGATCCTCCTGATCACCGGCCGCTCCAAGCTGCTCGAAAAGCAGCCCGTCCTCGCCCAGTCGCTGCTCCTGCGTAATCCCTACGTCGACCCGCTCCACCACATCCAGATCCGCTTCCTCAAGCTGTGGCGCGAAGCCAAACCCAACGCCCGCACCGAAGACCTCCGCCGCCTGCTCGCTCTCACGGTCAACGGCATCGCATTCGGCATGAAGAGCACAGGCTGACCGTCGCTAAACCAGGCGCCGGCGGACCCTGCGCGCCCCGGCCCTCCCGCCTCCGTTCGAGGTTTGCCCCCGGTGCGGCGTTGCGCACGATCGCGGGCACCCCATGGCGCCCACCGTCCGAATCCACGTCATCACCTACCGCAGACCCGTCCTTCTGCGGCGGTGTCTCAAGAGCCTCCTCGCCCAGACCTTCCCAGGCTGGACCGCCGAGGTGCTCAACGACGATCCTTCCGACGGTAGCGTCGCCGCCCTCGTCGCCGAGCTCGGCGATCCGCGCATCCGCCTGTCCGACCCCTGTATCCACCGCGGTGCGACGGGCAATTTCAACCACGCGTTCCGCGACTGCGCGGAGCCTTTTGCAAGTCTGCTCGAGGACGACAACTGGTGGGCTCCCCGCTTTCTCGACACCATGCTCCACGCCCTCGAGGAGCACCCCGAGGCGGAGCTCGCCTGCGGCAACGAACGCATCTGGCGGGAAGGCCCCGACAGGGCGTGGACCGACACCGGGTCCACGGTCTGGCCCCTCCTCGAAGGCACCTCCCTGTTCTCGCCCAGTCTCGCCGATCTGTGCGGCTCCGCGAAGCTCTGCAACAGCTCCCTGCTCTACCGGACCCGGCGGGCTGGCGATTGGCGGACACCAGGGACGATTCCTGTCGATGTGACGGAGCATTTCCGCGAACGCGTCATCCCCGCGCCCTTCCTGCTCGTCCACGAACCCCTCACGAATTACGCGGTCACCCTCGGCACCGCGCGCTCGAACCGCCGCGAGATCTGGGGCGGCTACCAGCTCCTGCTCATCGGCAGCGTCTTCCGCCTGCTTCCTCCACCGGCCCAGCGCACACTCGCCGCCGCGCTGTACGCCTCCACGCGAAAGCCGGGTTGCCTTGGCGGCGCCAACTTGGTCGGCGCCGGCTTCCTCTTCCCAGAGGCACGCGCACTTTGGACGCTCGCCTCGCCCCACGAAAAGGCCCGCTTTCTTGCCTCCAGTCTCCGTCATCCCGTGGTCTTCCTCAGACTGCGACGCTTCCGGCGCACTCACCGCGCCGACTGGGACTTCCTCGTGTCGAGTCCCGCCGCCGACGCCGTCCATCGGGCCGCAGGCCGCGCCTAAGTCCCATCGGCACCGCCCCGCGCCCGTCTTTTCGATCGGCTCGAAGGACGAACTCGGAGCACACACCAGCTTCCAAGGCGCGAGGCGCCAGGGCCACGCACGGGATGCCCAAGCTCGGCCCGCCAGTCGGGCTCATGGACAGATCTGATCCGGCGCCCCTCGCGCGAGTAAGGCCCGCTCTTCGTCGTCAAAATTTGCGAAATAAACCCGTTGCACGGTTGCCCTCCGCCTCCACCGTATGCAAACAGTTGAGTCAATCTCCACCCCCATCCGCCCTCCCTGTCCGTCATGAACGATCGGCCCACCATCAAGGACGTCGCCCGCCTCGCCGGGGTGCACTTCACCACGGTCTCCATGGCCATGCGCGGACACCCCAGCATCCCGGCCTCCACCCGCGAGCGCATCCTCGCGATCGCCAACCGCATCGGTTACCGGCGCAACGAGGTCTTCTCGGCTCTCACCCGCCGTCGCTCGAATTTCAGTGCGGATTACCTCTCGCCCCGCATCGCCTACCTCGCCAACCAGTCTCCCGAGGAAGGTTACCTCAAGGTCGCGCACAACCTGCTCTTCGTCGAAGGCGCACGCCGTCAGGCCGAAGCGCTCGGCTACGCGTTCGACCTGGTGTTCGTCGCCCCAGGTCACCACGACTCCGTCTCCCTCGAACGCTATCTGAAGTCCCGATCGATCCGCGGCTTCATCATCGGCAGCTTCATCCCGGGCGGCCCGGGCCTCGATGTCGACTGGAACGACTACGCCGTCGCGAAGATCAACTCGCACCATATGGCCCCCGGCGTGCCCTTCGTCTCGAACGATCAGTACGGCGAGGTGCGCTGCGCATTCTCCAATCTCCTGCGCCTGGGCTACCAACGCATCGGACTCGCCGTCGGCCAGCTCGACGAGCAGGTGACCGACGGCATGCACTTGTCGGGTCTCTTGCTCGAACAGGCAGGCGTCGCTCCCCGCAACCGAATTCCACCCCTGCTCTTCCCGTCCCAGGCGAGCACGTCCCGCGAAGTCGTCCCTTTGCTGCGCTCCTGGATGCTCCAATACAAGCCCGACGCCGTCCTGTGCAACTGGGCCACCATCGCCGAGATGATCCGTGAGGCCGGCTTCGACTGCCCCCGCCAAGTTGCCTGTGCCAGTCTCTGCCTGTCGAAACCCAATCCCGACGTCGCCGGCATCGTCGCCAGTCTCGAGCCCGTCGGCGAACAGGCCGCCTCGCTGCTCGTCTCCGCCCTGCGTGCCGAACAACGCGGCATCCCCGAACTCGCCACGTCCACTTATGTCCAGGGTGCCTGGTCCGACGGCCTCACGGCCCCACCCCGCCGCCGACGCACGGCCTCACGCCCATGAAATCGCGTCCCACGCTTCGCGACGTAGGCCGTAAGGCCGGCAATCTCCACCCGTCCACCGCCTCCCGCGCCCTCCACAACGACCCCGCGATCTCACCCGAAACCCGCGCCCTCGTGCTGCGCGCCGCCGCCGAGATCGGCTATCATCCCGATCCCCTGCTCGACGCCTTCAATCAGCACCGCAAGGAGGTGCGCCCCCAGAAGCTCGAACCGGTCATCGCATTCGTGTCCGATTTCGAATCCCGCGAAGCCTTGCTGCATTCTCCCCACGACGCCACCACCTGGGAGGCCGCACGCGAAGCCGCCGAACGCCTGCACTGCAAGGCCGAGCTCTTCCTGGTCGGCCCAAGCCAGCTCCGCTCCGAACGGCTCAGCCAGATCCTCCACACCCGCGGCATCGGGATCGTCATCGTCGGCGCCTGCCACGACCTCCAACTCGACCTCAGTCTGCAATGGGACCTGTTCTGCTGCGTGCGCATCGGCGCGCAGCACCTCTCCGAACCCAGGAGGGCCGTCGCCACCGACCTGCGCGGCGCCGCCCGACTCGCCACACGCGGTCTGCTCGCCGCAGGCTGCCGCCGCATCGGTCTTCTCGCCGCATCGCCTCGCTCCAATCACGAACGCGATTTTGTCCACGCCGGCTACCTGCTCGAATCCGCCTCGGCCGGTATGCCGCCCTCCGCCTGGTTCGCCACACCCGAGTCACCCACCATCGACGACGCCTCCCTCTCCCGCTGGATCGCCTCCGGCCAGCTCGACGGCGTCATCTGCGACGACCCCGCTCTCATCGAGGCCCTCCGCCAAAGCCGAATTCCCTGCGCCGCCCTCGATGCCACGTCCCTTCCCTCCGATGTCGCCGGCGTGATCCACGACCACCGGCATATCGGCTCCCAGGCCGTCGAGCAGGTCGTCAGCCTCGCACGCGCCAACCAACGGGGCGCAGGCAACGCTCCCGTGATCACACTGATCCCCGTCTCCTGGCGCGACGGCGCCTCGCTTCATCCACTGCCGACCGCACCCACAGCCAAACCACGCCACCGCAAGTCCTGAAGGAACCGGCCAACGATCGGTGTTGATCGCGATGTCCAAGCCCGCGTCCCGGACGCCGGCTTTCTCTGCACGTCATCCAACTCCGTCGTTCTCCATGCCGTTTCCCCTTCGCCTGATCCTCTTCCTTTCGTTGCTGGCTTCCCCTCTCCTGGCGGCCTCGATGTTCCGCGGCAACGCCGCCCACGACGCCACCTACGCGTCGCCCCCTCTCCGCTCACTGCACGGCGTGAAGTGGTGCGTCGCCACCGGTGGCCCCGTATTCGGCTCCGCGTCCGTCTGGAAAGGCCTTGTCTACGTCGGCAGTGACGACCGCCGCCTCTACGCGCTCGATCTGGCATCAGGAGCGAGGCGGTGGACTTTCACTACCAACGGCCCCATCCACTCGACGCCCGCAGTCGACGACACCGGCGTCTACTTCCTGAGCTACGACGGCATCTTCTACGCCCTCGACCCCGGATCCGGAACCCTACGCTGGAAGTTCAGGTCCGCCGGCGAACGCCACTTCGAGGCCAAGGGCCTCCACGGCATGCAACCCGCCACCCAGACCATGCCCGACGTGTGGGACATGTTTTCGTCCTCCGCCACACTCGCCAATGGTCTCGTGTATTTCGGCTGCGGAGACGGCTTCGTGTACGCCCTCAGGGAGTCCGACGGCACGCTCGCATGGCGCTTCCACACGGGCGATGTCGTCCACGCCTCGCCAGCGGTCGCCAACGGCCTCGTGGTCGTCGGCAGCTGGGACAGTTGCCTTTACGCCCTCGATGCCAAAACCGGCATTCCACACTGGAAGTTCAAGTCCGGCGAAGACCCCGTGAATCACAATCAGGTCGGTTTCCAATCGTCCCCCTGCATCGTCGACGGCACCGTCTACGTCGGCTGCCGCGACGCCCATGTCTATGCCGTCGACCTCAAGACCGGACGCGAACGCTGGGCTTTTTCCACGAAGGGTTCCTGGGTCATCGGATCTCCCGTCGTTCACAAGGGAATCGTGTACGTCGGCACCTCCGACACCGCGCTGCTCCTCGCCCTCGACGCCCGCACTGGCGCGCTGCTGCACTCGCTCGACATGAAACTCTACACTTTCTCGTCCGTCGCCGTGGCCGGCGACTTCGGCTACGTAGGCACCTTCGACGGAAGACTCCACGCAATCGACCTGACCTCCTTCAAACCCGCCTGGAATTTCCAAACCCCCGCCAGCCGCGCCGACCCCGGCCACGTGCTCGGACCCGACGGACGCCTCAGTCCCACGCTCTTCCAGGTCGATCCCGATCCCAAGGCGCCGGCATTCCAGTTCGAATGGATGACACGCATCTGCGACCGCCTGTACCAGGCAGGTTCGATCCTCTCCTCCCCCGTCGTCGCCGACGGCACCGTCATCGTGGGATCCACCGACGGACACATCTACGCGCTGGATTGAGCGCCGCCGACAGGCGCAGTCCGACGCCGGGGGGCACGGCCGTCGCGCGGTCGTCACACAAAGTTCACAGCGGAGCCATTGCCCCCAGTCCCCGCCCTGCTGATCTCCCTGGAACCATGAATCCAGGCGATATCGATTCCGGTACGGGCCTGCAGTCTCCGTCGCCAGCGCCGGTGCCGAAACTCACCGCACCTCTTTCCGCCGAGCACACCGCGATCGAGGCACTCGTGCACCATGCACACTCGATCCCCGGCGAACTCCCGCTCGAACACGCCGAGCGCCTGTTTCGCGATCGCAACACCGATTATCTCGCCCTCACGCGCAATGACCGGGTCACCGGCCTGTGCTCGCGTCGTAAACTCACCGAACGCATGGCTTCCCGCTTCGGTTTCGCCCTGCACGGACGCGAGGCCGCGCACACCGCCCAGGTCGACCACCCCCTCGTCTTCGAACAAGCCACGCCCCTCAGGGAGCTGCTGGCCGCCGCCATGGCTCGGCAAAGCGACTCTTTTCATGAGGACGTCGTCATCGTCGACTCCGAACACAGGCTGGTCGGCCTCGTCCCCGCCGAACGCCTCGCACACCTGCAAAGCCGGATCATGTCCGAGCAGTTCCGCCAGCTCGAGCGACGCAATCTCGACCTGCGCCGCACCAACGAGGCCCTGGGGCAGGCACAGGCCCTGTGGATCGGGCTGTTCGAAAGCAGCCTCCTCGGCGTCGCTTTGCTCGACGCCGACGGCCGTATCCAGGCTTACAACCGTCGCTTCTCCCAGCTGCTTGGCCTGCCCGCATGCGAGGCGTCCGGCGCCCACATTCGCGACTTCCTCCCCGAGGCCGACCGCAGCCGCTGGACTTCCCTCCTGCCCGCCGGCCCCGTCCCAACACCTGTGAAATGCGAACTCGCACTCCAGGTGGCCGCTCGTGGCACCCGCCAGTTCCGCGTCGCCGCCGACTGGATCTCCGCCACCGGTCACGTCTGCCTGTGCGTCGACGACATCACAGACCAGCGCGCACTCGAGCAGCGCATGAAGCAAAACGAAAAACAGGTTCTGCTCGACACCCTCGTCGGTGGAATCGCCCACGAACTCAACAACAAGCTCACCCCAATCATGGGTTTCGCCGAGCTGCTCGCGGGCTGCGCCGACGAACGCACGCGCAACAGCTACGTCAGCCTCGTTTCCAAGTACACAGCCGAGGCCGCCGGCATCATCCGCCAGCTGCTGCACCTGTCGCGACCCGAAACCGGCCAGCGCCTCCGCGTCGACCTGCGCGAGGTCGTCCGCGACACGCTGATCATGCTGAAATTCCAGCTGCGCGAAAGCCGCTCCCAGCTCCTCACTGAACTGCCGCCCGACCCCGTGATCGTCTCCGCCGATCCCGCCCAGCTCAAGCAGGTGCTGATCAACCTGGTGATCAATGCGCTTCACGCGACCGAACACCAGGCCGACGCCCGCATTATGATCCGCCTGCATAGCGAGGCAGCGGCGGCGGAGCTCGAGGTTCGCGACAACGGCACCGGCATGCCCCCCGACGTGCAGCAGCGCATCTTCGATCCATTCTTCACCACCAAGGCTCCCGACCGCGGCACCGGTCTCGGCCTGAGCGTGTGCCAGAGCATCCTGCGCCAGCACGCCGGTTCCATCGCGGTGGAAAGCCAGCCGGGATGCGGCGCGCGCTTCATCGCCACGCTTCCCCTCGCCTCCGCGGCTCGCGAGACCAACACCGCCCCCGGTTCCACCGCCGCACCCGCGGCACGCCAGCACCCACCCTCGGAGGCGGGACGCGTGCTCGTCGTCGACGACGAGGACTCCATTCGCCTGCTCCTCGGCCAGGTCCTCGGCCACCGCCTCGGCTGCCGCGTCGATTTCGCCAGCAACGGCACCGCGGCACTCGAGGCCGCCCGCGCCGCCCGCTATGACCTCGTCGTATCCGACATCCGGATGCCCGGGATGAGCGGAACCGAGTTGTACTCGCGACTCCTCGACTCCGACCCCGCCCTCGCCCGACGCTTCGTGTTCGTCACTGGCCACGCCGGCGACGCCACGCTCGCCCACACACTCGCCGCCTGGGAGGTTCCCGTGCTCAAAAAGCCCTTCTCCCCAGCCGATATCGCCGCCGTCTGCGGCCCCTTCCTCGGACGCCCCCCTCTCGCAGCCTGACCCCTCCGCGCGTCCCGGTTTCGGGACGGCCCCGTCTCGCTTCCGGAACGCGCCCGCCACCACCCCGCTGCTGGTCGACCCCTATCCGCTGCAGGATAAAGGCTTCCGATAGGCCCGGTTTCATGGCATGAACCCTGCGACGAGTGAGTCTCCCATGACCAACCCCAACGCGCGTATCCTGATTGCCGACGACCAAGCCGACGTGCTCGAAGCCCTCCGTTTGCTCCTCAAACCCGAAGGTTTCACAGTAGAGGCCGTCCGCGCTCCCGCCGCCGCCCTGAAGGCCGCCGAATCCCGGGATTTCGACCTCGCCCTGATCGACCTCAACTACGCCCGCGACACGACCAGCGGAACCGAGGGTCTCGACCTGCTCGCCAAACTCCAGGCCGCCGACGCCACCCTGCCAGTCGTCGTCATGACCGCCTGGGCCTCCGTCGAGATCGCCGTCGAGGCCATGCGCCGCGGCGCCAAGGACTTTGTCACAAAGCCCTGGGACAACCCCCGCCTGCTCGCGATCGTGCGCAATCAACTCGAACTCGCCCGCGCCGTGCGCGCCTACCGCCGACTCGCCGAGGAAAATCAAATCCTGCGCGGGGGAAAATCCGGCCCCAAGCTTATCGCCGAATCCGCCGCGATGCGCCCCGTGCTCGATATCATCGCCCGAGTCGGCCCAAGCGACGCCAACGTCCTGATCACCGGCGAGAACGGCACCGGCAAGGGCCTCGTCGCCCAGGCTCTCCACGCCATCTCCGCCCGCGCCGACCAGCCGTTCATCTCCGTCAACATGGGTGGCCTCCCCGAGGGCGTCTTCGAAAGCGAGCTGTTCGGCCACGTCCGCGGCGCCTTCACCGACGCCAAGGCCGACCGTGCAGGACGCTTCGAACTCGCCGACGGCGGCACGCTCTTCCTCGACGAGATCGGAAACATCCCCCACTCCCAGCAGGCCAAGCTGCTCCGCACACTCGAAACCGGCGAATTCGAACGCGTCGGCTCCTCCAAAACCCACCGCGCCAACGTGCGCCTGGTCTCCGCCACCAACGCCGACATCGCCGCCGAAGTCACCGGGGGGCGCTTCCGCCAGGATCTTCTCTTCCGCCTCAATACCATCCAGCTCCACCTTCCTCCCCTGCGCGAACGCCGCGAGGATATCGACCTGCTCGCCCAACACTTCCTGCGTCAGCACGCCGAACGCTACCGCAAGGCCGTCACCGGCTTCGATCCTGGCGCAGTCGAGACGCTCAAGTCGTACCCATGGCCCGGTAACGTCCGCGAACTCGACCACTCCATCGAACGCGGCGTGCTCATGTGCGCAGGGCGCGTCATCCGCGACACCGACCTCGGACTGAAAGCGGGCGCCGCCTCACCCAGCCTTGAGGACATGAGTCTCGAGGAGGTCGAGGCCTTCTTCATCAAAAAGGTTCTCGCCCGAAGCGACGGCAACGCCCGCGCCGCCGCCGAAGCGCTCGGCCTTTCGCGCAGCGCCTTTTATCGCCGTCTCGAAAAATACGGTCTCTAGCCCCCTCCCCTCCGCTCCGCTTTTCCCGCCCCTTCCGCCGGCCCCGGCCCGTTGCGAGCCCCCTTCAACCAGGAAACCCCCATTGAACCACCAAGGCACAGAGGCCGCAGAGCCGGGATGCCGAGCCCCAGCTGACCGAGTTTCCCGGCTGCCGGGTCGCCGTAATTTGGATACCCTGTTTTTCTCTCATCGGCTTTCTCCGTGATATCTCTATCGCTGCGGGGTAAATTCATCCGCGTCTTTTAGGCTCATGCGGCTCTCTCACTCCCAACGCGTCCTTCTCTACGCCGCGCTCGCCGGCCTCCCCGCCGTCATCGTCGCGATGCTGTTGCTGTGGCTCCAACCCCACTCGGAGCACATGCGGATCACCGTGTCGCTGGTCATCCTCGGCGCCTGGATCGGCTTCTCCGCCGCCGCCTCCGCCCTCGTCATCCGTCCCCTCCAGACCGCGGCCAACCTCCTCTCCGCCCTTCGCGAGGGCGATTTTTCCATCCGCGCCCACGAGGCCTGCCGCAGCGACGCCCTCGGTGAACTCTATCACGAGATCAATCAGCTCAGCGAACTCTTCAACGCCCAGCGCCTCAGCGCCCTCGAGGCCACCGCCCTGGTCGAGACCGTCATGCAGGCGATCGACGTCGCCGTGTTCGCCTTCGACGAGACCGGCCTTCTCCGCCTCGCCAACCCCGCCGCACAGCGCCTGCTCGATTCCCCCGCCGAGCAGCTCCTCGGCTGCCCCGCCGCCGAGATCGGCCTCGCCGAATGTCTCGAGGGCGAGCCCGTCCGCGTCCTCGCCGGAACCCATTTCCCGGGCGGCTCCGGACGCTGGGGCATGCGCCGCACTCAGTTTCGCGAGCAGGGCCGGCCCCACGCTCTCGTCGTGATCGCCGACCTCAGCCAGGCCCTGCGCGCCGAGGAGACCAAGGCCTGGCAGCGCCTCGTGCGCGTGCTCGGCCACGAGCTCAACAACTCCCTCGCCCCCATCAAGTCCATAGCCGGAAGTCTCGGCGACCTGCTCCGCCGCAATCCCCGCCCCCCGGACACCGACGACGACGTGCGCGGCGGTCTCGAGGTCATCGCCAGCCGCGCAGAAAGCCTGTCGCGATTCATGCAGGCCTACTCAAAGCTCGCACGCCTCCCTGCCCCCACCCGCAAACCCACCCGCATCGGGCCGCTGCTGCGCCGCGTCGCCTCCCTCGAACAACGTCTGTCCGTATCCGTGATCCCAGGACCCGACATCGAGGTCTCCTGCGACTCCACCCAGGTCGAACAGGCCCTCATCAATCTCGTCCGCAACGCCGTCGAGGCCTCCCTCGAACAACGCACCGCCGGCCATCCCGAGGCCGCCGTCCGCGTCGGCTGGTCGGTGTCGGGACGCTACCTCGAGGTCCGCGTCGAGGACGACGGTCCCGGCCTCGCCAACACCGCCAACCTCTTCGTGCCTTTCTTCACCACGAAACCCGAGGGCTCCGGCATCGGCCTGGTCCTCAGCCGCCAGGTCGCCGAAAACCACGACGGAGCCCTCTCCCTCTCCAACCGCCCCGACGGCACCCGCGGCTGCCTCGCTCAGTTCTGCCTCCCGCTCTAGGGAGGCAGGCAACGCGGAGACCCGCGCAACGCTCACCGGCGCAAAGACAGCTTCCACCGCAGCGGATTTCCGACGAAGCCTCTCAACCGTCAAGTCGTGCCCCCATCGGGTCGGCCCTGGTGGAGACTACCGCATGAAATCCAAAGGAGAGGGATCAGACTGCTCCCGCCACTCAGCAGACCCTGGCAGCAGCGCTGCACCTCCGTCTGGATCATCTACCGCCCCCACGCACGCTCCGCCCCGTCGAAGGTCAACCTGGCGGCAGCGATGAAGGCAAACTGCTCCGTATCGAACGTCTGGCTCGCACAGCGACTCGGAATGGCGAAGCCCGCCAGCATCAGCCAATACGTCCGCCACCATCGGTTGCGCGGCAGGTCGACCTGCGACAGATTTCCAACGGGCTTTGTCATTAGTCAAGTCATGCCCCCTGCGGATCGCCTCCTCTGAGGCTTTCGCTCGCTCTGAATTCAAAAACGAGGGCGATGGTACCACAAACATTCAGGTTTGACTCCCTACGATCGGCCGGGATGTCGGGATGTCGGCCCGTCCGTCTTTGTGCGTCGCTTATGAATAACCCGGCTGCACAACTTTAGGTTGAAAACAGAAGCGGTCCGATTTACATCCAGTCCTTCGACCCGAGGAGAGAAATATGCCCTGCCCCCACTGTGCGGATAATTTGGACCCTTCGCTGACTCAGCGCCTGCGAGTGCTGCAGCTTCTGGCGCTCGTTGAACACCCAGACGCGCTCTCAGCGGATGCGAGGTTGCGCATTTCCCATGAAATTCTGGCTTGGATAACGCAGAGTGAATCGGGATTCCAATGCCGCAGGTTCGTTCCGGTTGAACCCCGCCGGATAGCGACCGCGGCCTGAAACCAACCGTCATGGCCACAGACTCCCCCGTCGTTGGTCATCCGCTCCCGGGCCCGTCTGGCGACCTCCTCGCCAAACTCGAGAGTGTCTATAAGGACATTCACGCCAATCCGGAGCTTTCGATGCAGGAGCGACGGACCGCTGGCATTGCTGCCGCTTGGCTGCGTGAGCAAGGATACGAGGTGACAGAGGGGGTGGGCGGCACCGGAGTGGTTGGGTTGCTCCGCAATGGAGAAGGCCCGACCGTGCTGCTGCGTGCGGATATGGATGCACTGCCGATCCAGGAAAGCACTGGTTTGTCCTACGCCAGCAGCAAAACCGGCGTCGACCGCTTCGGCCAGGCTACGTCCATCGCGCATTCCTGTGGCCACGACTTGCATGTGGCTTGGCTGATGGGGGTGACGCGCATCTTGGCGGAAAACCGTGGCAATTGGCGGGGCTCCATCATGGCGGTGTTCCAGCCGGGCGAGGAAACGGGCCAGGGTGCCCGAGCAATGATCGAGGATGGGATGGTCAAGCGCTTCCCGAAACCGGACGTGACGTTGGCGCAGCACGTGATGCCGCTTCGCGCAGGTCAAATCGGCTGGCGAGTGGGCACCATTTTGTCGGCGGGGGATAGTTTGGAGGTGACGATGTTCGGACGTGGCGCGCACGGCTCAATGCCGCAGAAGAGTATCGATCCCGTGGTGATGGCCGCATCGGCGGTGATGCGTTTGCAGACCGTGGTTTCGCGGGAGGTGGCGATGACTGACTCCGCGGTGGTCACGGTGGGCACCTTGCGAGCGGGCATAAATGAAAATATCATTCCGGATCGAGCGCTCCTCCGCCTGAATGTCCGCACTTTTAAGGAGGAAGTCCGCACCCGGGTGCTGTCGGCGATCAAGCGTATCCTGGAGGCGGAGGCGGCAGCCTCCGGCGCCACCATGCCGCCCGAATTTTCAGTCCTGAGCGAATATCCGCTGACCCGAAATGACGAAGCCGCGACTCGAAAGGTGGTGGCTACGTTCAAAAATCGGTTTGGCAACGAGCGGGTGATGGAGATCTCGCCGGCGACCGCGAGTGAGGATTTTGGATTATTCGGCACGGCTTGGAACGTGCCCTGCGTGTTCTGGGTGATTGGTGGCATCGACCCGGCGACCTATGAGAAAGCCCAGAGGGCCGGCAAGGTGGACGAGCTTCCCGCCAATCATGCACCCAACTTCGCACCGGTACTGGATCCCACACTACGGACCGGGGTGGAAGCAATGCTCGCCGCCGTAGGCGCCTGGATTTGTCCCGCCGCCGAGGGGTCAACGTAACTGTGGCCTCAAGCAGGGGGCCTTACCACGAATATGGAACACGCCGTTCTGATGAGTCGCATGGTAGAGGCGTTGGATTGGATCGGGACGTTTGCATTCGCCCTGAGCGGCGGGCTGCTCGGCGTGCAGAAGAGATTCGACCTGTTCGGCGTGCTATTTCTTTCCTTCGTGGTCGCAGTCGCGGGCGGCATGATCCGGGATGTTTTGATCGGCGCCGTGCCCCCGGCGGGAATTAGCGAGATCCATTACTTCGTAATCGCGATCATAGGCGGCCTGATAACTTTCTATTGCTACCCTCGAGTCGTATCCCGGCAGCACCAAATATCGCTCCTCGACGCGGTTGGGCTCGGGCTGTTCGCAGTCATCGGCGCGGCCAAGGCCGTGGATCATGGTATCAATCCCTTGATGGCGGCAATCATGGGCATGTTGACCGGCATTGGCGGGGGGATGATGCGCGATGTCCTCGCCGGTGAGGTGCCATTTGTCCTGCGCAGTGATCTTTACGCCGTGGCGGCGCTCGCGGCTGGCGCGATCGTAGCGCTCGGGCACGTCCTCGGTATGCCGCGGCTCTATCCGATGTTAGTCGGCGCTGCCATTTGCATCCTGCTTCGGATCATGGCGATTTATCGCGGCTGGCGTGCCCCGGCGTCACCCCCTGTGGCAACCGAGGCGAATCAGGAGCAGTCCAAATGACGAAAATCGCGCAATGACCGTTCTGTGAACGCACGGTTCGCGCACGCGCACCCCGACGTTATCAACGCTAAGATGTCCTCAGAACCCAGCGGATCGACGACGTTTCAAGGCAACGACAAGCTGCTCTGCGGCATCATCCTCGGCGTGGTCACATTTTGCCTGTTCGCTCAGACCACGCTAAACATCGCCCCCGATATGGGCAAAGACCTCGGACCTGCCCCTTGTTCGTTACCAACCGCTGCTTCTGCTAGCTCCAGTACGGGGGTCCGTCATTCCTTCTTTGGGTGCCCTTCCATCAGGTCCTGGAAAGCGGCCGAAATCTCGTTGCCCTGCACCAAATCCGCCATCAAGCGGCTCCCCACCGCGGCGGGGGAAAACACCAGATCCGCTCGCGCCAGCTTCAGGCGCCGGATCGAGAGCGCCGAACTCGCAACCGCCAGCATGCGCACGTTCGGATTGAGGTCCTTCGCCACAAGCGAAATGAACGCGTTCTCACCGTCGTCCTCCCGCGCGGCAATCACCATCCGCGCGTGCTGAATGCCCGCCTTCCGCAGCACGACGTCGTCGGAGGCGTCCCCCTCGATGATCTGGTGGACGGCATCCCCTGCCAGCTCCGTGCGTCCCGAGACAATCTGTACAAACGGCACTCCCCGCTCCTTGAGCTCGGTCGCCGTGTTGAGCGCGATGGCGCCTTCGCCAACGAGTATGACATGATCTTTGGTGTCCACGGTGTTTTTCTTTGGATTGAAGAGTCTTTGGAGTTCACCCGATATCTTGGGTCCGAGCGTCGACGCAATGGTGCTGGCAAACACTCCCAGTCCCACCACCAGCAGCGACATCACGAACCAGCGCGCCTCGGGCGAGACGGGCACGATGTCCCCATATCCAACGGTCGACAGCGTCACCACGGTGAAATACGCCGCCGTGCCCATGTCGTGGATCTGCGGACGAAATCCGTTCCCAAGCACGTAGCTGCCAAATAGTCCGTACGCGAGCACCGCCAACACCCCGCTCAACGAAAGCAGCACGCTCGCCAGCGTCGTCCGATGTTTGAAATACGGCTTCGCCCACACGATCCCAATGAGCAGCGCCGTCTCCAGCCCGAGGCTGAAGCCCCAATTCTGTTTCGCCACTCTCACACCCACCGTGATCAGCAGCACCAGCACCGACAAAAACCACGCCGCCGCAAGCCGCCAGAGCACTCCCAACCCGGCAATCAGCAGCATAAGCCCCAGGATCGTCTGCGTCTTCCCGCCAAGTTCGGACAGCGACTGAGCAAGCCCGCGCAACGTGCGATCGTCCTGCAAAACCACCAGCGGCACCTTCAGGCCGTCCAGAAAATTGAGCACGCCCACCAGTCCCAACATCAACGCAAGCGGGCCGCGCGGCCAAATCTCCAAGAGCCACCCGCGGCTCGCAATCGTCCGGATTTTCCCCGCTCTCGTCATCGTCCACTCCCCGCCCAGTTAATTCGGTTCATTGCACACGCTCCGCGCCGCTGTCGTCCTGAGGTCTTCATGTTCGCGGTTCCTTGCATCGGCCGGAGCATTAGAATCCCAGCCCCGCCCACTTCCAGCTTTCTTTCGCCCCACCCTTGTAAGGCGAGCACGCCCCCTGTCGTGACTCGTCGCCAAGGTCCGCTCTCCCCTTTGCACTCGGAGCCTCCATTGACTGCCTGGCCCCCCTTGCCCCACTTCACGGGCCGGCGATGCGTCGTCGTCACACCCTCGCCCTTCCTCCCCATGAACCTCGTCCGCCCTGATCCAAACCTCTTTCGCACAAGATAAACCACCCGCATTCCGGAGTCCCCAC
>JAJXVO010000266.1 GCA_021782105.1 bacterium
TGTTCGCCCCTTCTCCTTCCGCTAAGCAGGAGCGATTTGCCGGGCCTCGTTCAGACGTTGGCGAACGGCAGGGTGACGGCGAGCGTGCCGGATTCGTTTGATCCGACGGTGATTTCCAGGGAACCCCCGAGTTGGGAAAGGATGCTGTGAGCGACGACCGGAGATATGCCGAGGGATTCGGCGGCCGACAGGGTGCGCACGGAGGACGAGAGTTCGAAGAATTCAGCCGCCTGGGCCGGGCGCAGCTTAAGGCGATCGAGCGGCACTTCGATGCGGAGCAATGGGCCGTCCTCAGACAGGGTGAGGGGCACGGTGTTGCCTCGGGTGCGGAAACTGGCGCTCAAGCGCACCACCGTCGTCAAGGCGCGCAGCAGCCAGCCAAGGTTTCCCTTCAGGGGGCGTTCCAAAAGTCCCGCCGAGGCCGGCCGTGTATCGAGGGTGTTGGGACCGCATAGTTCCCCAACCTCGACGAGCAGATCGGCCAGCGGGACGTCGTCGCTTTCGGCGTTGGCGGCGGAGGTGTTGGCGGTCGTGAGCAGTTCGAGGTCCTCGAGCAGTTGGAGCAACCGATCGCGGCTGACGTCGAACATGGCGCGATACTGGGGGCGCTCGGGAAAATCGGCCGATTCGAACACGAGGTCGCAGATTCCGAACAGGCCATTGGAGGGAGTGCGCATCTCGTGGGCGATCATGACGAGGAATTCGGTCCTGAGGCGGTCGACAGCCTTGAGTCGCTCGTTGGCCCGAGACAACTCGCGGGTACGCTCGTCGACGCGTTGCTCAAGCAGTGCGTTGTGCTCCTGAAGCGAGCGCTGGAGGGCCCGGATCTTGAGGTGCGCCTTCACCCGGGCCTCGACCTCCTCGATCTGGAATGGCTTTCCAATGTAGTCCACGGCGCCGAGCTGAAGTCCGCGAACTTTGTTCACCGTCTCACTCAGAGCGCTCAGGAAGATGATCGGAATCTCGCGCAGACGCTCGTTGCCCTTGAAACGCTCGCAGACCTGATAGCCGTTCATCTCGGGCATGTTGATGTCGAGCAGTACGAGATCCGGGGGTTCGGCCATGGCAGCCTGAAGGGCGAGCTTGCCGCTGGTCACGGGCCGCGGCCGGTATCCGCGCTCCTTGAGCAGGCCGGCGAGCAGCTGAAGGTTCACCGGGGTGTCGTCGACGATCAGGATGCTGGGGGTGGCGGCGGAGGACTCGTTCATGGGGTGCAGTGCTGCGGGAGCAGAGCGAGGAGCTGTTCGTAGTCGAAGCGCTCGGCCAGGAGCCGGAGGTTGTCGGCGAGCGTGGGGTCGTGGGACTCCACGTCGTGCAACAATTCGGTGATTCGTACGACGTCCGCCCGCAGCGTGGCCTCGCGTAGCGCCTTCGTGAGTTCGGGCGGCAGCGCCGCGAGGCTCGTAGCGCCGGGCTGGCGCAATGGCGCCGGGAGCGAAGGCGCCCCGGAGTCGTCCGTGTAGGAATAGCGGATACCGGCGAGTTCGCCCAGGCTCTCCAGCAGGTCGGCTTCGAGGATGGGCATGGTGAGGAAAACATCGGCGCCGCCTGCGAGGGCGGCATCACGTTCCTCGGCAAGCCCGCTCGAGCCGCAGCACAGGATCTTCGTGGCCTGCGCTCCGGGGCTCGGTCGCAGCGAGCCGAGAAATCCGTCCGGACAACTTTTGAGAAAGTGATGGTCGACGAGGATGACCGCGGGGTGCCAGCCGTCGGCGATTGCGGCGGCGGTCTCGGGGTCCGCGGCCTTGCTCAGTTCGAATCCGAGCGGCTCGAGCATGCGTTCGAGCAGGAGGACGGAATCGTCGTGGTTGTTCACGATCAGAATCCGAAGAGGCGGCTGTCCGGGCTCGAGATGAACTGCGCGCCGGGCCTGGACCCTGGCGGGGACCTGCCGGTCTGCGCAAACCTTGAGAAGCACGTGGCAGCGAAAGACGGAGCCGGCCCCCAGTCGGCTCTCGGCGGTGATCTCGCCGCCCATCAGGCGCGCAAACTCGCGGCTGATCGCCAGCCCGAGGCCCGAGCCGGAGCCCGAGGCGCGCCCTGCGCGCGTCTGGCTGAAATGCCGAAAGAGCAGGGGCATCTCCTCGGCGGCGATGCCGGGACCCGTATCCGAGACTTCGATATCGATCCGGCTGGTTTCGTCGGGGCCCGCGGAGGCGTCGAGACGGAGTCCCACCCGTCCCTGGGCGGTGAACTTGATCGCGTTGCCGAGGAGGTTGATGAGCAGCTGGCGGAGTTTGGCCGCGTCGGCGACGACTGCGACGGGCAGGCGTTCGACGCCCTCGATCGCGAACTCGAGATGCTTTTCCCTCGCCTTCATGTGAAGCAGCCGCGTGACGTCGTCGACGAGGTCGCGCAGACCGCAGGGCGCGAGATTCAGCGTCATCCGGCCGGCCTCGATCTTGGAGAGCTCGATGATTCCATTGAGCACGGACAGGAGGTGCTCGCCGCTGCGTACGATGATCCCGAGCTGGTCGAGTTGCTGGGCCGAGAGGCTGCTGCGCTGAAGCAGCTGGGAAAATCCGAGGATCGCGTTCAGCGGAGTCCGGATCTCGTGCGACATGCTCGCGAGAAAGGCGCTCTTCGCCCGATTGGCGGACACGGCGGCCTCGCGGGCGCGGATGAGATCCTGCTCGAGCAGTTTCTTGGCGGAGATATCGGTCTCGATGGCGATGAACTGCGAAACCTGGTTGTTCGCGTCGAAAATAGGCTGGATGTTGACATCGATCCAGTAGCGCGAGCCGGATTTGGAGTAGTTGACGAGTTCGGCGCGAATGGGGCGGGCTTCGGCCAGGGCGAGGCGGATGCGCGCGGCTTCCTCGGCATCGGTCTCGGGGCCCTGCAACAGGGTTCCCGGATTGCGACCCACGATCTCGGCGAGCGTATAGCCGGTGAGAGCTTCGAAGGCGGAGTTGACCCAGACGATGCGGCGGTGGGCGTCGGTGATGACGACCAGGTTGGTGGTTTGCTGAACGACGAGTGCGAGCCGCTGATTCTCCTCGGTGGTGCGGCGCTGGGCGGTCACGTCCTGCACCTGCATGAGAAACCCGACGGAATCCGAGCCGGGCATTTTCCAGGGGGCGAGCACGCGGGAAAGGTGGAGGGAACCTGTGCGAGTGGTTTTATAGCGGCCTCGGGCGCGGATGGTGTCGAAGTCGAAGGCGGTTTCGAACGAGAGGGTTTCGCCGGCGAGGATGCGTTGGCGTGCCTCGGGAGGGAGGTAGGGGTCGCTGAAAAGGTTGAGCCGGCCCACGAGCGAGGGGTCGGAGACGCCGAAGAGGCGCTGGCTGGCGGGATTCATGTCGACCAGGAATCCGTCCGCGTCGTAGAGCTCGATGGCCAGCGGGGACTGGGCGAAGATTCCGCGGAACAGCTCCTCACTCGTGCGCTGGGCGTCCTCGGCCTCCTTGCGTGTCGTGATGTCGATCCAGCAGCCGACGATGTCCACAGCCCGACCGCGGTCGTCGCGCATGAGACACATCTCGTCGCGGAGCCAGCGATACTGGCCGGCGGCGGTGCGAAACCGGTATTCACACTCCAGGCGCTCGGCGGCGTACAACTGGGGAAGGACGGAGTAGACCGCCGGCTGGTCGTCGGGGTGGATGTTCTGAAACCAGGCGTCGGGGTTGGCGAGAAAGGCGTCGGGCGAGTGGCCCAGCAGCCGCTCGATGTTCCGACTGATGAAGGTATGACGAAACGGAGGCTGGGACCGGACCGTGTAGAAAACGACGGGGCTGGCCGACAGGAAGGTGTCGAGAAGGTGAAAGCTATCGGGCACGGGGGTACAGGAGTGCCCGATGCAAAATTCCGCGCCATGGGTTCGCAATCCTCTCGTGATGGGTAGTTTCAGTCACGGTCGTTTCAGGCCTGCGTCTGCGCCGAGCGCGGGGACGCAAAAATCCGGGCTGGGAAACGCAGGGTTGTCGGGGCAGGCGCGGCATGGTTCGCTGGCGCCATCGTGAACCCCGCGAGACGAGCGCCTTGGATGCGCCTGCTGCTGGCCCTGGTCTGGGGCGTGGGTGGGGCTTGGGCCGACGAGGTGGTGCGCCTTCCGCCGTGGCGCGTGCAGGAGGGACGCGTGGGCGCTTCAGAAGGGGCGGACGCGGGGGCATCGAGCGTGGTGAACCTGGGCGCGGCCGGCACGGGGACGTCCAGAGGGCTCGATGCGGCGCTTGGCGGGGTGCCGGGGTTGATGCTTCTGCAGAGTTTTGGAGGATTCGAACCCCCGCGCCTCTCGATGAGAGGCTCCGGAGTTCAGAGCGCACCGACGAGTCGGGGAATTCTCCTCGAGGTGGACGGACTGCCGCTGAATCAGGCGGACGGCGCGTTCAACGCGGCACTCTTCGATCCCGGCCTTGGCGACCGACTCGACGTTTACCGCGGCTACGACGCGGTGCGCGATTCATCGGGAGTGATGGGCGGCGTCATCGACCTGTCGCACGAACCCGGCCGCGAGGCGGGCGGCGCCGGTGTCTCGCTTCAGGCGGGCAGCTGGGGCTTTGTGCGTGCGCAGGCGTCGGCGGCCGGCGACTCGGGCGGCGTTGCCCTGCAGGCAGCGGTCACCTCGCAGCGCCAGGATGGACCCAGACCCCAGTCGGCCCAGGCGCGTCAGGGATTCTATGCCTCGGCCACACGCGGTGCGGTGCAGGTGTCGGTCTTTGCGGCGACGCTCGCCTACGACGTGCCGGGGCCGTTGACGCTCACGGCGGCCCTGACGGAGCCGGGGACGGTGAGTGCGGACGTAAGACGGGACAGACCCCATCGCGACAGCTCGTACGCGAGGGCGTCGGTGGCGATGCACTGGACCGGCGGTGGCTGTGCGGCTTCCTTCGCTGCGGGGTTCTCGCACGCAGACGACCTGTTCAGGCAACTGCAGGCGAACGGAATTTCGATGAGCGACGGAGAGGATGTTTCGTGGCGCGGCGATTTTGCGGCGCGCCGGGAAAACGGAGTGCTCACGAACGAGCTTCGACTGGGCACTCTGGGAGTGATCGGAGCGCGGGGACTGCGTCGCTACACGAACCTTGCGGGGACCACGGGACAGCTCTTTGGAAACGACGGCCTGCGGGCGTCGACGGCTTCGGCGTCCTTGGAGGATCGGGTGGAGGGAAGGGGCGGACTCGCGCTG
>JAJXVO010000267.1 GCA_021782105.1 bacterium
GCCAGCCGATCTTCGACTTTCCCGCCAGAAAGATCAGGCCGCCGACCACGCCACCCAGCACGAGGATCAATCCCATCGCGATCTCCGAGGCGATCGAGATGTCCTTGTTCGACGCACGCATCGCCGAAAAGCGACTGAAGAACTCGTCGGGAATTTTGACGCCGCGGGAGTAGCCGCTGAAGCGGTCGCCTCGCACGACCAGCACGCATTGCTCGCGTCCCGCGCCGAGATGCGGGTTGGGGCGTTCGTAGGTGAACGTGTGGTCGATCCGCCCTGAACTGACACGGTTGTCGGTCGAGGAGGCGAGCTTGAAGCCGTCGAGTCCGAGACCCATCGCGGAGGCCCCGCCCACGGCGAGCGCGCGGGCCTGGTCGGCCGTCAAGTTTCGCCCCGCCTGGGCGTCGGGAAGTTTTTCGGAAAAGCCGAGGAACTGGCCCTGCGGTGAGAATTCGACGAGGGTTTCTGCAGCGTCCTTTTCCCGATACAACCGGACGTCCCAGCGGGTGGGCTTGATTTCGCCCGAGGCGACGAGCGTTCCGAGATTCGCTTTTCCGCCGGCTTCGAGCTCGATGTAGTCCATCAGATCGGAGTTCTGCGTGAGGCGGGCAACCGCGTCCGCGTTGCGGGTAGGGCTCCACTTGAACTTTCCGGCCAAATCGAGGGCCGCCCGCGTCGCGCCGCTGCGATCCATCGTGATCTTCTGATTCAGGATGGGGAAGGCGCGGGTGTAATGGGTGTACGAGTAGACCGCTGCGGCGAAGGTGAGAACGAGCGCGGCGATCCAGAACAGCGAAGACCGGAAGGGTTTCATGCGTGGCGTGGGATGCCGCGGGAAATGCGGCAGAGGCTGGTGGGGTTTAGGGGGCTGGCTTGACCCCGCGGCGAACCGCGGGTCCCGGCAAAGTCGGAAAGCGCCGGGACCGATCAAACAGAAGGGGTTGAGCAACTCGGTCAACGCCAAAGCCGTGTCCGCGTCCGCCAGCCCGGCACGATCAGTTGGCGGTGACGTTGCGCCATGCTCTAATGTGGGAATTTATCCGGGAGGGGAAGCGCGTGACAACCTCCGGGCGCGGTCCCAAGCCTTGCAGTCATGAACTATCGCAGACTCGGACGCACGGGCTTGAAGGTTTCGGAACTATGCCTCGGCACGATGCAGTTTGGCTGGACCACCGACGAGGCAAACTCGATCGCTGTCATGGACGCCTTTGTCGCCGCGGGCGGCACCTTTATCGACACGGCGGATATTTACACGATGTGGGGTCCGCGCGGCCTGGCCGCCGCCGGCGAATCCGAGGAAATCATCGGCCGTTGGATGAAGCAGCGCGGCACCCGCGAGCGCATCGTGCTCGCGACCAAGGTGCGCGGAAAAATGTGGGAGGGGCCGGATGGCGAGGGACTCTCCCGCGCTCGCGTGATTCGCTGCTGCGAGGATTCGCTGCGCCGCCTGCAGACCGATCACATCGACCTCTTTCAATGCCACTGGGTCGATCTCGATACGTCGATCGACGAGACGCTCTCGGCCCTCGACGATCTCGTGCATTCCGGCAAGGTGCGCTACATCGGCGCCTCCAATTACCCTGCCTGGCGCCTGATGGAGGCGCTCTGGCAAAGCGACCGGCACGGCTACGCGAGTTTCGTCAGCTATCAGCCGCAGTACTCGCTGATGGAGCGTGCGGGATTCGAGATCGAGGCGATGCCGCTGTGCAAACACCATGGTCTCGGCGTCATGCCCTATTCGCCGCTAGGGTGCGGGTTCCTCACGGGCAAATACCGGCGGGGCGTGAAGGTGGAGAGCATCCGTGCGGAAGAGGTGCGGGAACTCTATGCCAATGACCGCGGCTTCGCGCTCATCGACGAATTGGAAAAGATCGGCGCCTCCCATGGGAAGACCGTTTCGCAGACCGCGTTCGCCTGGCTGCTGACAAATCCCGTCGTGACGGCCCCGATTGTCGGCGCCAACACCGCCGCGCAGCTTCAGGAGTCGCTTGGCGCTGCAGGCTATCGTCTCAGCCCTTCCGAAATGGAGTCGCTCAACTCGCTCTCCTCGTATCCGAAAAATTGGCGCCCGATCTGGGATTGAGCGCTGCTTCCGAGAGAAACGACCTCGCCTACAGCTGGCGAAAATCCCGGCGGCGGCGACAAATCAGGCGAACACGGCCTGCCCTCGGGAGGACTCGAATTACCCCATGTCCACCTTCATCGTTGTTTTCCGCGCCCTGCGCCGCGCTCCGGGTTATACGACCATCGCACTGCTGACCCTCGCGCTGGGTATCGGCGTCAACACGTCGATGTTCAGTCTGGTCGACGCGGCCCTGTTCCGCGTCGGGCCTTTCCCCCACGCCGGGCAATTGGTTCGAATCCTGGCGACGACCCGGCACGGTGAGTTGCGCGAATTCGCCGAGGCCGAGGTCCGGGAGATCCGCGCGCAGACAGTGCCGTTGGAATCGCTGACAAGCCTGTGGCGCGTGTATTATTCTGTCGCAGAACAGGGGCGCCCAGCTGAGCGAATGCTGGGTATCGCGGCGTCGGCGGATTTATTCACCACCTTCGGAATCCGTCCGCTGATAGGACGGCCGTTCACCGACGAGGAGACGAAACAGGGGAAAAACCAGGTGGTTCTGATCAGCCACGATCTGTGGGTTCAGCGTTACGGCGAATCTCCGAGCGTGCTGGGACGCACCCTGCGGCTGGATGGGCAGGCCGTGACGATTATCGGCGTGATGCCGGCGACGTGTGACGATCCGATGCTCTGGGGAAGCCCCGCGTTGTGGCGTCCGCTCAATTACACGCATGACCAGCTGACGAGTCGCGATTACAAGGCCTTCGAACTCGTGGGCAGGTTGAAGCCGGGGTTCAAGGCAGGTCAGGTGGCCGCCGCCTATGGTCCCCTGGCATCGCTTCAGGAACGCGCACTTCCGCAGCGTTACGCGGGCCTGCACTACCGGGTTTTGCCGCTGCAGAAGGCACTCCTGCCCGACGCCACCCGCCGGATGTATTGGCTGCTGCTCGGGCTCGCCGGTTTCGTGCTGCTTATCGCCTGTGCCAATCTCGCCAACCTGCAACTGGTGCGGGCCATCGCAGGTTTGCGTGACCTGGCGATCCGGGCTGCGCTCGGCGCATCGCGCGCTCGCCTGATTGCGCACCAACTGGTCGAGTGCGTGGTGCTGGCGTTCGGTGGAGGCGCGCTCGGCCTGCTCGTGGCTTTCGGGCTTAACCGCTTTCTGGAGCAGCATCTGTTTTTGGGCGGGGCGGATGGCGTCGATCTCAGGATCGATGCTCCAATCCTCGCGCTCACGACGGTGCTCTCCCTGGTCTCAGGAGTCGTCTTCGGCATCGCCCCGGCGTGGCTCGCGTCCCGCATCGACCTCAACTCTGCCCTCAAGCAGGGAGCCCGGGGATCGACGGTCGGCCGGGGGCATCACCAGATTCGCAACGTCCTCGTCGTAGCCCAAGTCGCCCTGGCGCTCGTCCTGCTGGCCGGTGCCGGCATCATGCAAAAGGGATTTTCCCGTCTCCTCGAGCGCAACACCGGCTGGGACACCGGACAGGTGCTCACGGCGGGCTTGCCCCTTCCGGAGTCGCGCTACGAGACCGAGCCCGCGCGTTACGCCCTGTTTCACAAAATAGAACAACGCCTCGCGGCGATGCCCGGAGTCGAACACGCGGCACTCTGCAGCTCACTGCCACTCGACGACTACACGGGGGTGCGCCCAATCTATGTCGACGGCCAGGCGGGCAACCCCTCCGTGCAGGCGCCGCGTGCCGCTCACGTGATGGTGACCTCCGACTATTTCAAGACTCTGGGGATTCTCTTTTTGGAGGGGCGGAACTTTCCTCCCGACCTCAAGGCGACCGATCCCCTGGTCATCATCGTCAACGAGGCGCTGGCTCGACGGTTTTGGCCCGGACAAAGCGCACTCGGACATCGGATACGCACGGATGACAGCGGCTATGTGACCACCGCCGAAGTGATCGGGGTCGTCCGCGACGTCGACATGGCGGCGGGTTTTGTTGAGCCGTCGACTCGCCTGCAAATTTACAAGCCCCTGGTCGATGAGCCCTGGGCTTGGGCGAATCTCGTCGTGCGCGGCCCGGCTCCAGCGTCCCTGGCGGACGGCCTGAGGCGTGCAGTGTCGGAGGTCGACCCGGATCTCGCCGTGGACCAGGTCGAAACCGTGCGGCAGTTCATCGACGACGGAAACAGCAACCTGCGCCTGATGGGCCAGATCCTCGGCGGATTCGCACTGTTTGGCCTAATCCTTGCCGCCGTCGGACTCTACAGCGTCATCTCGCATACCGTCATGCAGCGCACCGGCGAATTTGGAATCCGGTTGGCGCTGGGTGCGCGGCCCGTCGACGTCCTTGGCCTCGTGCTCAAAGGAGGCGCCGTGCTCACGGGGATCGGGTTGATTGTCGGACTCGCGGGCGCGGTCGGTCTCGGGCGGATTCTTACCGCACTGATGCCACGCCTTGAGGGCGCCGATCTCCCCGCCATGGCTGAAGTCTCCGCAGTGCTGCTGGTCGTGGCGCTCGTCGCCTGCTGGCTGCCCGCCCGGCGGGCCACTCATGTCGACCCGAACGCCACCCTCCGCTCCGAGTGACCGGGGAGGAGCGTGGTGTGCGTTCCAGATCCGACGGTGGCATTGGGCAAAGCTGCGAACGAAACGAGGGAGGCGGAGCAGGGACGAATGCTGGGGAAGCCGATTTCCCTAACGCCTGAGGACAATCGAATTCGGGCCGGCACTGTCGGATCACCGCTTGGTTCCCGACCCATTTCCTCGCCGCTTCCTGAAAATCGGATCTTGAATGCGGAGAGGTTATGGGCATAAGCTCAAAAAGACGATCGGCCTCCGCGCCGGATTTGCTTCCACCGATGACCGGTGTACGAAGCGACGGTCCGCTGCGGTTTCCCCGATCTCGGCTATTCCTTTATGATCATCGCGCTTCCACTGGCTGAAAACGAAACCTTCTCGTCCCATTTTGGCGCCGCCGCCAAGGCGGGCCTGTTCGAAGTCGACCTCGCGCGTGGTGCGCTGGTCCGCGCCGTGGTGGCCGAACCGCCCGAGCCCGAACCCTGTGGCTGGGCCGCCTGGCTCAAGGAACTGGGCGTGGAAGTCCTTCTGGCG
>JAJXVO010000025.1 GCA_021782105.1 bacterium
ACATCGACCTCATCAGCACCTCCGAAATCCGCATCACCGTCGCCATCGACCAGTCGAAGGCCGACGACGCCGCCCGCGCCGTGCACACGGCGTTCGGACTGGATCAGTGAGGACATCGGAGGTGCGGTCCCGACCGAACCTCCTCGAATGATCTTTCGGTTTTTGCGAGGAACGGGCTTTTTCGAAGCCACGCGACGATCTTGGTAACCGAAATTGAACCACAAGGCACAGAGATCACGGAGCAGGAATTCCGGTTCTCGGATAACTTGGCGAATCACCCGACAGGCGAAGTGCTTCCGATTTCGTTCTCCGACTGACTTTCTCTGTGATCTCTGTGCTCTGTGGTTCAACGACAACCGCCTAATTTAGGATGAACTACATCAGCACCAGAGGCCAGACGCCCGCCCTCAGCTTCTCCGATGCCGTTGCCACCGGGCTCGCTCCGGATGGCGGACTCTTCCTGCCGGAGCGGCTGCCCAACCTCTCGGGGCTGCTGGCCCGCTGGGCCGGCTGCACGTACCCGGAACTCTGCGCCGAATTCTTTGGGCATTTTGCCACCGACATCCCCGCCGCCGAGCTCCGCGACATGGCCGAGCGCGCGTATCGGACCTTTGATCACAAGGACGTCGCTCCGCTCGTGCAGCTCGACGAACGCACGTTCGTGCTCGAGCTCTTTCACGGGCCCACACTCGCCTTCAAGGACTTCGCCCTTCAGTTCCTCGGCAACCTCTACGAGCGCCAGTGCCGCGAGCGCGGCCAGTCGATCAACGTCCTCGGCGCCACCTCGGGCGACACCGGTTCCGCCGCCATCCACGGCCTGCTCGGCAAGCCCGGCACCGCCATTTTCATCCTTTATCCCGACGGACGCACCTCTCCGCTCCAGGAACGCCAGATGGCCTGCACCGGTGCGCCCAATGTCTTCGCCCTGTGCGTCAACGGCACCTTCGACGACGCCCAGGCCGCCCTCAAGGACGTGTTCGGCGACCAGGACTTCCGCACGCGTCACCGCCTTTCTGCCGTCAACTCCATCAACCTCGCCCGCGTCCTCGCCCAGTGCGTCTACTACCTCTGGGCATGGCTCCGCCTCCCCGCGGAGGTCCGGCCTCGGATCGAGTTCGTCGTGCCCACCGGCAACTTCGGAAACGTCCTCGCCGGCTGGATGCTCCGCCGCATGGGCGTGCCCATCCCTGGCTTCCGCGTCGCCACCAATCAAAACGACATTCTCTACCGCCTTTTCCAAACCGGCGAGTACCGCATCGGTGACGTTCACCCGAGCCTCGCACCCTCGATGGACATCCAGATCGCCTCCAACTTCGAGCGCTTCCTATACTACAGTCTCGGCTCCGACCCGGCGCGCGTGCGCGAGGTGATGGGCGCTCTCAAGACCGACGGCGCCTACCGCTTCGATCGCTTCGACCGCGACTGCTTCACCGCCTCGCGCTGCGACGACGCCGACATCCCCGGCATCATCCGCGACCTGTACCAAAAATTTAATTACATCGCCGATCCCCACACCGCCTGCGGATTCAAGGACGTGCGCCCCGACCGCGTCAGCGTCGTGCTCGCGACCGCGCATCCCGCGAAGTTTCCCGAGACCATCGTTTCCGCCATTGGCGTCGAGCCCCGTCATCCGTCCCTCGAGGCGCTCAAGGCTCGGCCGCTCGTGAAGCATCGCATCGCCGCCGAACCCGCCGCGATCAAGCGCTTCATCGACACGAACGCCGTGTGAGCGGGACGGGAACCAGAAGCCAGAGGACAGAAGCCAGAAGACAGAGGTCGGAAGACAAAAACCAGAGGACTGAGAGCGGAGGTCTGTGACTTGGTATCCGGTCGCTGGCCTCCGACGGCTGAGATCTGTCCTCTGTCCTCCTCCCTTCAGGCTCAGCTGTTGCGCAGGACGCCGTCGGACTGCATCTCCCTGAGCACCGAAGTGATGTAGGGGATCAGCTGCTTCTTGCGGCTTACGATGCCGGGCATGTCGAAGATTTCATCCTCCCCGACGTGCGAGTAGGAGATTCGCTGGATGAAGGCCTGCTCACCCCTGACCAACAGAAGCGAATTCTGCGTGTTGATGTCGGTGATCAGGAGGCCGGCGAACATGAGATGCTCCTCCTTGCGCAGCGAGTCGAGAGCCGCGCCGAGGGCCGCGCTGTGCTTCCAGAAATTGCCGAAGCCCAGTTCCTCGACCTGCGAGACTGAAAAACGGGCGAGATCGTCCTCGTACACCTTGAAATCCGAGCGCACCACCTTGTCCGGGGAGTTCGCGATGATCACTGAACCCGAGCTAAAGATCAGATCCGCCAGCTCGCGCGGATCCTCGCCCGAAATCTTCGAGAGCCAGTCGAGGATAGACGCGTCCTTCTCGGTGGAAGTGGGGCTGTGGAGGCTCAGCGTGTCGGTGATGATGCCGCTCATCATGATGCCCGCGATCTCTGGGCTGGGTTTCAGTCCGGCCTGACGAAACAGGTCGCCGATGATCGTCGAGGTCGCGCCGACAGGCTCGTTGATGAAGAGGATGGGCTGCTGGGTGCTTAGCGGCCCGAGGCGATGGTGGTCGATGATCTCAGCGATGCAGACCTGGTCCGCCCCCGGTACTGCCTGCGTGATTTCATTGTGATCCACGAGAATCAGGCGCGTCTGCGAGGATTTGAGCATGTCGCTCTTCCCGAGCACGCCCACCAGCTTGCCTTCATCGTCCACCACCATGAATGCAGGCGCATTCGTGAGGTTGAATTTCCTCCGCGCCTCCGCGATCCGCATGTCGCCGCTCACCGCTGAAAAATGCCGGTCCACCATCAGGTCGATCGTCGACGCCGTGCGGATGACCCACGCAGTCGTCGCGGAATCGTACGCGCTCACGATCAGGCTCACATGGTTTTGCTTCGCCTGCTCGACCACCTCCGCATCGGGTTCGAGATTGCCCGTGATAACCAACAGGCGCACGCCCATCTGGATCGAACGCTGCTGGATGTCCCAGCGATCGCCGACGATGATGACCGTCTGCTCGGGGGTCGCCGAGGTCGACTCGGGGATGCGCCCGAAGGAGCGCACATCCATCGCTCCGATCCGGACAAACAGATCCTCGGCGGCGTCCTCCTTCTCCATGTGAAGCACGCGGGCCTTCAACGCACGCGTGATGTTGCTCAGGCGGGTGTGGACATGGCGCATCTCGCGTGGCGTGCTGATGCGCGGCACGAAGTGGCCCGACAGCTGGGTGATCGAGATCGTGCCGACCACGCGCCGCTCCGATGCGAGCACCGGCAGCACACGCACGTCGTGGTGCTCGATCAACTCGAGCGCCTCCGCACAGGTCGCGTTCTCATTGACCGAATACACTTCCGACGCCATCAGATCCTGAACCCGGGGCGTGACGTCGCTCAAATAAACAGGCAGCGGCTGGCGGAATTTCTTGAGAATCGTGTCGATTCGCTCGTTGGAATTGCCGCATCGCGCGGCCACATAGCCCTTCGCTCCCTGCGCCTCCTTGAGCGCCGCATACGCGATGGCGGAACAGATCGCGTCGGAGTCCGGATTTTTGTGGCCGATGATGTAGGTGAGGGGAGTGTCGTTTGGGGAAACCGCTGAAGGGGTCATGTCCGTGGGATTGAATCAGTTTGAAGAAAGACAATGCATGAATTGTGCATTTGGCAAAGCCGCGGTTCACTCCAGTTCATCCGGCCGACGCCCCGAGGCGTACTCACAGGAGAGCGCCGCCGGCATCAGCCGGGGCAAAAACGTCCCCTGGGACTGGACAAACCTTTGAGGCCCCGCCTACAGTGGCCCGCTCATATGAAAATCTATCTCGACGGAAACTTCGTTGACGCTGCGGACGCCAAGATTTCGGTCTTCGACCACGGTCTGCTTTATGGCGATGGAATTTTCGAAGGCATACGCCTGTACAAGGGCAACGTGTTTCGCTTGGATGAGCACCTTGAGCGCCTCGAGTACTCCGCCAAGGCCCTCATGCTGAAGCTTCCTCTCAGCCGAAAGGAACTCGCTGAGGCCACCTGCGAGACCTGTCGCCGCAACAATCTGACCGACGGGTACATCCGCCTCGTCGTCACCCGCGGTGTCGGCGATCTCGGCCTCTCGCCCTGGCTCTGCGCCACGCCGTCACTGTTCATCATCGCCGACAAGATCGCCCTCTATCCGAAGGAATATTACGAGAAGGGACTCGAAATTGTGACGGTGGCGACGCGCCGCATGAGCCCGGCTGCCCTGCCGCCCGCCGTGAAGTCGCTCAATTACCTCAACAACATCCTGGCCAAGATCGAGGCCCGCCAGGCAGGTGCCCTGGAGGCCATCATGCTCAACGATCAGGGCTACGTGGCCGAGTGCACGGGCGACAACATCTTCATCGTCCACAAGGGCCGCATCCTTACGCCTTCCTCCCAGGCGGGAGCCCTGCGCGGCATCACGCGTGACAGCATCTTCGACATCGCACGCGAAGTGGGCGTGCCCATTGAGGAACACGACCTCACCCGTTACGACGTCTGGAACGCCGACGAGGCCTTCCTCACGGGCACAGGCGCTGAGGTCATTCCGGTCGTCAAACTCGACGGCCGCGAAGTCGGAGCGGGCAGGCCCGGCCCGATCTTCGAAAAAATTCTCGCCGCCTTCCGCCGCCGCGTGCTCACGGAGGGAACCCGAATCTGAACCCCTTTGAGACCACCTCCTGCCGCGCCATATTTACGCTACGCAGTTTCACGAATGCGACGTCCTGTCGCGTCATTTCCGTCGCAGATTTCACTCTTCAGAGTGAACTCTTCACGGCACGATGTGTGCAGAAGGATGGAAAAATGCGACAGAGTTGTTACACTTCATCGCGCGCATAGAGGATAATCCAAAAGCTCCTTCACCTATTTCATGGCCTCCAACTTAAAGTGCCAGATTTGCGGCAAGCCCGCCACGGTGCATTTCACGCAGATTGTGAACAACAAAGTTCACAAGATAGATCTCTGCGAGGCTTGTGCGCAGGCCAAGGGAGTCACCGATCCCAGCGGGTTCTCCCTGGCCGACCTGCTGGTGAAGGCCGCCCTTAACACCGAGCCCGTCGCCACGTCGGGCATGCGATGCGAGAAATGCGGGTTCACCCAGGCCGATTTCAAAAAATACGGCCGCTTCGGCTGCCCGTCCTGTTACGACGCCTTCAAGGAGATGATCGATCCCATGCTCGAAGGCATGCACAAGGGCGTGCGGCATGTCGGCAAGGTCCCGCATCAGGCCATCAGCCGGCAGTCCCTGCACGCCAGGCTCAACAAACTCGAAACCGATCTTACGGAAGCCATCAAGAGCGAGCGCTATGAAGACGCCGCGCGTTTCCGCGACGAAATCGCCCAGGTCCGCTCCGCCGTCGGGGACCTTCCTCAACGCTGAGGCCCCGCCACCATGTCGCTCACGCAACTCATCGACTCTCCTTCCGAACTGACCGACGGCACCACGAGCAAGTGCGCCATCGTGCTCATGACGCGTATCCGGCTCGCGAGAAATATCGCAGACCATTCCTTCCCGGGGTGGGCAAACTCCCGCGAACGCACCGAGATCGTCGCCACCTGCCGCAAAGCCGTCTCCGCCACGCCGATCATGAAGCGCTCCCACGCCTTCTCCATCGAGGAGATCGGCGAACTGGAACGCCAGATCCTCGTGGAACGCCACCTCATCTCCCGCGAACTGAGCGGGGCCAAGGAAGGCGCGGGCGTCGTCATCAGCCGCGATCAGGCGATGTCCGTGATGATCAACGAGGAGGATCACCTCCGCATTCAGGTGCTCCGCGCCGGCTTCCAGCTTAAGAAGGCCTGGTCCGTAATCAATGAGCTCGATTCCAATCTCGAAAGCGCTCTCGACTTCGCGTTCTCTCCCTCGCTCGGCTACCTTACGGCCTGCCCGACCAACCTCGGCACCGGTATGCGCGGCTCGGTCATGATGCACCTGCCCGCGCTCGTCATCTCCAATCAGATGGAGAAGATCGTCCGCGCCGTGAATCAGCTCGGCATGGTCGTTCGCGGTCTCTTCGGCGAGGGGTCAGATGCCTCGGGCTCCATCTTCCAGATTTCCAATCAGACCACCCTCGGCGAATCCGAGGAGGACATCATCAAGCGCCTTGAGGCCGTGTTGAAGTCCATCATCGAGCACGAGGAAAACGCCCGCGCGAAGCTGCTCGAAGCGGACGCACAGAAGCTCTTCGACAAGGTCGGCCGCGCCTACGGCATCCTTCAGAACAGCCACCTGTTGTCCTCCAGTGAGGCGATGAATCTGCTCTCCCTTATCCGACTCGGCGTGGACCTCAGCGTATTCCCCGCCGAAAACCGCGCGGTGGTCGACCGGCTTTTCATCGAGGCCCAGCCAGGCCATCTCCAGCACGCCCAGAAAGGCACCTTCGAGCCCGCCCAGCGCGACATCCTCCGCGCCACTCGCCTGCGCAACGAATTCTGGTCCTTCCCGCGCCCCGATTACGAACACGTCACACTTTCCTGACCCTGCCGGTCCGTTAATAGGCAGGCGGGTGCAACCTCAAACTCCTTCAAACTACCATGTCTCAAGAGCCCATGAACAACTTCACGCCGCGTGCGCAGCAGGTGCTCGCGCTGGCTCGCAAGGAGGCTGACCGGTTTCACCACAACTACGTCGGCACCGAACACATCCTCCTCGGCCTGATCAAACTCGGCCAGGGCGTCGCCGTGAGCGTGCTCCAGAAGATGGGCCTCGACCTCGAGACCGTTCGCAATGCCGTTGAGAAGCAGGTCGGTATGGGCGCAGAGATGAAGGTGCAGGGCTCCATCCCCTACACGCCCCGCGTGAAGAAGGTCCTCGCCCTCGCGGGCAAGGAGGCCAAGACACTCAATCACTCCTACGTCGGCACCGAGCATATCCTCCTCGGTCTCCTGCGCGAAGGCGAGGGCGTCGCCGCCCGCGTGCTCAAGTCGCTCGAAATCGATATCGAGCGCACCCGCCAGGAAGTCCTCCGCGAACTCGATCCGCAGCTCTCCGCCGGCGGCCCCACCGAGGGCGGCGGCGATGAGCCTCCCATGCCGCAGTCCCGCGGCTCCTCCGGTCCCGAGGAGGGCGGCACCGGAAAGAAGGAAGTCAAGACTCCTGCACTGAAGGCCTTCGGCCGCGATCTCACCGAACTCGCACGAAAGGGTGAACTCGATCCCGTCGTGGGCCGCAAAAACGAGATCCGCCGCGTCATCCAGATCCTCTGCCGCCGCACCAAGAACAATCCCGTGCTCATCGGCGAGGCCGGCGTCGGCAAAACCGCCATCGTCGAGGGCCTCGCTCAGGAGATCGCCAACGGTCTCGTCCCCGAGATCCTGTGCGACCGCCGCGTCGTCACCCTCGATCTCGCCCTCATGGTCGCCGGCACCAAGTACCGCGGCCAGTTCGAGGAGCGCATTAAGGCCGTCATGGACGAGATCCGCCGCGCCAAAAACGTCATCCTCTTCATCGACGAGCTCCACACCATCGTCGGTGCGGGCGCCGCCGAGGGCGCCATGGACGCGTCCAACATCTTCAAGCCGGCCCTGTCCCGCGGCGAGCTCCAGTGCATCGGAGCCACCACAATGAACGAGTACCGCAAGTACATCGAAAAGGACTCCGCCCTCGACCGCCGTTTCCAGTCCGTGAAGGTCGAACCGCCGTCCGTCGAGGACTCCATCACGATTCTCAAGGGTATCCGCAGCAAGTACGAGGATCACCACAAGGCCGTGTTCACCGACAAGGCCCTGGAGTCCGCGGCGAAGCTGTCCGATCGCTACATCACCGGACGCTTCCTCCCCGACAAGGCCATCGATGTCATGGACGAGGCAGGCGCCCGCGCCCGCATCGCCTCGCTCAATCGCCCGCCCGAACTTGAGGACTTCAGCAAGGAGATCGACAAGGTCTGCGCCGACAAGGAAAAGGCCATCAGCGAGCAGCATTTCGAGGAGGCCGCCAAGTTCCGCGACCGGGAGAAGCATCTCCGCCAGGAACTCGAGCAGCGCACCGAGGCATGGAAAAAGGCCCGCGAGGAAAAACGCACCCGGATCGACGAGGATCTCGTGATGCAGGTCGTCGCGGATTGGACGGGCATCCCGCTTTCCCGGATGGAGAAAAGGGAAAGCGAACGCCTGCTCAATCTCGAGGCCGAGATTCAGAAGGTCGTTATCGGCCAGGGAATCGCGGCCAGTGCCATCGCCCGCGCCCTGCGCCGTTCTCGCGCCGATCTCAAGGATCCCCGCCGCCCAATCGGCTCCTTCCTCTTTGTCGGTCCCACGGGCGTCGGCAAGACCGAGACTGCCAAGCAGCTCGCCGCCCAGATGTTCGGCAACCAGGACGCGCTCATCCAGATCGACATGAGCGAGTACATGGAAAAGTTCGCCGTCTCCCGCCTCGTCGGCTCGCCTCCGGGCTACGTCGGCTATGAGGAGGGTGGCCAGCTCACCGAACAGGTCCGCCGCCGTCCCTATTCGGTCATCCTCTTCGACGAGGTCGAAAAGGCGCACCCCGACGTGCTTCAGCTGCTCCTTCAGATCCTCGAGGACGGACGCTTGACGGATTCGCTGGGCCGCACGGTCGATTTCCGCAACACGATCATCATCATGACATCCAACGTGGGCGCCCAGGTGCTGCAGCGCCAGACCACGGTCGGCTTTGGCGCCGCGGCCTCGGGCTTCAGCGACCACGAGAAGATGCGCGAGAAGGTGCTCGAGGAGTCCAAGAAGGTCTTCAAGCCGGAGTTCCTGAACCGCATTTCGGACATCATCTTCTTCCGCCCCCTCGCGAAGGACGATTTGGTGAAGATCATCGAGATCGAGCTTGGAAAGTTTGCAAAGCGGCTCGTCGAACGCAAAATCACCCTCGATTTCTCCGACGATGCGAAAACCCTCCTCATTGAGAAAGGGTACGATGAAAAATACGGCGCCCGTCCGCTCCGTCGGGCCGTTGAGCACTACCTCGAGGATCCTTTCGCCGAGGCCCTGCTCCGTGGCGACATCAAGGACGGTGAACCCGTTCTGGTGGACCGCGACGGTGATAAACTCATCTTCAAGCAAAAGACGCCTACAGCCGACACGGGTGTAGCATCATAAAAAACGGCCACCCGCCGTTGATGAAGGGCCCCGGAACCTTTTGGTCCCCCGGGGCCTTTTCCTTGGAACAGGCCGGTTCGTCGGCTATGGCCTAACCCCAAGTCTCGCACGTCCATGCTCTGGGAAATCCTAATGCTCGTCGCGCTGCTCCTCGTGAATGGAGCCTTTGCCATGGCAGAGATGTCGGTCGTGTCCGCGCGCAAGATACGCCTCCAGCAACGAGCCGAGCAGGGCGACGAGCGTGCAAGGGAGGCGCTCATCCTCGCCAATTCACCCAACGACTTTTTGGCCACCGTGCAGGTCGGCATCACGGTCATCGGCGTCTTTGCGGGCGCTTTCTCGGGTGTCACGCTGGCCGCTCCCTTTGGAGACTGGCTGGATTCCTTCCGGTGGATCTCCCCCTACGGACACAGTATGGGATTCGTGATCGTGATCTCGATCACGACCTTTTTCTCTCTGCTCATCGGCGAACTTGTGCCCAAGCGTTTCGCGTTGGCGAACCCGGAGGGTGTCGCCTCCCTGGTGGCTCGTCCCATGCGCCGTTTTGCGCGTGCAGCCGGTCCGGTGGTGTCATTCCTGAGCTGGTCCACCGACCGTTGTGTGCACGCCCTCGGACTTTCCGCCAACTCTGAGCCGCCCGTGTCCGAAGACGAGGTCAAGGGATTGATCGAGCAGGGGCTGGGCGCGGGAGTGTTCCACCAGTCCGAGCGCGACATGGTCGAGGGCGTATTCCGCCTCGACCAGCTGAAGGTCGGGGAGCTGATGACACCCTCAACCCGCATCGTCTGGCTGAATCTCGACGACGCGCCAGAGTCTAACTGGAGGAAGATCGTGGCCAGCGGACACTCCCAATTTCCGGTGTATCAGGGGAATCGCGACAATGTGGTGGGCGCTGTGTCCGTGAAGGCGCTGTGGGCCAATCTTGCGCTCACGGGTACGGTGGATCTCCGCAGCGTGGCTGTCGCGCCGATCGTCGTCCCCGAATCCACGCTGGTGCTCAAGCTGGTCGATGCGTTTCGTCACCGGGGGACTCATTTTGCTTTGGTGACGGATGAGTTTGGGAGCATCCAGGGGATGATCACCCTGCACGACGTGATTGAGACGGTCTTGGGGCAGGTGCCCGAGAAAGGGCAGCGGACGCTGCCCTCCGCACGGCGTCGCGACGACGGTTCCTGGCTGATCGATGCGGCGATGGAGATCGCGGACGTGAAGCGGGTGCTTCGCATCCGGCGCATTCCGGGCGAAGGACATGGGGACTACGTGTCGCTCGGCGGCTTCATCATCGACCAGCTCGAGCGTATTCCCCAGGAGGGCGATCGTGTGGTCGCCGCGGGACATGTCTTTGAAGTCGTCGACATGGATCGCCAGCGTATCGACAAGATCTTGGCTACTCGTGTGGCGGCCAAATCCTGACCCAGGGGGAAGCTAGGGCCCCTTCGTGTACAGGCGCTGCAGTTGCGAGGGTGGGGGCTGGGATGCCGAGGGCTTCGCGCCGCCGGAAAGACTGTAGCGGAACAGCAGCTGCTCGTTTTCGCGATCGATATGGAGCACCTGCATCACCTTGGCCCGCACGCGCTCGACTGCCGCACGATCGAGATCTTGAGAGGGTGAAGCCCCCTTTGCCGGGGCATCCGTCGCGAGCGAGATGTTGAGTTGCCGGAGCGCGGCCAAACTTTTTTCCAGTCGCTCCAGCAGCTGACGCTTCCGATCAAGCAGCGGAGCGTCGGGCACCCGCTGGTGCTGCTTCAGAAAACGGTTTTCCTCCAGCGCGAGCTGGTAGAGCTCATCGCACAACTGTTGGTGGTGCTGAAGGGTCTCCGCTGGAGTCATTGGGCGGGGGAGGAGGGGCGAAGGCGGTGGGCTGTTGCGGAAGGAGGGAGCTGAGTCGTTCCTGGGTGGTCTGCTGCCAGGAAATCTGGTTCAGGCGCCAGGCGGCCATCTGCTTGAGGTCTGAGAGCTCCTTGAATGCCCCATCCCCATTCGAGGCCTTAAGCTTGTCAAGAATGCTCTTGTAGCTGGCGACGGCCATGGGCATCTCGCCGAGCCTCTCTTCGCAGAGTCCGATCTGATACAGCACGGGCAGCTTCCATGAGGGATCGCCCGAGAGGTCGGCCAGAGTCTGGTAGATCGTGAGGGCGTCGGTGGTGTCGCCCTGTTCGTAGAATTCGTTTGCGATCTGGTTGCCGGTGCGGCGCTGCCAGTAGGCCCAGCGCTTGGGGTCCTTGGCTGTCTTGGCCTTTTCGGTGCGCAACAGCGTGAGGGCCTCGACGAGTGACTCCATCGGCCGGTTCAGGCGGCGGTACGACACGGCGAGCAGATAGTGGGCCTCGGGAACATTCCGGTTGTCGGGATTCTCCTGGAGGAAGCCGCGAAGCTGGGAGACGGCGCCCAGAAAGTCCTTGGCGAGAAAGAGCGCGTAAGCCGACTTGAAATGGGCTTCGGCGCGATCGGCCGGTGCGAGGTCCAGCAGGCGAAGGCGCGAGAAAAAGCGGCTCGCCTCGAGATACTGCCCCGCCACGAAGTGCGTCTCGGCGATCTCGTACTGCGCGGTCTTGGCCAGCTGCCTGTAATGCGCGGCACCGTCGGACGGCAGTTTGATGGTTGAATTGATGACGTTGTAAAATTGGTCGATGGCGCTCTTGTACGCCCCCATCGCGCGCAGGGTACGGCCCAACTCGAGGTAGATGTCGGGAGCATCGCCGCCCAACGAATACGAGCTGAGCAGCTTTTCGTATACCGCCACGGACTTCGTCAGATCGCCCTTCTTGCGCAGCGTCTGGGCGAAGCCCAGGAGCACGACGCGCTGTTGATCGACGGTGAGGCGATACGACAGCAGCTGCTTGTACGCGATCAACGACAGATCGTAGCGTCCTTCGGCTGACGTGCTGGTGGCGTAGTGGATGAGGTTGTTGACTTCATCCTTCTCGGTATAGCCCACGCCCGCAGCCACGCGGACGACCGGGCCTCCCGAAGACGGCCCTTTGATTGCCACGGGTGCCGGTGCCGCGCTCAGCACGGCGCTCGCGATCCAGACGACGCAGATGGATTTCAGACTAACCTTCATTGCTCAGTGTAGGTGGCCGAACTGGGAGGCAGGGTCGGCTGCGACGGTTGCGATGGGACAGGAGTATTAAGGATGACTCCCCCATGGGGGAATTGGAAATACGGGATGACATCCTCGGGCCTGACGTCGTGGTGCATGTCGTCGGGCAGGATGGGCGTGAGTTCGTGATTGGAATCGCGATGCCGATTCTCCGGCTTCTTGGCCAGGGGCGTGATTATGGTCTTTGAGAGAGAAGCGGAAGTCGCGACGTTCGTGGCTGGGATGATGCCTGGCTTTTCCTTGATCGTTGACGCCGCAATGGTCGGCAGCGTCGAGTCGTCCGGCATCGCCAGACCCATGGGGAGAGGTTCGGTCTCGAAGTTGGGCGGGCTCGGCAGATCCTCAAAGCGAAGGGGAATGGCCGTAACGGCGGTCAGATAAGGAACCTGTTCCCCTCGGTGGGAGGTGGCGCCAGGACCGTCGATGGGATCGCGCGACATGAAGCTGCGTGAAACGGGGTTTCCTCGAACGACCTCGGTTGTCAGGGCAGGGAGGAGTATCAACGACAGGCACCGCAGCAATCGCTTGAGAGCGGTCGTGGGTGAGGAGTGTCGTGAAGTCATAGTGTGTTCCTTATCGCATCCCGTTGGGAGGGACGGGTGGTCGGTGAAATCCTAGTTTCAGTATCGACGCCTCGACCCCAGACTTAAACCAAAAGCGGGGGATCCGTTTTGCTCGCTTGCTCGGTATTGGGTGCGGGCTCCTGAAAAGGGAGAACCCCGCCGGCTAAGGCGGGGTTCTATCGCAGGGCCGGCGGCGAGGCTGCATCCTCGGGCGAGCGCACGCCACCGGTGAGGGATGACTGGATCAGGCGACCCCTGCGACCGGGGCACCTGTCGGTTTGGTCAGACTGGCCTTGGCGTCTTCCACGGAGGGGAAGAAGGACCAGTTGCGTGTGTCTTCAAAACCTTTGCATTCGGCGGAGATCGCCTCGTTGCCGACAAGGGCAAACTGAAGCGCGAGTTCGCGGCAGGTCTGCATCGTCTGGAACAGCAGTTTGATGACGTTCATGTTGAGCGTCTTCACTTCCTTCACGTCGATGATCGCCTTGCAGATGCCGCTATCGACGGCTTCGGAGACCTTCGGCTTGAGGTAGTTGGAGACCTCGTTGATCACGACCGTCGTGCAGTTCTCGGGAAGCTTCATCATGAAGAACTCGCCTTCGATGCCGAAATAGCGGCGGGAGGTGTCGAGGTTCATGGCCTTTGCGACCTTTGACTCGAGCTCGACGACATCGAGCGGCTTGGTCGCGATGGAGGTGAAGCCGACCTGCTGGGCCTGTTGCTGAGTGTTGACCTCGGTTTTCACGACGAGACCGAAGATCGGCGTGTACTTGGTCTTCACGCTGGCTCGAACCAGGCGGAACAGGGTGAAGGCGGCCTCATCGGGCAGGGACAGCGAGATCATGATGAGATCCGGCGTGTTTTTGCTGAGGAAATCGATGGCTTCGCCGGTGGCGCTCATGCCGTGGATCTTCCATGGCGTGTGTTTAAGGCCTTCCTGGATCTGCTGCACGATCGTGGGCTTGTCCTCGACGACGAGAATCGTGCACGGGTCGAGAATGGACTTCGTCTTGACCGGGCCCTCGGTGATGGGCTTGAGGTCGATGATGCGACCGACCTTCTCGACAAGGAGGTCTTCCTTGAAGGGTTTCACGATGTAGTCGCGCACGCCGATCTTGGCGATTTTGAGCACGTTATCGCGACCGCCCTCGGCTGTGAGCATAATGACCGGAATGCCTTTCAGCTCGGGGTCGGATTTGAGCTTGGTGAGCATCTCCACGCCGTCCATCACGGGCATCGTGATGTCGAGCAGGATCACGTCGGGTTGTTCTTTGCTCGCCATTGCGAGCCCTTCCACGCCGTTGGCCGCTTCAAGGATATCCGTGTCATAAGGCTTGAAGGCCTTCCTGACGATGATGCGAACGGTCTTGGAGTCGTCGACAGTGAGTACTTTATAGCGCATGTACGTGGGAAATTGGCGGCTTAGTCGCTGGTCTTCATCAGCAGATCGGTGATCAGCCGGTACCCCTGAACGTCGAACTGGTAGGTTCTGCGAGTTGCACCGGTGACGGGCTCGATCGAGAAATTGCTGCCTCGGAGGATCGAGGGAATGGTCAGACGGCAGGGGAATCCTTGATCACAGAGCTGGTTTTTGAAACCGCCCACAGTCATATTGGTGAGTTCGCCGACGGCATCGTTCACCACTTCATCGCCTGCGGCGTCGACTTCCGGGATCGTCATGCCGAGCAGGTGACTGGCGACGACCTTGGCGAATTCGTCGGTGAGATAGAGATAAATCAGTCCGCTCACGTCGCCGATGAATCCGACGGTGCCCACGACCTGCTGCCCGTTGAGTTCCACAGGATGTTTCCAAGGTTGTCCATCCGAGGAGGATGCGCCGGTGCCATGGATGAGATTGGCCGAGCGGCCGAGCATGGTGCGGAAGACGTCTTGGACAGACCTATTCATGGTCTCCTGGAAGATGTCTTCACTGATCGAGTCGATGGTGGGCATAGCAGAATAGAAGGGCGCGATAAACCTTGGAAAATTATCGGCGCGTTTGGTCTTGGGTTAAACGTTTTTAAGCCCGGGCTTAAGTTGAAAGAAAGGGAAATTGAAGGAGAAACGAGCGAGTCTCACACAAGACGATGGAGGGAAAGCCACTGGGGGGCGGACTTGGCAAAACTGTGGCGGCAGATTTTATGGGATGCTATCCAAAAATCAGGATTGGGAGCCTATTCGCCGCTGGAATCCAGGCCTGGACCTGAGAGCAATCCGGCTTCGCGATATTCCTGGAGTTTATTGCGGAGGGTGCGGATGGAGATTTTGAGGAGTTCGGCGGCCTTGGTTCGATTGCCGCTGGTGACTTCGAGGGCGTTGAGGATGGCGCGTCGCTCCATCTCATCGAGCGGGATTACCGCCTCGGAGGCGAGGGGGGCGGGAATGCTTGTGGCCGGGGCGGTTGGGAGCGGGGCCGCGGCGGGGCCGGTGGAAGGTGGAACGGGGGGCGGTGTGGAGGGAGCGGCCGGTTCGAAAGGGACGATGGTGCCGGACGGGGGCGGGGCTTGGGGCGCGGAGATGGCAGCCCCTGAGACGGTGGTGGCGCGAGTAAGCGGCATCAGGCCGAGTGCGGCAGTGGACACGGGCCGGCCGTTCTCGCTGAGGATCACGGCACGCTCGACGACATTCTGCAGCTCGCGGACATTTCCGGGCCACGGATACGCGATCATTGTGGCCAGAGCGCCCTCGGAAAAACCTGGAATCTTTGCGCCGTGCTTTCGGGAGAAACGCTGCAGAAAGGCGTCGGCGAGCACGACGATATCCTCGGGGCGCTCGCGCAGCGGAGGCACGTGCATGGGAAATACGTTGAGCCGGTAGTACAGGTCCTGGCGGAATTCGCCGTTGGCGACCACTTGACTGAGATCGCGGTTCGAGGTCGCGAGGATGCGGACATTGACCTTGATCGTCTTGGTCCCCCCCACGCGTTCGAACTCCCGTTCCTGAAGCACGCGCAGCAGCTTTGCCTGGAGGTTCGGTGGAATTTCGCTGATTTCGTCGAGGAGGAGGGTTCCCTTGTTGGCGAGCTCGAAGCGCCCCTCGCGGCGTTCCGTGGCGCCGGTGAATGCGCCGCGCTCGTGGCCGAACAATTCGCTTGCAATGAGGTTCTCCGAAAGGGCGGCGCAATTGACCTTGATGTAGGGCTCGTTTCGGCGGGTGGAGCGGCGGTACAGTTCGCGCGCCACCATTTCCTTGCCGGTGCCATTTTCGCCCGTGATCAGGACGGTGGCGTCGGTGGGCGCCACGCGTTCGACGAGCTGGCGCAGGCGGATCATCGACGGACTGCGTCCGAGAAACTCGCGTTCATCGGCGCCCTCGGTCTCCGCAAAATAGCGGTTCACGTTCAGGAGCTGACGGTAGCTTTCGGCTTTTTTGATGATGATCTCGATCTGGCCTGAGGAAAATGGTTTGATGAGGTAGTCGAAGGCGCCGGCGCGCATGCATGAGACGGCGCTCTCGATGGACCCGTGGCCGGTCATGATCACGACGAGGGGTTCCCCGGGCATCGTCCGGGCGCGCTCGAGGAATTGTTGTCCGTCGCCATCTGGCAGGCGCACGTCGACCATCATCAGGTCGAAGGTCTCCTTGGCGCAGAGCGCCTCCGCCTGCGTGAGCGAGCTCGCCAGAGTCACCGTGAGCTTCTTCCTTTGAAACAGTTCGCCCAGCACCTTTTGGATGATTGGTTCATCATCGAGGACGAGGATGCGTTCGAGCGACATAGGAAAAAAATGCCGAGGTCAGTCGGACAGCAGGGCTAGGGGTAAATTGGGGAAAGCGCAGCGAAAATGAAGGCGTCCGGGGGCATTTGACGGATCTTTTTACGTTTTCCCAATGAATGCGAGCGGTCTTTTGGGCAAAACAAAAGAACCGTCGCTAAAACGCTAACCCTTCATGGGTTTTGTCTTAACAAAGCATTGATCGCCTCGATTGCCTCGTTGACGAGGTAGGGTTTCTGAATGAAGGAGACGGGAGGCGCGAGGTTGACTTGGCTGACCGTGCTTTGTTTGAAGTATCCGCTGGCGAGGAGGATTGGGACCTTGGGACGAAGCGCGCGCAGGCGTGCGCAGAGTTCCCAGCCGTCGACCTCACCGGGGAGGCCGACATCGGAAAACACCAAATCGATCCGGTCGGCGTCGCGCTGGAAAACAGCGAGGGCCTCGTCGGCATTGGAGGCGCAGCGCAGCTCCCAGCCTTGTTTGGTGGCGACTCCGGACCAAAGCCGAGTCAGGTCGGCCTCGTCTTCGACCAGAAGGATGCCGACAGAGGATTCAAGTCGGTACAGTTCGTCGGCGGGGGGATTGGGGCGGTTGGCGGATATCTGGTTTGCGCGGGGGAGCAGGAGACTGATGAGCGTACCGCGGCGGGGTTCGCTGCGGACTTCGATATGGCCCCGGTGGGCGCGCATTATGCCGTAGACGAGGGCGAGTCCGATGCCGCGGACTTCGGTGCCTTTGTTGCGGGCGAAAAAAGGTTCAAACATGTGCGCGCGTGTGGCGGCGTCCATGCCGCAGCCGTCGTCCTCGACTTGGATCTCGAGCCAGCTCAGCGCTGGATTGCGATCGGGGAGCGGGCCGCGGTCGCGGGTGCGTACAGTGACGGAACCGGAGGCCGCGATGGATTCCCTCGCGTTTCGAAGCACGTGTTCGAGGGCGTGGCCGATCTGTTCGGGATCGATGGCGAGCTGCGACCTGCCTGCCGAGAAATCGTAATCGAGCCGAATCTGCTCGGGCCAGTCGGCGGTGGCTCGCACGAGGACGTCGGCGATCAACGAGTGGATGTCGGCCTCGACGAGGACGGGTTCGTGTTGATGGGCGAAGACCATCAGCTGGCGCACGACCTCGGCGCCGCGGGTTGCGGCGTCGGCGATGGTGCTGCTGTACTCGAGGATGCGGGGCTGGTCGGGGGAGAACTGTTTGAGGAGGCTTGCGTAACCGAGGATGATCGCGAGCAGGTTGTTGAAGTCGTGTGCGATGCCGCCGGCGAGGGTGCCAAGGCTGTCGAGGTGTTCGAACTCGCGCCGGATTTTCCCTGCGGCGGCGGTGACGTCGGCGATCGCGAGCACCCAGTGGCGCAGCCCCCGGTCGTCATCAAGGAGTGGATACCCATGAGCGTGGCAGAGAAAGGTCTGGCCGTCGGTCCGCATGGCTTCGACGATTGCGTCGAAGGGGCGTCCGGCCGCGAGCTTGCTGCCGATTTCGGTCCAGTCCTCGTGGGAAGTTTCGGCCTGGAGCAGCTCGACGGCGGGGCGCCCTTCGGCTTCGCGGCGGTCGCGGCCCGTGATCCTTTCGAACGCGATGTTGCAGGAGAGCACGACTGCGCTTCGGTCGGGGTCGATTCTGCCGATAAGGATGCCGTTGGGGGAATCGATGGCGCAACGCCTCCACAGCTCTGCCAGGGCCTCGGCCCCCTCGACATGGGGGCTCGCGCCGGTTGCTGCCTTTGAGACTGGAGAGTCAGAGGAGTTCATGGCCGACCGCGCCGACGCGGAACGGCAGCCCCGGAGATCTGCCGCGGGGCAGGCAGGGGCAGTGTGGATTGGAGAGCCACGATCCTTGGAAGCGCACATCCTCCATCGGATGATTGGCAATAAACTTGAATTTTCGTTTAAGGCGGCTCCTGGTGTGCCGATACGAGTTCAGCATTACCCAGGCCATGAACGCGCGATTGCTCTCCTTTTTGAATCTCGTCCAAGACGCAGTGGCCCGTAACACGGGCAAGGCGCTGGAGGGATCGCGGTATGTGAACTTTCACAAGGGCTTGGCTTGTCTGTCTCTTAAAGAGGGCGGCTCGATACAGGTTCAGAGCTTTGTGTTAGCCGACGGCCAGGCCTGCCTGAAAGTCGCAATGACTTGGAGTGGCTGTGCGAACCATGTGGTGCATGCGGTTTATCCCACTTCGCTGCAATTTGATTGGAATCGCTCGGCCGAGCAGGTTGCCGAGGTATGGGTTGCGGGTCCGGAAGCGTCGGGAGTCGTCGAAGCGTCCGGGCTGGCGGCAGTCGGCTAACTGCTTGCGGTTGGCTATCCTATAAAGGAAGCGAAGAGGCGCGACAAAAACGCGCCGCAACTATCCGCGAAGCTCGAGCGAATTGCCCCGAGTTTTGTAGGCCCTGCCTTGGGGACTGCCGTATACGGGACGGATCGTGGCGAGGCGCGACTGAGAGCTGGTCACCCGACTCAACTGGGCTTTAAGCCTATCGATGTGGAGTTGAGCGGATTGCACCGACGCCTGCTTGAGGTCTTTAATGCGGTCGATCTTGGCGCGCGTCGAACTGGGGAGGGCGTGGCGCGCTTTGATGCCTTCGGTGAGAGGGACGATAATTTGTATCAAGGGCGCCATGCGCGCTTGAATCCCCTGTGTCTCGATCGCGAGGCCCTGGCGGAGGAGGGTGGCCTCCTGTTCGACCAGGATGAGAAGCGAATCGAGGAGATTCTCGAGGTGAGCGAGATCCGACAGGGCCGGGGGCGGACCCTTAGGCGACGCCGCGGTTTTCATCGAAGCGGGTGGTCTCTTCCTTACGGAGCATTTCGGCCCACGCGTCCCTGAGTTCCTTGACGAAACGTTCGACTTCGACGACGGGCTCCATGCGTTTGTGGAGATTGGCCTCGAAGAGTCGGCGGGTGTAATAATCGTAGAGCCGGTCGAGGGTGACCGCCAAATCTCCGCCCGCGTCCTTGTTCAGATTGTTTTGGAGCTCGATGATGATGTTCTGGGCCTTTTGGAGGTTCAGATTGATGAGCTCGAAGCGGCGGGGATTGCTCTCGGGCATGGTGAAGCCCTCTTTGGCCAAGCTGATGAACTTGAGGCACCCGTCGTAGAGCATCAGGACCAGGTGCCCAGGGCTCGCCGTAAGGATCGATTGGGTCTGGTAGGTCTTTGCGTAGCCGGCAACGGACATGGTCGGGGGGAGTTGCTTAATTGGAAAGATCGTTGGAATTCACGAGCATCTCGCTGAGTTTCTCGATGATTGCAGCAGGAGGATAATTCCCGGCAGCGAGCTGTTTGCCCCGTTCGACGACATCTGGGCGCACTTCGGGCTGACTCTGGAGAATGCTCTGGAGCGTTTCCTGGCTCGACGCGCTAAGACTGTCGGTAGAGTTCTGACGGGAACCCGTATTGGTGCTGGAGCCGGACTTCTTCGCCACGTAATCGGGCGGAAGCGCGGAGCCAGTCTTGGACGTGGAATTGATCATGGAATGGGAGAAGTTTCTGACGGTCTGCCCATGACAGTGACTGGGAACGCCGTGTGATTGATTGGGCTTTAGATCGGATCAGGGAGGACTTGAGTTAAGTAAAAACGCGCAGAATTTGAGACTGGTAAAATGAGCGGACGCGGAAATTGCCGGTGATAGTGGGTGGGGCCGGGTTCAGCGTTTCCGCGGAGGCATGGTCGCGAACGAAGCGGTGAAGGCGTAATCTGCAAAACGCGACGGTGAATCGAGGGCGTTGATGCTCATATCCGCGGGGATGCCGGGCGGCTGGGTGGCGTACCACTGCCTGCGCACGGCGTTGACGACGCTGGGGTCGGTGGCGGAGAAGGTCTGGTCGATGCTCCAGAGGATGCTTTGGTCGTCGAGTCGGACGAGCTTGGAGCGGATGTCGATCGTCTGGGGCGGATAGGGCGAATAGTGGGTGATGTCGATGAAGAGGATGGCATCGGCCGCGGTTTTGGCGGTCACGCTCTGAATGAAATCGTAGGGAAGCTGATCGGTGGAGAGCACGAAACGTTTGCCAGTGATCCGTGCGCATTCGGCGCGGGTGATGGGCACGGATTCGAAGCGCTGGACCTCATTGAGGGAGCGGACGACGGAGCCGTCGAGTTGGTCGAGGGTGGTTTCGGAGAGACCGGCTGAGCTGCCCACGGGCATGATGGCGACCCGCCGGATGTTGGCGGGGAGCTGAGGAGCGGCGTAGACGTTGGTTGGGTGAAAGAAGGGTCCGAGGCGGGCGTTATCGCGCGACGGAAGAGAATCGCACCCAGCGAGCAGGGCGAGAAACAAGGCAGGCAGGAGGAGCCTCCAGGGGAGCGTACGAGGGATCGCGTTCAAAGCTTGGCGATCTGAGCGGCGTCCGCATTAGCCTGTGACTGGGCGTCTTCCATCGCAGTGAACTCCGTGGTGAGCTGGGTACGCTCCTGGGCGAGCTGGGTCTGGATCGTCGCGATTTGGGCGTCCATGCCGGTGTTCTGAGTATTCAGATTGGTAATCTGCGCATTCAGAGTGCCGGTACCGCCGTTTTGCCCCAGGACCGAGTTGAAGAACGATGAGAACTGCTGTGAGAACCCGTTGGTGGGGTCGGTAAAAAAGGAGGAGACGTCGGCGGGGGTATTATTAAGGGCGTTGGTAAACGCCGTGTTGTCCGTGATCGAGAGATCGTTGTTGGTCGAATTGAAATCGATGCCGAGATTATTGAGCATCTTGACCGAGCCGGAAAGACCCGAGATCGAATTGAACGCGGTGTTGCGCAGCTGGGTGGCCCAAGCCTGGACCTCGCGGTTGCTGGAGAGCACGGAGGTGGTGACGGTACCGTTGGATGCGGTGATCTGCGTCTCTTGAGTGATGTAGTCCTGGAGGGCGTTGTATTTCGAGATGAAATCGTTGATTGCGGACGTCGATTTGGTGGTGTCGTTGGAGACGGTGATGTCTTGGCTACCGGTGCTGTTGACGTTGACCGTGAGGCCGGTGACGCCGGTGGCTGCGGTGTCGAGCGTGTTGCTGGAGCTGGTGAGGGTGCCGCCGCCGTTGATGGAGAACTGGGAATCGAGGCCGAGGGAGGTCGTGCCCGTGGTCAACCCCAGCGACTGCATCAAGTTTCCCGTGGTATCGGCCACGCTTACGCCGAGATTGCCGGTCTTGTTGTTGGTGAAGGTGACCTGGTCGTTGACGGGGTCGTAGGCGGCGGTGACTCCGGACGTGGAGCTATTGATCTTGGTGAGGACCGAGGTGAGTGAATCGACGGCGGGGTTGTAGGAAATGCTCACGCCATTTATGGTGAAACTGCCTGCGCCGGACACGGGGGTCGTGAGGTTGGCGCTGTTCAACACGGCATACTGCGAAACGTCGCCGAGGGTGCCGGAGCTCTGGATGGTGGTGGTGCCATTGTTGGACATCCTCATCGCCTGGAGGAAATTCGACGTGTCGTTGGCAGCGCCGAGGACGATGGGCGAACTCGTGTTGGACGTGAGGACCAGCTTGTCGTTCGTGGTGTCGTACGAGGCTGTGACGCCAGCGGCGGAGCCGTTGATGGCGCTGATGACGGATGACAGTGGATTTGTGAGCGCGGGGTTGGTGGAAACGCTGTCCGAGGTCGCAATATTGATCTGGGTGCCGTTGATAGTGAACGTCCCGGCGGTGATCGGCGTAGCAATCGAAAGAGAGGACAGGGCCGTGCTGTTGATTGCAGTGGAGGTGAGGCCGGCGCCGATGTTGCTGGTACCCTTGAGGGTGGTGGCCGTGGCGAGCTGCGAAACGTTAAAAAGGTAACTACCCGTGGTGGTGCCGTTGGCGGCCGTAAGGCCCCAGGTGGTGTTGGCAGTGGTCGAGGCGATCGTTCGTTGGTTGAACAACGTTGGGTCGTTGAGTGTGTTCAACGACGTCTGCAGCGAGGTCAGATTCGTATTGAGCGTATTTAACGCGCTGACCTGGATTGAGTTGGTGTTCTGCTTTGTCTGGAGCGCCGTGATCGGGGCCGAGTCGGCCTGGATGATCTGGTTGATGAACGAACCCCAGTCGAACCCTGAGACGAGGCCGGTGAGTTGAGTGCCTGTGGTAGTACCTGTGGTCGCGGACATGGCGGAAGCGGAATGAAGGTTACTCGAAATATCGGAGCGGGGGCCAACAAGTTTAGGGATATCTGAAAGCAGGCTTTATCTTCCTAGGAATCTGCCGATAACGTGCATTCGCATGAATCAAGATCAGCCTGGGGAGACGCCGGCGGCCGCCGAATCGGAAGAAAAGATGGAAGCGGGGGCGTTTTCGGTCGAAGCGTATTGGGGAGTGGAGGAAGGGCGGGTTTTGGAAGCGTTGACGCAGGCGGGGTACCTGAGGGCGGCATTGGAGACGTGGCCGGAGCATGTTTATGCGAAGGATGCGAAGAGCAGAATCGTATTCACGAGCCTGAGCATGGCGCGGCGATTTGGGAGTGAGGGGGTCACGGGGCTGGCGGGGAAGACGGATTTCGACCTGTTCTCGGAGGAGCACGCGCAGATGGCCTTCGAAAATGAGCGGGACATCCTGCGGACGGGGCGGCCTTTGGTGGGGGTGGAGGAGAAGGAGACCTATGTGGATGGGACGGCGACGTGGGTTTCTACCACGAAGCTGCCGCTGAAGGACCACGAGGGGCGGGTGTTTGGGATCTTTGGGATCTCGCGGGATATTACGGCGCAAAAAGAGGCGCAGGTCCAGCTGGCCAGCGTGCGTGAGGAGCTGGTGGAGGTCACGAAAGTGGCGGGGTTGGCGGAGATATCCAGCGGAGTCCTCCACAACATCGGCAACGTGCTGAACAGTGTGACGACCTCGGCCAGCCTTTTGCTGGAGCAGGCGGGGCGCTCGCGGGTGAACAATCTCGCCAAGGCGGTGCAGCTCATTGAGCAGCACGCGGCGGACCTGGGCTCGTATTTGACTGAGGATCCGAAGGGGCGGCAGGTGCCGGCGTATCTCGCGCAGCTTTCGCAGGCGCTGCTCGTGGAGCGGGAGAGCTTCATCAAGGAGCTTGATCGCCTGAAAAAGGACGTGGATCACATGCGGGAGATCGTGGGCATGCAGCAGAGTTATGCGCGCAACTCGGGCAGCCAGGAGGATCTGAGCCCTGCGGATCTGTTTGAGGAGGCGATTCGGATCAGTGAGGGTTCGCTGAACCGACATGGCATCGTGGTGCGCAGGGACTACGTGCCGGTGCCGACGGTGAGGGCGGCCAAGCACAAGATTTTGCAAATTCTGGTGAACCTGATCCGCAATGCGAAGCATGCGTTGGACGACGGGGGGAAGCCCGACAAGCAGCTGGTGGCGGAGTTGCGGGAAAGCGAGGGCGGCCGGGTGCAGTTTGTCGTGAGGGACAACGGTGTAGGGATCTCGGCGGCGAACCTGCAGAAACTATTCAGCTTTGGATTCACGACCCGGAAGCACGGCCATGGATTTGGGCTTCACTCGAGTCTCAACACGGCGCGGGAAATGGGCGGGAGCCTGACTGCGACGAGCGAAGGTGAGATGGCGGGGGCGGTGTTCACGCTGGAGTTGCCGGCGAGCGGGCCGGCGCGGCGCGGCTGAAGGCGGGGGGCGGTTTTTCTGCGTGCGTTTTTCCGGGGCATTGCCTCGGATGGCGGCATGCGTGTGGTGATCCTTGGTTCCGGACGTGGAAGCAATGCGGAGGCGATATTGACGGCCCAGAGCGAGGGCCGGCTTGGGGATGCGCGTGTGGTCGCGATCTTCTCGGACAAGCCTGATGCGGGCATTCTGGCACTGGGGGTGCGTTTCGGGGTCGAGGCGGTGTACCTGGACCCTGCGCCATTCAAGACCAAGCTCGAGGGCGAGGGCGAGCGGCGGTACATTGAGG
>JAJXVO010000268.1 GCA_021782105.1 bacterium
CTCGGGCCGTGGAAGGAGGCCGAGGTGAACCAAAAAGATCGTGGAAGCGGAGGAGAGGATGTAGGCCGCGACCACCGCGATACCGGCGTTTGAGGACAGGAAGAACACTGCGACCAGGAGGCTCAGCACCCAGGAGAGGCCGCCTCCGATAGTGGGGCCCAGGTGCGCCTCCGCGAGCGCCGAGGCAAAGGTGAGCCAGGTGACCGACCACCAGGCTTGAGCCCGTATGGACAGGTGCCTGAGCATCAGCAGGTGGCTGACTGAGCCGACCACGAGCTCCATGCCCATGAGCAGGCGGATCCAATAGTGAAGCCCTTCCTCCTTGCTGTAATAGACCGAGAGCAGCGCGATGGCGGGGACGGTCGCCGCCAGACAGCATGCGACGCGAACCATGGCGGCCTGTTTCGCGGCCTCGAGAGGGTGGTCGTTGAACTGTGAGGCCTGAAGTGAGGGCCGGCCTGCTGGGTGGAACGACGCCGGGAGACGGTTGGCAGGCAGGACTCCCGTGGAGCCAGCCCCTTCGTATGCCGGATCCGGTCGGGGGTTCATGGGAAACCGCAGCACGTGACTTTCGAAGCGCCCGAGGGGCCGGCCATCGTGTCCGTCGCGGACGGGCAGCACCGGACACCCTCTGGGTTGGGTGGGTCATCCCTTTCGAGGCATTGCAGCAGGGAGGACACGCAGGGAAGGTTCAGGCGATAGAATATCTTGGGTCCCCGCCGTTCATCGGTGACGACCCCCGCCCGTTTGAGGACCGAAAGATGACGGGAGACAGTGGACCAGCCCAGGCCGGCAACGCCCACCAAGTCGCAGACACAACGTTCGCCGCCACCAAGGTATTCGGTCATGCGCAGGCGCGCGGGATGCCCCAGCGCCTTGAATATCGCAGTGCGTTGTTTCAGCATCATGAGTAATTGTCTATTTTGCGAAATACAAAAATAATCAAGGGCATTTTGCGGGCGCTACGTAACTTGCGGAAGCGCCGGTCTTTTGGGTTGTTCGGCTGGGGATTGTCGATTTTGTCACGCAGCGTCCGATGCGCTGTCCTTCGCGGTCGTGTGTTCAAATCCGCCGCGGGCCTCACGTTTTCCCCCTATGTCCAACCTTTCGCGCTCATCACCATGAAGGCTTCCACCACGATCGGCCGGCGCATTGCGCTCGGCACGGGATTTCTCTGCATCATGCTCGCGCTCTCGGTGATCTTTGCGGTCGCGGGACTGCGGAGCCTGATGAGGCTCGGGGACGACATTGTCGGCGATTCCCTGCCGGGTCTGTCCCTGATGGCGACGGTGGCGCGTCAGGCTGCGGAAAGTCAGATCCGACTTGAACGTTTGGTGCGTGCCTCCACGCCGGCGGAGAAGGCTGAAATTGTCGGCGAGTTGTCGGCGAGTTCGGCGAAGATCACCGAGGCGATGAAATCCTATGAGGTGACGGTCCAGGATGAGGATGACCGCAGGCTCTTTGGCGCATTGTCCGCGGCGCGGACTGCGTACCTGCGAGTCCGTGCGGACTACTTTGTGCTGATCGACAAAGGAGACCGCGCCGGCGCCGAGGTTTTGCTGAAGGGAAGGGTAAAAAAGGCTTACGGAGTCTACACGCAAGCGGCCGAGACGCTGACGCGGTTCAACGCGGACCAAGCGGCCGACTATGGGGCGCGGCTTTCGTCCGATGTGCGGCGGGACGACCGGATATTCATCATCGGGGGACTGCTGGCGGTGCTGGTCGGAGCCGGCTTGGCGGCGGTCAGCGTCGTCAAGACCAGCCGGGTGCTGCGTTCGATCAGTGCGCAGCTCGAAGACGGGGCCGTGCAGGTATCGTCGGCGGCGTCGCAGGTGGCTGGTTCCAGCGGGACCCTCGCCCAGGGCGCCACGGAGCAGGCGGCATCCCTCGAGGAGACCAGTGCCTCACTCGAGGAGATGGCGGGAATGACGCGTCGAAACGCCGAGAATGCGGCCAAGGCGAAGGAGGCGGCCGGCGTCGCGCGAGTCGCCGCTGATGCGGGACACGACCAGATGAAGGCGATGCACGGCGCGATGGAGGACATCAAGACGGCGAGCGAGCAGATCACCCAGATTCTCAAGACGATCGACGAAATCGCGTTCCAGACGAATATCCTTGCCCTGAACGCGGCGGTGGAGGCCGCCCGGGCAGGCGAGGCGGGCGCCGGTTTTGCGGTGGTGGCCGACGAGGTTCGATCACTGGCCCAGCGGGCCGCCGGCGCGGCCAAGGAAACCGCGGAGAAGATCGAAGCCTCGGTGGTGAAGAGCCGCCTGGGCGTATCGCTCAGCGCCGATGTGGCCCGGAGTTTTGAGGCGATTCAATCGCATGTCCGAAACCTGGACGGGTTGGTGGCGGAGATTGCGGCGGCGTCGGCCGAGCAAAGTCAGGGAATCGAACAGGTGTCAAAAGCAGTGACCGAAATGGACCGCGTCATTCAGGCCAACGCCAGTGGCGCCGAGGAGACGGCCTCCGCTGCCGAAGAGCTCAATGCCCAGTCCGGCGCCATGAAGGAACTTGTGGACGGACTGGTCGCCCTGTCGGGTGGCCGGGTGCATACGGGGGTCCCGCCTGCGGCTTGAATGGGGCGGGGACGATCGACGGGGCTCCGGTCAACCAGGCTGCCTTGAGATCGGAGCGAACATTCTGCCGGTGTTGGGAATCCCGCCAGTCGCCTGCAGGCGTCGGCGGGCGCGTCCGACCTCTACCGAGTCAGCGTCTTCCCTTCCTTGAGGCCAGCGGCGTAGGCTTCGAACACGAGTCGGATCTGGTCGCGCACGCGGCGGAATTGCGCCAGGATCTCCTCCTCGGACCCTTGCGCGTGGGCGGGATCGTCGAAGCCCCAATGATGACGGTTTAGCTGACCGGGGAACATGGGACACGCCTGGTCCGCGTTGCCACAGACCGTGATGACCGTGGTGATCTTCCGGTCGAGAAATTCGTTCATGTGCTTCGACGTGTGGCCGGCAATGTCGATGCCGATTTCGTTCATCACCCGGATGGCCTTTGGATGAACGTAACCGGCGGGCTTGGAGCCCGCGCTGTGAACCTCGACGAGGTCGCCTGCAGCGGCTTGCAGGATGCCTTCGGCCATGTGGCTGCGGCAGGAATTTCCGGTGCAAAGAATGAGGACCTTGGGCTTTTCGTTCATGGCGGATCTTGCGTGGAGTCTAGTGTCGGGGGGCCGCCGGAACTGCCTGGAAATACCGGCGGCGGAACCAAAATGCGACGTGGACCAACCCGATGAGTGCGGGCACTTCGATCAGGGGACCCACCACGGCGGCGAAGGCCACGCCTGAGTTCAGACCGAAGACGGCGATGGCCACGGCAATGGCGAGTTCGAAGTTGTTGCCGGCCGAGGTGAACGCGACCGACGCGGAGCGCGGGTAGTCGGCGCCGAGACGATTCGCCATGATGAAGCTCACGAAAAACATGACCGCGAAATACAGGACGAGCGGGATCGCAATGCGAAGGACGTCCAGGGGCAGCTCGACGATCGTCTCACCCTTGAAGGTGAACATCACCACGATGGTGAACAGCAGCGCGGTGAGCGTGATCGGCGAAATGCGTGGGATGAATTTCTCCTGGTACCAGGTCTCTCCCTTGAGCGGCACGAGGATCACGCGGCTGAGCACGCCGGCGGCGAAGGGGATGCCGAGGTAGGTCATCACGCTCCAGAAGATCTCGGCCATGCGGACCTTCACGACCGCACCGGCGAGCCCGAAATAGGGCGGCAGCACAGTGATGAAAAGCCAGGCGAAGAAGCTGTAGAAGAGGATCTGAGCAATGCTGTTGAGGGCGACCAGCCCGGCCGCGTATTCGCGGCTGCCTTCTGCGAGTTCATTCCACACCAGCACCATGGCGATGCACCGGGCGATGCCCACGAGGATGAGGCCCACCATGTAGTCCGGGTGGTCGCGCAGGAACAACACCGCGAGCAGAAACATCAGGATCGGGCCGACGATCCAGTTCTGGACGAGCGAAAGCGTCAGGATGCGTTTGTCGGAAAAGACCCTTGGTAGCTGCGAATAGCGGACCTTCGCAAGCGGCGGATACATCATGAGGATGAGGCCGATCGCGATCGGCAGGTTGGTCGTGCCGATCGTCATCGGAGCAAAGAACCCCGCCGGGTCGTGGATCACGAAATGGCCGAGGGCGACTCCGACGCCCATGGCGGCAAAAATCCAGACCGTGAGATAACGGTCCAGGAAGGACATCTTTTTGGCAACGGCGTCGGACATGGTCGTGGGCGAGATGAATGGAGGAGAAAATTGGCGACGGGCTGGGCGAAGTGGATTCAGCCGGCGCAGACGGCCCCGGGTTTGCGCACGCAGGTGGGACAATCGGCCCCCAGGCCGCCCCGCACCTTGCGCAATCGCTCCAGGTCTTCGCGAAACCCCCGGTCTTCGCGCAGGCAGTCCTGCAGGCACGCGAGGTTGGCCTTGAGGCCGGGCGCCTGTTTTGCCGGAAGCCGGTAGATCATCCAGTTGGACTGGCGCTCGGCCTCGACCAGGCCGTTGCGCCTGAGATAACCCAGATGCTTCGAGATCTTGACCTGCGGCTCGCGCAGGATCGCCTGGAAATGGCAGACGCAGAGCGGACCGTGCAGCAGCAGATTCAGCAATCGCAGCCGCGTGCGGTCGCAAAGACATTGGTAGATGCGGACCAGATCCATGCCGCGAAGATGCGGACAGGGGAATATTCCGCAAGGGGAATAATGTGACGCTTTCGAAACGAATCGGCCCGGCGCGCGCGGGTGCGTCCGCCGGGCCCCTGCCGGGCGCGCCGCGTCAGCGGAGGTGCGCCGCGATCTGGTCGGACGTGAGGACCTTGCCGGTGCTCACGACCTTTCCGTCGAGGGCGAGCGCGGGGGTGGTCATCACGCCGCGGCGGGCGATTTCCTGAAAGTCGGTCACCTTCACGAGCGTGTACTCGAGCTTGAGCGACCTGGCCGCTGTTTCCGCATTGGCGGCGAGCTGGTGGCACTTGGCACAGCCGCCGCCGAGAATTTCGATGGTTTTCATGGTTATGTTTTCCGGATGGAAATGGAGTCAGGACTGTCCAAATACGGCGATTGAACCATAGAGACACGG
>JAJXVO010000269.1 GCA_021782105.1 bacterium
TTGATTATTGTATCCAGTCTCCTCCCTTTCAGCTTCATGGATTCGACATGCGATGGCGGGCTGTTCGGAAAACTGGCAATTCGTCGGTGGACGTTACCGCGGTGTGTGCTGGGAGCGTGCTCATGAAACGAATCAACGAAGGACCGCGGCCGGGGGTGGTGTTGCTGCAGCAATTCGCGCGCATGGGGCAGGCGCTGTCGAGTCCGGCGCGGCTGGCGATGGTTGGGCTGCTGGCGCATGGACCGAAGACGGTCGATCGACTCGCGAAGTCGACCGGCCAGTCGCTGGCGTCTGCGAGTGCGCACCTGAAGGTGTTGCGCGGCGCGTGTCTGGTGACGTCCGAAAGGCGGGGGCGCCAGGTCAATTGCCGTCTGGCGGGGGACGATGTGATCGAGCTGTGGCTTGCGCTGCGTTCCGCGGGCGAGGCGCTGTTGCCTGAGGCGAGGGAGGTGGTGCGTCAATTTGCGGAGGATCCCTCGGCGCTGTCGGCGCTCACGCCCGGGGAGCTTGCGGTCGAGCTTGCCGGCGGGCGCGTGACGCTGCTCGACCTGCGGCCGGCCGACGAGTTTGAGACTTTTCACCTGCCGGGGGCTCTCAACCTGCCGTATGAGCAGATTGCCTCGCTCAACGAGCTCAGGCTCGACCTGCCTGCGGGGCGTCCGGTGTACGCGTATTGCCGCGGTCCCTACTGCGTCATGGCCCTTGAGGGCACACGCAAGCTCCGGGCGCTGGGCGTGCCCGCCACCCGGCTCGGTTTCAGCGCCCCCGAATGGATTGCGGCGACGAACCGCCGCAGGGTCGTCCCGCAGGGCGAAAATTGACCGATCACTCTCCGTCTCCAAAAACCAACCACGTTCATCTCCATAGTCATGTCCTCCTCGACCAACCGATTCACTCCGATGCGAATGATGGGCTTCGTGCTCATCGTCGTACTGGCCTTGTTTGTCATCAACCGGATCGCCTCGCGCCATGCGGAGGAGGCCGCCAACGCCACGGCGCCCGCCGACCGCCGGCCCGCGCCCGATTTTCAGGTCGCGACGCTGGCTGGAGGCACCTGGAGCCTCGCCGCCCAAAAGGGCCATGTGGTCCTGATCAACATTTTCGCCACCTGGTGCCCGCCGTGCAGGGCTGAGATGCCCGACATGGTCCGCATGGCCCATGACTTCGGTCCGAAGGGGGTCTCATTCCTGGCGCTCTCGATGGACCAGGACGGGCCCGCCGTGGTCCGGCCGTTCGTGAAGAAATACGGCATGGATTTTCCGGTGGCGATGGCGGAGCCGGGCAACCCGATCACCGCGGACGTCACCGGCATCCCTGTCACGATGATCATCGACCGGGAGGGTCGCGTGGCGCGGACCTATGTGGGCATGATCACGCCTGAGAAGGTCCGGGCCGACCTGGACGCACTGCTCTCGGGAAAATAGGCGCACGATCCGCCGCGATCTCACGCATCAACGGCCGTCCGTGTGGGCTGCCGAACCGGTCTCACTCCATCCAAATCACAACAAGAGAATCATCATGAACCTGATTCGATCATTCCGCGCGCTCGCCGTTGCGGCGCTCGCCCTTGCCGCAGCCGCCGCTGGGTCCCATGCCGCCCCCGGTGCGGCTTCTCTCCCTGCCATTCACGTCGACATTCCGGTGGCTCTGAAGAATCCGAAGGTGGTGTTCAACATGGATCACCTGGCGTTTGGAGGCGATTTGCCTGTCGGCATTCGCACCATGCACCTGCTTGCGGATCGACTGGCGGCGGAGGGAACCGGCGGGAGCATCATCGGGGTGTTTTCCGGCGAAGCCGCCTACATGACGCTCAATGACAGGGCCTACAATGCCGCGCGCCATGTGGGAACGGGCAATCCCTACAAGGGGCCTCTTGCGGAACTCATGCGCCAGGGCGTGCAGATCGAGGAGTGCGCGGTCTCGATGAAGGCCCATGGCTGGGGCAATGAGGACCTGCTGCCCGGCGTGAAGGTGAACTCGGGCGCAGTCGGTCGGATTGTCGAGCTGGTGGAACAGGGGTATGTGCAGATTCAACCGTGAGGGAGCGGTCCGGGAGATCGGAAACTCCCAGTGCCGACGATCGGAGGCATTGACTGGATAAAGCGTGGGCAAGGCTTGCGGCCAGGGTAGACTGGAGACGCGCGGACGGGGAGTGGCCGGCGCTTTCCGCCTGTCCCGGGATAACCTTCTTGCCAGCGCCTGGTGGTTCGGACGGTCCGCCGGGGGAAATTCGGCTTTTCCCTGCAATCGGCGCGCTTTCTTGCTTCGTAGTCCGCCAAAGAATCCCCTTACCTCACGACCGTAGCAGACATGAACCCTCCCACTACACCCCTGCCACCCATCACCGCGGCCACTCCCACGTCCGGTAAGTTATCCGATCTTGAGATCAAGGATGCCCACCTCATCTTCGAGTCGGCCTGGCGCAACCTGCAGGAGGAGCACGGCCGGGAGAACCTGCGGTTTCCGAAGGAAATCATCCTGCTGGGCGGTGCGCCGGGCGCCGGCAAGGGCACCAACACCGCGTTCATCACGCGCGCCCGCGGTCTGACCTGTCAGCCGGTCGTCGTGAGCGCGCTCCTTGATTCTCCGGAGGCCAAGACATTGAAGGACGCCGGCAACATGGTGGGAGACCGCGAGGTCGTCGGCCTTCTCTTCCGGCATCTGCTTCGCCCTGAATACCACGACGGAGTCATCCTCGACGGCTTTCCGCGCACCAACGTGCAGGTCGAGTGCCTGAAGATGCTGGTCGACCAGATGCACGCGCTTCGCAGGGAGTTTTATACGACGCCCCTGAGCATCTATTTTCGACAGCCCACGATCCACATCATGGTGCTCTTCGTGGATGAGCGCACCTCCGTGGAACGCCAGCTCAAGCGCGGGCGCGAGGTCAAGGCGTATAATGAGGAGGTCCGCCGCACCGGGATCGGCGAACTCCTTGAGGATCGCGCGACGGATTACGACGAACGGCTCGCGCAGCGTCGGTATCGCGTCTTCAAGGAACAGACTTGGGACGCGCTGCAGTCGCTGAAGGAGATCTTTCACTACCACTTCATCAACGCCCAGGGACCGGTGGAGGAGGTCGAGCAGAACATCCTCCACGAGCTGGAATACCAGAGCACCCTCGAACTCGATCCGCGCACCGTGGACCGGATGCGGAACGTGCCGGTCGCGAGCGAACTCGCGGTCCACGCGCGCCAGGAGCTTGTGAAGCGGCTCGACAGCTACGAGTTCGGCCAGAACGAGCTGTTCGGGCAGGTGGTGACCTTCATCTCGCGCAAGATCATGCCCGTGATTCAGCGCCACGCGATTTCCGGAGCTGCCCTGTTCAACACCGAGGATCCGTTGCTGGACGACCCGACGGCGCTCGCAATGTTGATCGACGTCTTCTCCGAGCGCGGCTTCCACGCGGTGGTCGACTTGCACCGCATCGAAGTCCCGGAAAAATTCGACCTCCAGACCGGGCAGATCGCCTGTCGCGTGAAAAAGGTGTTTAGAATCCAGATACGCTTCCCCGGCTCGGAAATCAGGCGCGGCTAGGACGTCCCTCGGTCAACCATTCGGTCGTCGCCTGGGATGGGACGCAGATGGGTCCGGACGATCGCGCCCCTGCCATGCCCGTCATTGCTTCCCGAGCCCCGGCTGGTCGGGTCGCGCGCGCAGGTGGTCGACGAGCGGATGCTGGCCGCCGCCGTGTCCCCATTGGTCGAAATACACGAGCTCCTCGAGCGGCATGCGGGGCAGCCAGCCGATCGTTTCGAGGTCCGGTTTGGGGCAGAAGTGGCTCACGTAGCCGAGGCAGAAATACCCGATCGGGGTGACATGCGGAGGGATGCCCAGGGCGTCCTGCAGGGCGGATTCGTGGAAGATGCTGACCCAGCCCATGCCCAGTCCCTCGGCGCGTGCCGCGAGCCACATGTTTTGCACGGCGCACACGCTGCTGTAGAGGTCCATGGTCGCCATGTGCGTGCGGCCGAGCACGAGCGGCCCGGTGCGGGTGCGGTCGCACGTGACGCAGACGCCGACAGGGGACTCGAGAATACCCTCCAACTTGAGCTTTCGATAGGTCGTGCCCTTTTCTCCCTGAAACAGCTCGGATGCCTCTGCGTTGGCCCGGGCAAACGCGTCGTGAACCCGGCGTTTGATTTCAGGGGATTCGACGACCAGGAAATTCCAGGGCTGCATGAAGCCGACGGAGGGCGCGTGATGCGCAGCGTTGAGGATCCGGCCCAGCACCGAGACAGGCACGGGTGTCGGGAGATACTGACTCCGCACGTCCCGACGCGAGAAGATGGCACGATAGACCGCCTCGCGTTCGTCATCGGGAAATGCGTGGTCGGGCCGCGCGCACGGATCGGGGATGAATGTCATGGAAATGGGAGAGTGAGGTTGCCGGAGCGGCGTCACGGCAGCATCGAGATTTGCCCGGGACTCCGCCGGGTGTCGGCGTGTCGCCAAGGGCACGGTGTCGGGTTGAGATTCGGATGACAAGGAGGGAGGAAAAGGTGAAATGCGGAAATGCCGAAATGCGGATGGCGGGACCTGGATGTCGCGCCTGAGTTTGTACCAGGGAGAGGCGGAAAACGCAGAGAATTCCGATGTCAGGGGATACCCTGGGTTGCGATGGCTAGTCTGGGGGGCGTGCGGCGAGATCCCTCGTCGACCCGAACCGCGGGACCTCGAGTCGTCCCGTCAAATGCGGAAGCCGGTCATTGCGGTTAACGGGACGTCCGGTGGGGCGGTGGCCATGCCGGAGTGAAGCCTCATGACGGTTGCGCAGGACGTACAGGCGTGTACCTCCCCGCGCTCCCATGATTTTTGAAAAAGTCGTTTGTCCCGTTTCCAAAGAGAAAGCCGATGGTTCGGTCAGCCGGCTGACCGTGCTCCTCAACGTCGTGCTGATGGGAGGGTTTTTGCCACGCGCGATCCCGGTTTCATGGTGGTCGTGGCGGCGGACTGCACGCTGCGGGCTTTCTTCATGGCGGGGTATAGTCCGCTCAACTGGCTGGCGAAGGCGATTGCCCGGGCGCTTCGACTGCCGGGCAAACCGGTGGATCTGGAAC
>JAJXVO010000026.1 GCA_021782105.1 bacterium
GTCTCTTATCACGGTTTTGCCCTGAACGTGGCCCCCAATCTCGGCCATTTCGGCGGGATCGTCCCCTGTGGAATCAGTCCACTCGAGGGCACCGTCACCTCCCTGGAGGCGGAGCTTGGGAAAGCGCCCTCGATGGATGAGGTGAAGGCCGTGCTCGCCGCGGAATTCTGGCGCCTGCTGCCCCTTTATCGCGCGGGCAACGACTCGGAGTTCTGAGCGCCGGAGCCCAGGGGCCCCTCCGCGGGACCGTGTTCGGAGCCGAATCGCGGCAGGCCTCGTCGTTGCGTAAGCGGATGACAATTTGCGTGCTTAAACAAAGAGGCCTGCCGGGCGGCCTGCCCCTGCAGCGCTTGGGAGTTGCGATGCGTCCCGCGGCGGCTTCTGTTTGAACCTCCATGCAACCTTCGCGCAAACCCGCCTGGCTCCGCGCCAAGCTCCCCAGCGGCCCTGGCTACGCGGCGATCCGCGGTCTCATCGAGGACCGCTCGCTGCACACCGTCTGCCAGAGCGCCCAGTGTCCGAACCTGGGGGAATGCTGGTCGCGCGGAACGGCCACGGTGATGATTCTCGGCAACATCTGCACGCGCTCCTGCAACTTCTGCGCCGTGCAGACGGGGCGTCCCGCGGAGGCCGATCTGGGCGAACCCGCCCGTGTCGCCGATGCCGTGGCCCGCATGGGCCTGCGCCACGTGGTGATCACGAGCGTAGCGCGCGACGACCTGAAGGACGGCGGAGCCGCGGTGTGGGCCGCCACGATCCGCGCGGTGCGTCATCGCAACGCGGAGACGGCCATCGAGGTGCTGGTGCCCGATTTCAAGGGCAGGACCGACGACGTCGACACGGTGCTCGCCGCCAAACCCGACATTTTCAATCACAACGTCGAGACCGTCGAACGGCTTCAGAAGCCGGTCCGTGTCCACGCGCGCTATGATCGGTCGCGCGGCGTTCTGCGCCACGCGAAATCCCGGGGTTTCACCACCAAGACCGGCATCATGCTGGGGCTCGGGGAGCGCACCGAGGAGATCGAGCAGTGCCTGCGCGACCTGGTGGCCGACAAGGTCGACATCCTCACCATCGGGCAATACCTCCAGCCCACCCTGCAGCACCTTCCCGTGGATCGCTGGGTGACGCCGGAGGAGTTCCAGCATTGGAAGCAATTCGGCCTGTCCATCGGTTTCGGGGTGGTCGAGAGCGCTCCCCTGGTGCGTTCCAGCTACCACGCCGACGAGCAGTCGCAGCGCTACACGGGTGACGAGCACCTCAACACCCGCAATACGCTCGCGACCACGGCCGGCTGATCGGGTTCCGCAGGATCCGCCGGGCGATGTGGAAGCCGCTCGGTTAAATCGCATTGGGACTCCTTTCGCGCGTTGAGTCCCGAAGCGCCGGCCCTATGATCGCGCCATGAAGACACGGCGTGAAATCGTCTCCAACTGGCTTCCCCGCTACACGGGCGTTCCACTTGATGAGTTTGGAGACTACATTCTGCTCACCAACTTCCAGCGCTACGTGAAACTCTTTGCCAAGTGGCATCGCGTGCCGATCCGGGGCAAGGACAAGCCCATGCCCAGCGCCACTGCCGGGCGGATCACCATCATCAACTTCGGCATGGGCAGCGCCACCGCCGCGACGATCATGGATCTGCTCAGCGCGCTCCCCCCCAAGGCTGTGCTCTTCCTCGGCAAGTGCGGGGGAATCAAGCACCGGGCCACCCTCGGCGACCTCATCCTTCCGATCGCGGCCATCCGCGGCGAGGGTACGAGCAACGACTTTTTTCCTCCCGAGGTTCCGGCGCTGCCAGCCTTCGCCCTGCAGAAAGCCATCTCGACGACCATCCGCGACCACGCCCGCGACTACTGGACCGGAACCGTCTACACGACCAACCGCCGCGTCTGGGAGCACGACACCAAGTTCAAGGCCTACCTCAAGCGGATCCACGCCCTGTGCATCGACATGGAGACGGCCACGATCTTCATGACCGGTTTCTTCAACGAAATCCCCACCGGGGCGCTTCTGCTCGTCAGCGACCAGCCGATGCTCCCCGAGGGCATCAAGACCGCCGATAGCGACAAGGCCGTCGACGACACCTACGTCGAACACCACCTGCGCATCGGCATCGACGCCCTCAAGCAGCTCATCAACAAGGGGCTCACGGTGAAACACCTGAGGTTCTGAGCCGGGGTCCACTCCACGCATGCTCTCCAAGGCCGAGATCCAACGTCTGCGTTCGCTGCGCGACAAGAAGCACCGCGAGGCGCTCGGGCTGTTCGTTATCGAGGGGGAGAAGGTAGTCAACGAGCTGCTCGCCGCGCGCCACCCTTTCGAGGAGATCTACGGCACCGCGTCGTGGCACGGCCGCCGCACGCGCGAGGTGTCCGGGGAGGAGATGTCGCGTATCAGCAGTTTTCCTACACCGTCCACGGTCCTCGCCGTGGGGCGGCTCCAAACCCATCCCCTGGAGCCCCGTGCGCTCGGCTCGGGCCTCACGCTCGCCCTCGACGGGGTGCAGGACCCGGGCAACGTGGGCACGCTCATCCGAATCGCGGACTGGTACGGGCTCTCCCGTGTGCTGCTGTCGCCCGACTGCGCGGACCTCCACAGCCAGAAGGTGATCAACGCCAGCATGGGCTCGTTTGCGCGGATGAAGATTCATTCGGTCGATCTCGTGGCGGCGCTCGCCGAGGCGGGGGTTCCCGTGCTCGGCTGCGACCTGGAGGGCGATCCCGTGCACGCGCTCGAGGCGGGCGAGGCCGCGGTCATCGTCATCGGCAGCGAGGGCCGGGGCATCTCGCAGGCCGTGCGAGCCCGGGTGACACGCTTCGTGACCATCCCGCGCTACGGGCAGGCGGAGTCGTTGAATGCCGCCGTGGCCGCCGCGGTGGTCTGCGACAATCTCCGGCGCCGCGGGCGCGGCTGACCGGGAGAAAACGACGCCCTCGGCGCCCCTCAGTCCTTGCTCTTCGCCGAGCCGCGCGAGCCCTTGCCGCCGCCGACGTTGAAGAGCGTCCCGGCGATCACGCCGACCGCGAAGATCGCGAAATAGATCAGCGCCGCCGGCTGCTCCACCGGCTTGTTCCAGACCAACGGGAGGTGGAACCTGATGTTGTCGGTGTTCGTCATGCCCACATAGAGCATCACGAAGAGGATCGCGAGAAACAGGATGGTGCGGAGGAGGAGCTTGAAGTTCATGGGCTGGAAAATGGAGCGACGGGGAGCTTGGGCTGGATATGCCACACTCGCGACGCCGAGCAAATGGGAAAATGACACAATCCGGTGGCGGCCGCATGTGACTTCGATGCAACGCGGCCGCTTCACGCTTGCACTGGTGGTCCCGGATTTCTTCGGTCTTGGGCAGCCGCCATGACCTCCCCGCGTTTCTCCGGTTCCTCCCTTCATCTTCCTCACTCAAATCCCGAGCCCGCCGGCCGCGCAGGCCAGACCCGCCCACGCGGGAGCATCCTGCGGCGGGCAGTTGGCGGTGCAGCGGCCTTTGCCGCGATCGCCTGTCTCACCCTGGCCGGCTGCCTGAAACACGCCGACGACGTGCCCGCGCAGGCCAGGCCCGCCCAGCTCCCCCACTACAACCACGTGGTCGTCGTGATCGAGGAGAACCACACCGCGGATTCCATCATGTCTCCCGGCAGCCCCGCGCCCGAGATGCGCGCGCTCGCAGCCGGTGGCGCGTCGTTCACGCAGTCCTACGCCGTGGTCCACCCAAGCCAGCCCAACTACCTGGCGCTGTTCTCAGGTTCATTGCAGGGCGTCACCGACGATTCGCTGCCGAAGGGCCTGCCCTTCACCGCCCCCAACCTCGGCGCGAGCCTGCTCGCCCACGGTTATACGTTCTGCGCCTACTCGGACAGTCTCCCCTCGCCCGGCTTCGAGGGCGAACAGTTCACCACCCACCCAGGCATCAACGAGTACCTGCGCAAGCACTGCCCATGGGTGAACTGGCAGGTGGCCTCGCCCGGGAAAAATCAGCTCCCCGCCTCGGTGAATCAACCCTTTGCCGGCCACTTCCCCACGAAACCCGACGGCGACTTCGACAGCCTCCCCACCGTCGCCTTCGTGATCCCCGACGAGCAGCACGACATGCACGACGGCAGCATCGCGGCCTCCGACACCTGGCTCCACGAGAATCTCGGCGCCTACGCCGAGTGGGCCAAGACCCACAACAGTCTGCTCATCGTGACCTGGGACGAGGACGACGCGATGACGCCGGTCAATCGCATTCCGACCTTTTTCTACGGAGCCCACATCAAACCGGGCCTCTACAGGGAACACATCACCCATTACTCGGTGCTGCGCACGATCGAGGACATCTTCTCGCTGCCACCCGTGGGCGAAAGCGCGGAGGTGCCGCCGATCACGAACGTATTCGACTGAGCGGATACGGCCGGGCGGCGCTCGCGCCCGGCCAAACGCAGCGGGGTGATCGTCACGGTCCGTAGCGGACCGTAAGGGTCGCCTTGGCGAGAAGGTTGTCGTGCACCAGGAAGCCGATCATCGCGGCGCTGGTGTCCGCGCGCACGTCGAGCGTGTCGGTCTTGAGCGCGTACACCGTGAAGATGTAGCGATGGGTTTCGCCGGCGGGAGGGGCCGCGCCGCCATAGCCGGGATGCCCGAAATCGGTGCGCGTCTCGAGGGCGCCCTCGGGAAGTTTCGCCAGTCCGCTGCCGGCGCCGCGCTGCAGCTCGTGGACGTTGGCGGGAATGTTGACCACGACCCAGTGCCACCAGCCGGAACCCGTCGGGGCGTCGGGATCGTAGAGCGTGATGACAAAACTCTTCGTCCCCACCGGGGCACCTGTCCATGAGAGCTGCGGCGAGAGGTTGGAGCCGTGGCGGCCAAACCCGTTGTACGCCTGGGCCTCGGGCATGCGACCTCCGTCCTTCAGGTCCGTGCTGGTCAGTTGAAAGCCCTTGCCGCCGGTGGCGGCTTCAGCCCGGGCCGCAGGCAACGCGGCGAAACCGGCGAGGCCGGCCAACGCCACGGCGAAGACAGCGCGCAACCACGCGCGACGTGTGAAGGATAGGTGGGTCATGGTGAAGTTTGCCGATTAAGGTCTGGCAGAGGGTTTATAAGGTGGCACACGAAGGCCAGATTGGCACTGCCAATCCGGCCGATTCTCCTACGGCCCGATCCGGGCAAACCCGCAAGGGGCGGTGCCGTCCCGAAATCCGTCCGCCTTGGCGGCGCATGCCAGCGATCTGTGCTACGGTTTCCACGATGAGCCACAAAAGCGGAAAGGTCGCGGCGCTGACAGCGCGCTTTGCGGGACGGGGCTTCGACGCGCGTTATTTGGGGTTCTTCGACTGTTTCAACCGAGGCCAGTACTACGAGGCGCATGACGTGTTGGAGGATCTTTGGCTTCTCGACCGCCAGGGACGGGACGGCGACTTTTACCGGGGTCTGATCCAGCTCGCGGGCGCGTTCGTGCTGCTGCAAAAGAACCGGCCTCGCGGCACAATCGCCCTTCTCCAGCTGGCCGGGCAAAACCTCTCCAAGTATTCGGACCACCACGGCTCCCTCGACGTCCCAGGGTTGCTGGCGCTCATCCGCTCCCGAACCGAGCACCTCAGCCGCTCCTCCGAACAAGGCCCGGACTCCGCGCCGCTCCCCGCACCATGGATCAATCCCCCGGAATAAGGCACGCATCAACCGTCGGTGCGACGCCCGAAGTCGCGCCACGGGACTGAGACTGCGCCCCTTCGTTGCCGCCGCTCAGCAGCGCGTCACGCTGGGCTCCGCGCCACGCATATCCCCCATCGCCGATTCCTCGATCGCTCGGTCAAGCCTGCGCGCCAGGTGATCCTGCTCGGGGGCCACCGTCGCGAGTTGCAGGGCCCGCCGAAAACTCTCGGCGGCGGCACGGGCCTCGCCCGCCTGAAGCTGCAGCTCTCCCGAAACCGCATGATAGAGGTAGTGCCCTTGCAGGCGTTCCTTTGCTGGGATCAGGGAAATCTCCTTGAGCGCCGCATCGACCCCGCGCACCTGCGCCAAGGCGACGACGCGGTTCAATGCGACAACGGGCGAGGGTTTCACGCGCAGGAGTTGATCATAAAGCACCAAGATGCGCGCCCAATCGGTCGACGCATAGTCCCGCGCGATGCAGTGACAGGCCGCGATCCCCGCCTGGAGATGGTACTCGCTCAGCTCCGTCCCGCTGGACGCCTCCGCCAGCTGCACGAGGCCGCGCCCAATCAAGGCCTGGTCCCAGCGTGAACGGTCCTGGTCCCCAAGGCGCAAGAGCGCGCCCTGCTCGTCCTGACGGGAGGGGAAACGCGCCGCGGTCAGGAGCATGAGCGCAAGCAGGGCGTGGCTTTTGGGCGATTTTCCCGCCGGGTGGGCCAACAGGAGACTGGTCAGGCGAACGGCTTCGCCGCACAGCTCCTCGCGCAACAGGCGGTCCCCGCTCGACGCCTTGTGTCCTTCGTTGAAAAGCAGGTAGAGCGCCGCAAGCACCCCGTCGAGCCGGGTCGCGACCGCTTCGCCTTCAGGGAGCTCGAAACCGATTCCCATCTCGGCGATTCGCTGCTTCGTGCGCGTGAGCTGCTTTTCGATCGCGGCCTCCGTGGAAAGAAAGGCCCGGGCGATTTCGCCGTTGCTGAAGCCGCACAGCATTTTCAACGCAAGGACCACCTGGGCGTCGGGTGCGATCGAGGGATGGCAGCACACGAACATCAGCCGGAGCGTGTCGTCGCGAAATTCCCACGCACCCTCCCAGGCCACCGCGGGCGTCGCGAGGCTCTGTTCGAAATGCGTGATGATGGCCGGCTCCTTGGCCGTCGACATCCGCAAATGCCGCATGGCGTCGCGCGCCAGGTTCATCGCGACGCGAGTGATCCAGGCCGAGGGGTTGGCCGGCACCCCGCCCATCGACCACGTCCGCAGCGCCCGAAGCATGGCCTCCTGGGCCACGTCCTCTGCAAGCGATAGGTTGTGAACCCCCATCAGCCGCACGAGCGCGCCGTGCAGCCGCCCGGTCTCGTGTCGGAAGAAATGTTCAACCAGCGCAGCCGGCTCCCTCGATACCGGGGGCGTTGGGTCCGGCTCATTCATGACGCTAGCGCGTCGCTGCAGGCGAGCGCGTCTCGCCCGGCCGTGTGACGACACCAAGGTGGCAGTGCGGCGTCAGTTCCCGAATCTCGATCACCAGGCCGTGCTCGAGTCCGGGATGTCGGCGGGCGATTTCCGTGGCCTCTTTGAGTCCGCCGACCTGCAGACGCACATAACCGCCGACGGCTTCCTTCGCCTCCGGGAAAGGTCCGTCGACGATGCGACTGCCTCCCGGCCCCGACACCACGCGCGTCTGGGTTTCCAAAGGCTGTCCCTCGACCGCCTTCCCCTGAGCGAGAAGGCCCTCGAACCACGCGTTCCAACGCGTCACGAGCGCTTGGCGCTCATCTGGGGAGAGGGCTTGGTAGTTCTCCGGTCCGCTGTTTCGAAAGAACAGAAGGTACTGGGAGCCGGGCAGTGGAGTCGGCGTGTCCATGGGCGATGAGGGTTTGGAATTTCAGAAAGGGAGTATCCTCTTTCCTTCGACGAACCGGAGTCATCGGGACGGACTCGCCCGCGGAAGAGGCAGGAAAAGGCACCGTTATCCGGGCTCACGAGATTCGCAAACGCCCGTCGATTTTCGCGAAAAGGGAGATCTTTTCACGGCACATGTCCGGAATCCAGGCGGCCACTCGTCGGATCATTGAAACCCTCGATCTAAAAATCCCACAGCCTCCCATGTCCACGCCCCCGACAACAGCGCCCGAGCAGCCGCGGTCCGAACTCGACCTGAGCATCGAACGCGTGATCGATGCGCCGCCCGCGCGGGTTTTCGAATTATGGACCCGACGCCTTCCGGATTGGTGGGGGCCGCACGGCATGCGCACCCGCGTCACTGCGTTCGACCTGCACGCCGGGGGCGCTTTTCGCACCGTGATGCGCGCGCCCGACGGCACGGAATATCCGACGCGCGGGATATTCCTGGAGGTCGTGCCCGACCAACGGATCGTGTTCACCGACGCCTACGACCCTGGCTGGCGTCCCGCTCCCGAACATTTTTTGACCGCGATCTTCAGCTTCGAGGCCCTGCCCGATGGGCGCACAAAGCTCACGGCCAGGGCCCTGCACAAATCCGTCGAAGATCGCGTCGCCCACGAGAAAATGGGTTTCTTCCCGGGCTGGGGTGAAAGCCTCGACAAGCTCGCGGCCCTCGCGGCCGACCTCTGACCAGCGCCGACCAATCCGTTTTGGGAACCCGAACTGCGAAAATCCCAAATCTCGTTTTAGTATCGCCATGACCTCCTCGCCCCCCGCCTCCCCGGATGCGGCCATTCGGCCGAAAAAGATCCGCCTCCTGCCCGCGATCATACGCTACGTGATGGGCCTGCCGCTGGTCGTGTTTGGCCTCAACGGGTTCTTCAACTTCATCCCACAACCCAAGACGCCACTTGCTCCGGCCGCCATGGCCTTTGCCGAGGCGCTCATGAAGACCGGGTACATGATGCCCCTGATCGCAGTGACCCTGCTCGTCGTCGGCTCCTTGCTCGTCCTGAACCGGTTCGTGCCTCTGGCCCTCGCCCTGTTCGCCCCGTTCATCGTCAACAGCATCCTGTTCCACTGCATGATCGAGCCCACGGGCCGACCCATGTCCGCCGTCTTCCTTCTCCTCGAGTTGTACCTCGCCTGGTCGTACCGCGCGTCGTTTGCATCGATGCTCCGATCGCGGACGACCTCGTCCTGAAGGGACCTCCGGCGCCCCACCCGCTTTTCAGACCTCTGGTTTCCAACACACCCACAACCATGAAATCCACGCTCATAATACCTTACCTCGTTTTCGGCGGCCGCTGCGACGAGGCGCTCACCTTCTACCAAAGCGCACTCGGCGCCAAGGTGGAGATGCTCATGCGCTTCAACGAAAGCCCGGAGCCGATTCCTCCTGGCCGGATCCCCGCCGGATTCGAATCCAAGGTCATGCACTCCATGTTCACTATCGGTGGGGCCACCGTCATGGCTTCGGATGGTTGCGAGGCGGGCGGCAAATTCGAGGGATTTTCCCTCTCGATCGCGCTTCCGGACGAAGCGCAAGCCCACAAGGCCTTTGCCGCCCTGTCGGCCGGCGGCACCGCCTCGATGCCGCTGGGCAAGACCTTCTGGTCGCCGTGTTTCGGCATGGTGACCGACCGGTTCGGTATTGGCTGGATGGTGACAGTCGCCGCCTGACGGACCCGGGCGCCCGGACCGGCGGGCCTATCCCCGCGACGGCCTAGTCCTGCTCCGTGTCGCGCGCTTCCGCGGCCCTTCGCCGCAGGAAGACGCGCGGCGCGAGTCCGTGGACCCTCTTGAAGACGCGCGAGAACGCGAAGGGATCCATCCCCAGCGCGTCCGCCGCTTCGCGGACCATGCACCGCCGGTCCTCGAGCATGGCCGCCGCGTGGTTCATCCGAAGCCTCTGCAAAAACCGGTACGGTGTCTGCGCCGAATAGCGGGCAAACAGGCGGCACAGATAGGCCGCATCGACATGGCAGGCCACCGCCGCCTCGCCGATCGAGGCATGGGCCAGGAAATTCCGCTCGATGTGTCTGCGGCACCGCACGAACGTCGCGTGGGAACGCCGGTCCGATGATTCCGCCGGCACCCCCTGCTCCGAGATGGTCACCAGCAGGATCTCAAGCTGGAGCGCGCTGAGTCTCGCGGCCTGTTCGCCTGTCGACAGCCCGGCGCGCACAAGCTCCTCGAAGGCCCGTTCCACCGAGTCCTCCTGGCCCACCAGGCGCACGACCCCCGGACCCAGCCCGCATTCCCTCATCAGCCTCGGGCTGCGAGCGCCCGCGAAATCCACAAAATACTTCGCGAGCCGGTCTCCGGTAGCGGTCGTGATCTCGTGGCGGACGCCAGGCCCGTAGGCGTAGGCGCAGCCCCGGTTAAGTTCGTACGCCCGACCCTGCATCACCAGCCGCCCGGCCCCTCCCACTACGTACTCGATCCCATAATACGGGAACGTCGTCCGCGCGATGCGATAGTCCGGCGCACACCGCTCCCACCCTCCGCCCACCACAGCCAGCGACTCCCTCCTTCCCCGCCTCAGGTCCAGGTAAAACCTCCGGGCCGTGCTGACCTGCCTCGAAAAGAAGTCCGGCGCTTGCCCCTTCCTGCGTTCTTTCATCCCAAAACCCGATGACCACGAGCCTGTGGCGTCAATTATCGAATGTTTTTTAGCCCTATTCCAGATGATTGGAGCCCCATTTTCGGTCAATAATCGTCATCTTCTGGCAAAGAACCGCCATTCTCACCCCTCCCTCCTTGTGTTAGGTTAACGCCTCGTCCCCATCCCCGCCCATGTCACGCGTTCCTGCTCCACCGCCCTCGACCGAGATCTCCTGAAGGCCGCCGCCTGCCATGAGGATCGACGCCCATCAACACTTCTGGCGCTACACCCAAAATGCCGCCGAGTACGCGTGGATCGGGGAGTCGATGCATCGCATCCGGCGGGATTTCATGCCCGACGATCTCGCGCCGGCTCTGGATGCCGCAGGGATCGACGGCTCGGTGGCCGTGCAGGCAAGGCAGTCTCTCGAGGAGACCCGCTGGCTTCTGGAACTCGCGTCCTCCTCGCCCAAGATAAAGGCCGTCGTCGGCTGGGTCCCTCTTGCGTCCGAAACGCTTTCCCAGCTCCTCGATGGCTTCTGTGCGCATCCCAAATTCCGCGGCCTGCGCCACGTCGTTCAGGACGAACCCGACCCGGCCTTCCTCGACGGTGAGCGCTTCAATTCCGGAATTCGGCAGCTGACCGGGCGCGGCCTCGTGTACGATCTGCTCGTCACCGCGCGCCAGCTTCCCGCCGCCCTGCGCTTCGTGGACCGCCATCCCAACCAGCGCTTCGTGCTCGACCACATCGCCAAGCCCGTGGTGTCGCCCGTCGTCGATCCGGTCTGGTCCGGGCAACTGCGCGAACTCGGCCGCCGGCCCAATGTCACCTGCAAGTTTTCCGGGGTCATCACCGAGGCGCCGGACTGGCGCTGGTCCCCGGCGCTTATCCGGCCCTACTTCGATCACGTGCTGGGCGCATTCGGCCCGGGCCGTGTCATGTTCGGCTCGGACTGGCCCGTCTGCCTAGTGGCCGGGGATTACTCCGCGTGGGTCGCCGCAGTCGAGAGCCTCTGTGCGCCCCTATCCCTCATGGAGCGTGCCAGCATCCTGGGAGGCACTGCGGCCGCCGCCTATTCAATCACAGCCTGATCGCCCATGCATTACCGCACCCTCGGCCGCACAGGCCTCTCCGTCTCCCAGCTCGGCTTCGGTGCGTCCTCACTTGGCGGCGTCTTCCGCTCCGTCAACGAAGCCGAGGCGATCCGCACCGTCCGCACCTCCCTCGACCTCGGCATCAACTTCATCGATGTGTCGCCGTACTACGGCGCCACCAAGGCCGAGACGGTGCTGGGCAAGGCCCTGCGCGACGTGCCTCGGGAGCTCTACATTCTCGCCACGAAGGTGGGGCAATACGGAGAAGGGGAATTCGATTTCTCGGCGACACGGGTACGCAAGAGTCTCGACGAAAGCTGCGCCCGGCTGGGCGTCGACCACATCGATCTCCTCCAGTGCCACGACATCGAATTTGCCGATCTCTCCCGAATTGTCGGGGAGACGCTTCCCGAACTTGCCCGCCTGAAAGCGGAGGGCCGCATAGGTCACATCGGCATCACGGGGCTCCCCCTCCGGATATTTCCGGCGGTGGTCGATCGCTGCCCGCCTGGCCTCGTCGAGACCGTGCTTTCTTTCTGTCACTACGAGCTCAACGACGACTCCCTCGCCGGACTCATTCCGTATCTCCACAGCAAGGACGTCGGAATCATCAACGCCTCGCCCACCGGTATGGGCCTGCTCACGGATCGCGGCGTGCCAACCTGGCATCCGGCCCCCGAGCACGTCGTCGCCCGCTGCCGGCTCGCCGCCGAGTATTGCCGCCGCGTCGGTGCCGACATCGTGAAACTCGCCATCCAGTTTTCGCTGGGCCACCCCGGCATCGCCACGACCCTCGTGGGCTCGGCCAATCCCGCGAACATGCGCCTCAACGTCGCCCATGCGCTTGAGCCCGTTGACCACGAGTTGATGGCCGCCGTGCTCCAGATCCTGAAGCCGATCCACAATCACAACTTCACGCGCGGGCGCCCCGAAAATCGCGACCCGCTCCTACGCTGATCATGAAGTCCATCGTGCTCAACCGTCCCGGAGAATTTTCCGCGATCGAAGCCCCCCTGCCGGTTCCGGCGCCCGGGGAGGTTCTCGTCCGCGTCCGCAACGTCGGCATCTGCGGAACCGACATCCACGCGTTCGCCGGACGCCAGCCTTTCTTCACGTATCCTCGGATCCTGGGCCACGAACTCGGCGTCGAGGTGGTCGAATCCAGGGCTCCAGGCTCGGACCTCAAACCCGGCGACCGCTGCTCCGTGGAGCCCTACCTCAACTGCGGGCGCTGCATCGCCTGCCGCCGCGGGAAACCCAACTGCTGCCGCGAACTCAGGGTACTCGGCGTGCACACCGACGGCGGCATGCGCTCCCACGTCTGCGTGCCGCACGCGAAGCTCCACCGCTCGGCCAGCCTCACGTTCGAGCAGCTCGCGCTCGTCGAAACGCTCTCCATCGGCGCACACGCCGTCGAGCGTTCCGGCCTCGATCGCGACGACACCGTGCTCGTGGTCGGCGCCGGGCCGATCGGCCTGGGCGTGATCCAGTTCGTGCAGGAGGCCGGTGCGCGTCTCGTGGTGATGGATACCAGCGAGGCCCGTCTCGCGTTCTGCCGCGACCGCCTTGGGGTGTCGGCCACCCTCAATCCGCTGTCCACGCCGTCCCCGACCGCCCTCCCCGAGCTGCTCGGCGGCGACCCGCCTACGGTCGTCTTCGACGCCACGGGCAACGCCGCGTCCATGCGCGCCTCGTTCAACCACCCCTCCCACGGCGGGCGCCTCGTCTTCGTCGGCCTCTTCCAGGGTGAACTTGGTTTTGACGATCCGGACTTTCACCGGCGGGAACTCACCGTCTTCGCCAGCCGCAACTCGCTTCCGGGCACCTTCGAGCACATCCTCCGGCTCATCGAACGCGGCCGGATCGACACCCGCCCCTGGATCACGCACCGGCTTCCGCTGGAAGACGTGCCCGCCCGTTTCTCCGAGATCACCAGGGACCCCGGGCTGCTCAAGGCCATGATCGAAGTTCCGTGACCGCCGCCGGAGCGGGTTGCGGACGCCCTCACCGCCGCCCGGCCACGCCCTCATTTAAAGCACCTTGAAGAAGGGGTGGCGCGAAATCCCGAAAGCCCGGAGGCATCGGAATCATCGAGGGTGACAAGCCCTCTCTGAAAACGAACAAACCCCGTCGGGGTCGCCGACGAGGTTCAGATCATGAGGCGAGGATCCCGATGAAGGATCCAGGCCGGACACAGCACGCCCGGATCAATGGCTGTCGCCGTCGTGGTCGACGTCGCCGGCCGCTGCGGGAGCGGCCTTCGTCTGTTGCGCGGATGCGGAATTTTGGGCTGCGGCCTGTTTCTGGGCCTGCATGCGGGCGAGGTACTGCTGGTACGCCGCGGCATTGCTGTTCGAGGAGGAGGAACCGACGTTGCTGATCGAGGACATGTATCGAGTGGGTTTATGGGTTGGAGCTTTGTGGCACTGCGCCTTCGAAGCCTGGACTAGACCTTTAACGGATACCCCGCCGTCCGACTTGAACCCAAAGGCGCCTCCGCCTCCGCATCAGCTGCCACCTAGTCGATTTTCTAATGCCACGCCTGGCTCACGAGAAGCCATCCCGGATGGCCTTCGAGTGACGCAGCTACCTTTGCAACCGCCACTTAACAGCCAATGGCCCCTTTCGTATCGGGCTATTCACGACGGCTTCCACACCACCCTCGCGAGCGCGGGCGAGGGTGAACGAGACGTCGTCGCCAAAGCAGGCGTGCAGGCGTGGGCGGGTGTTGGACAAGCCCACGCCCTCGCGAATGCCCGTCAGCGGCTCCCCGCCCGGCGCCTTTGGCGTTCCGGTATCTGAATCCGACCCTCGGATACAAAGCCCGTCGCCGCGTCCCTGATCCAGGTCGGCAGTGGCCGCCTCACACCCTCCCCCGAGCGGGCATGCGGCGAGGCCGGCTTACGTCGGATCAGAACCGATACGGGAGCCCCAAACCGACGATTCGGTCTGCGTCCCAAAACCCCGGATGCCAGTCGGCCCGAAAACAGTCGCGCCATCGTGCGCCAGCAGCCGGACGACGCACCTAAACCTCGATGACACAGTTGTATTTGAACCATAGAGACACAGAGATCACAGAGAAAGATGGTTACCGAAGGAAATCCGGACAGGAACTCTTCATCTATGAGGTGAGCCACGAAACCGCCCGATTTTCCGAACTCCCGCTCGGTGTCCTCTGCCTGTCCGGCGTAGCCTTGGCAAAGTCGGATGCCTCCGTGGTTCAATTGCCGATTTTAGGCGAAAAACAAAGGGCGCGCCGGGCCGGAGCCGGGCGCGCCCTGGGGAATGGGTTCGTATCAGGCTCCGAGGGTGACCTCGACCTTCACGGCCTTGCGTCCGTCGGTCGGGATCGGAACCAGGTTGCCGGCGACCTTCCTGCCGTCGACGACGAGGCTCTTCACGCCCTTGGATTTGCCCTTTGGGTTCTTCACCTCGATCTGGTATTCGACGCCACGATACTTGCGGGTCACCGAGAAGCCCTTCCACTTCTTCGGGATGCAGGGGTCGATCACCAGGCCTGTGAAGTCGGGCCGCACGCCGAGGATGTGCTGGCTGGCGACGACGAACGACCAGGCGCCCGTGCCGGTGAGCCAGGAGTTCTTGCCCTCGCCGGGGGTCGGTGAGAGGTGGCTCGCGGTCATCTGGGCGTAGACGTAGGGCTCCGAGCGATACACGTCGTGGTCCTTCTTCGCGGACGGGCAGATGCTCAGGTAATACTCGAGCGCCCGCTCGCCCTCGCCGAAGAGGGTCCAGCCGATGTGGATCCAGGTGTTGTTGTGAGAGAACACGCCGCCGTTCTCCTTGTAGCCCGGGGGATACGAGGAGACCTCGCCGAGTTCCAGGTGGTAGTCGGAGTAGGCCGGATACTGGAGCGCGCAGCCGAGTTCGGGACGGTAGAGGAACTTGTCCACGGCCTGCAGGGCCTTCTTGGCGCGGCCGTTGTTCATGCCGGCGCCGCCCATCACGCACCAGGCCTGGCTTTCGATATAGATCTTGCCCTCCTTGCAGCTCTTCGAGCCGACGGGGTTGCTCGCGGCGTCGAAGGCGCGGGTGTACCAGGAGCCGTCCCAGGCCTGTTCCTCGACGGTCTCCAGCATGTCGGCGTAGTGGCCGTCGACGCGCTTGGCATCGGCCTCGCGTCCGAGGTGGCGGTAGAGCGAGGCGAGATCGCGGGCGGCGTAGAGGAAGAGGCCGGCGATCATGACCGACTCCGCCTTCGAGCCGGCGATATCGCCGGTGACCTGGAAGGACTCGTTGGGCTCCTTCGAGAAACAGTTCAAGTTGAGGCAGTCATTCCAGTCGGCGTGGCCGATGAGCGGCAGGCCGTGCGGTCCGCGGTTGTTGAGGATGTACGAGATCGAGGTCTCCAGATGGTGAAGCAGCGTCTCGGAACCGCCCTTTTTGTCGGCGTAGCCGCAGAGCGCGTCGAGGATCGTGGCGTCGGCCGTCTCGCGGATGTACGCGCAGGTCGAGAGGATGAGCCAGAGCGGATCGTCGTTGAAACCGCCGCCGATGTCGGCGTTGCCCTTCTTCGTGAGCGGCTGGTACTGGTGGAAGCAGGTACCGTCGGAGAGCTGCGTCGACGCGATGTCGAGGATGCGCTGACGGGCGCGCTCGGGCAGCAGGTGCACGAAGCCCAGGATGTCCTGGTTGGAATCGCGGTAACCCATGCCGCGGCCGATGCCCGTCTCATAACCCGAGGTCGAGCGCGACAGGTTGAAGGTCGCCATGCACTGCACCTGGTTCCAGGTGTTGACCATTCGGCGCAGGTGCTCGTTGGGGACCTTGGGCGCGTTGTAAATCGAGAGCAGATCGCTCCAGCGGGTCTTGACGCCCTCGAAGGCGGCGTCGACGGCCTTCATGTCGGAGTATTTGGCCAGCACTTCGCGACCGCGGGCCTTGTTCATCACAAAAGGCTTGTCGAACTTCGGCAGGTCGCCCTGTTCGACGTAGGCAAGCACGAAGGCGAAGGATTCGGAGTCACCGGGCTTGAGCGTGAGGTCGAGCTGGAAGGCGCCGACCGGATTCCAACCGTGGGCGTGGCTGTTGGTGCACTTGCCGGCGAGGACCGCCTTGGGGTCGTGCAGTCCGTTGTGCACGCCGACGAAGGCGTCGCGCGAGGTGTCGAAGCCGCTCACCTTGCGCGTGCAGCCGAAGAGCGTGTAGTGATTGCGGCGCTCGCGGTACTCGGTCTTGTGATAGATCGCGGAGCCCTCCACCTCGACCTCGCCGATCGAGTAGGTGCGCTGGTAGTTCGTCATGTCGTTCAGCGCCTCGAAAAAGCAGAATTCGACGAACGAGAAGAGCGTGAGCTTCTGGGTCTTCCTGGTCTTGTTCGAGACGGTGATCTTCCAGAGCTCGGTGTTTTCGTTGCTCGGGATGAACATCAGCTGCTCCACCGCGATGCCGTCCTTCTCGCCAGCGATGCGCGTGTACCCGAGGCCGTGACGGCACTCGTAGGCGTCGAGCTCTGCGCGAACCGGCTTCCAGCCCGGATTCCACACCGACTTGCCCTGCTTCACGTAGAGGAAGCGGCCGTCGTTATCCATCGGGTTGTTGTTGTACCGATAACGCGTGATACGGCGCAGACGGGCGTCCTTCCAAAAGGAATAACCACCGGCGGTCTGCGTGCAGAGACCGAAGAACTCGTCCTGTCCGAGCATGTTCAGCCACGGGAGCGGCGTGTCGGGGCGAGTGATCACGAACTCGCGGTTAGCGTCGTCGAAATATCCGTATTGGCTCATGGGAGTGTGGTATTGATGAAACGGGGACCGATGCCGGCCCAGGCGGGTGATTGCGGGGGAAGAAAGTGGTTCAGCCAAGGACGGCCACGATCGTGGAGCCGTCCCTGAGCAGGCTGGTCGGCACGACGCAGCCCTCGACGCGGTGTCCGTCCACGCTGAGTTCGGCCACGCCCTTGCAGACGCCGGAGGGGTTGCGGACCTCGATCGAGAGGTTTTTTCCCCGGAAATGACGCCTCATGGCGAAGCCGGGCCAGGATTTCGGAATGCAGGGATCGACTCGGAGCCCCTCGATCTCGGGACGCACCCCGAGGATCCAGTGCGTGGCGCTGTAATAGCTCCAGGACGCGGTGCCCGACAACCAGGGCACGCGGGAGGCGCCCTCGTTGGAGTTGAAACTCGAATACGTCGTCTGGCAGTGCACGTAGGGCTCGACCTGCCGCAGTTCGGCCCGCTCGTTGTACGCGGAGGGCATGAAGGCGCGGTAGTACGCGTAGGCCTGGTCGCCGTCGCCCTGGAGCACCTCGGCCATCACGCCCCAGCTCTGGGTGTGCGAGAAGATGCCGGCGTTCTCCTTGATGCCCGCGTTGAAGAGCGTGGCCTTCATGATTTCCGGGTCGGCCTTGATGAAGGGAGGCGCGCAGAGCATCACGCCGTAGGGCGTCGCGAGGCGGTCCTTCATGGTCTTCATGGCCTGCTTCGCCTGCGCGGGGCTCGCCGCGCCGCTGATCACGGCCCAGACCTGGGTGTTCATGTACACCTGGCCCTCGGGGAAATTTTTCGTTCCGTAGATCGTGCCGTCCTGGCCGATGGCCCAGATGAACCACTCGCCGTCCCAGCAGACCTTCTGGATCCTGGCGTCGAGCTTCGCGAGTTCGGCCCGGGCCCAGGAGGCCTCGGCGGGTTTGGCCATGCGGTCGGCAATGCCGGCGTAGACGTCGAGTCCGAGGCGGACCTGGAAGGCGACGAAGACGCTTTCGCCCTTGTAGCCCAGGCGGATGCAGTCGTTCCAGTCGGCGGCCAGGCCGCAGGGCAGGCCGTTGCGTCCCGTGCGTTCTAGGTTGAACTCGAGGGCGCGTCTCAGGTGTCCGAATACCGTCGCCGAGCCCTTGTCGGCGTAGGGAAGCACACGTTCGTAGAAGGCGGTGTCGCCCGTCTCGGCGACGAAGGCCGGCACGGCGTTGAAGAACCAAAGGCAGTCGTCGGAACGGTACTCCTCGTCGGGAGGGGGCGCCTCGTAGCCGGGCTTGTGCGTGAACGGCTTGATCACCGGAATCGCGCCGCCGTTGGAGAGCTGGCCCGTGAGCATGAGTTCCAGCCGGGGCCTCACACCCTCGCGAAGCAGCGGGATGGCGCCGAGCATGTCCTGCACCGTATCGCGGAAGCCGAGTCCGTCGCGCTCGCCGTTGTACACCAAGGAAGCGGAACGCGACCACGAGTACGTGATGAGCGCGTTGTAGGAGTTCCAGGTGTTCACCATCGCGTCGAACTCCTTGTCGGGCGTGTCGACCTGGAGCGAGGCGAGCGGGGCGTGCCAGGCGGCCTTGAGCTTGCGAAATTCCTCCTCGCAGCGCGCAGGGCTGGAGAACTCGGCGACCGTGCGCTTTCCGTGCGATTCGATCGTGCCGAGTCCGAGCTGGACGACGATTTCGCGCGTCTCGCCCGGAGCCAGCGACAGGTCGGCCTGAAGCGTGCCGCAGGTGTTGTCGCCCTGGGCGAGGAAATTGGAGCACGATCCCCTCACGACGGCCTCCGGAGCCTGATAGCCGCCGTAGGTACCGAGGAAGCGCTCGCGCACGGTCTCGACGCCCACGATGTGCGCACCGCTCAGCGCAATCCACGAGCGGTTGCAGCCCGTCAGGTCCTTGCCGTCGAAGTCGTAGTTCGGATTGCAAACGATCCCGAGGAGGTTGCCGTCGCGGTAGGCGCGCGTGATGAATTGCGAATACTGGAGGTTCACCAAGTCCTGGAAGGTGTTCCAGAGATTCGCGAATTCGCAGTACGTGAACAGAGAGAGATCGCGCTGGTTCGCGGAGCGATTGGTGACACGCAGGCGCCAGTACTCGAAGGTCTGGCCGAGAGGGACAAAGTAGGTGGCCTCGGTCGCAATGCCCTCGTACTGGCTTTCGATGGTGGTGTAGGCGGTGCCGTGACGGCACACCGAGGAGTAGCGATCGAGAGGCTTGCCCACCGGCTGCCAGGAGGCGGACCAGAAATCTCCGTTCGCCTTGTCGCGCAGATAAAAAAGGCGGCCAGGCTGGTCCATTGGAATGCTGTTGAAGCGCATCCGCAGGAAACGCCCCGTGGCTCCCGAGCGATAAAAGGAATACCCGCCCGCATGATTCGTGATGATGGCGCCGTACTCGGTCGAACCGAGGTAGTTGGACCATGGCCGGGGTGTATCCGGCCGCGTGATCACATACTCCTTCGCAGCGTCGTCAAAGTAACCGAATTTCATGGGGAAAGGTCTTGAATACGGTGTCAATGGGCTGGGGCAGTCCAAACCTCATTCACTCAGTTGAACGACCTGGGGAACGCGAGGCCAAAGCCTGTGCCGACGAGTCTCCGCCGACCGGGCGCAACCCCGTGCGTCGCACGGAAGGGCGTCCCGTCGTTGGGGCTGCAAATGTTTGCGAAAAGGCAGACCCGAGGCGCTCGCGCCGCCCCGAAGGCTCAGACCGCCCTCAAAGGAAGGCCGGCCTCCACCCACTCTCCGATTCCGCCGGCATTGGCGGTGCGCACGCCCATCTGCCCAAATACCTCGGCCGCGCGCTCCGAACGGGCGCCGGACAGGCAATAGAAAATGATCTCCTTGTCGCGATGCTTTTCGACGAGTTCACGGCCCGCGGGACCGCCCAGGTCGCGCAGCGAGATCAGCAGAGCCGGTTCGGCCACGCCGGTGTCGGCCCACTCGTCGGGATGGCGCACATCCACCAGGACCGCCTTGCCGGCCTGGACCAGTTTCGCGGCCTCCGAAGGCTCGACGCGGCGCACGGGGGAAGAGGGGGCGAAAAAACGCGAGGGATTGCTCATGGTTTTGGAAAATTGACGCGATGGAGGCGCGATGCAAACGGGGGCGTCACACATTGACCGCGCGACTGAAGGCGCCCAGGTGTGCCTCGGTGAGGGGGTGGCGCATGCCGAGGTGCCGGAAGACGGCCAGACAGGCGGCCTTGGCTGCGCCGCCGTCGAAGCTGGGCTTTTCCTCGAGCACTCCGATCATGGCATCGAGGCCTTCGGAAAAGCGCTCGACCCGAAGATCGGCGATGGCGGCAAGGTACCGACTCTTCAGCGGTGAGTCCGGAATCGAGGTCGCGCCCTGCTCGGCGGTCGTGAACACGCGCGCCAGCGCACGCACCAGCTCCTTCTGCTCTTCCCAGGGACCCGCGGCGGCCTCCGTCCCGACGAGCCCGAGGGCCTCCGCCGGAGCCGAGAACACCCGTGCGCGAGCGGACAGTGCAACCAGTTCCTCGTCGGCGCGTCCAGCGCCCAGCACGGGGGCAAGCAGGGCGTAGGCCTCACCGGCCCGGCCGGCGTGCATGAGCTCCCGCGCCTTCGCCATCGCCTCGCGCTTCGGCGTGGGGAGATGCTGGGTGAGCCAGGCCCTCAATTGCGGCTCGGGCAGCGCGCCCGCCATCTCGGCGATCACCTGCCCGCGATGAAAGAGTTTCAGGTTCGGGATGCCCCGGATGCCAAACTGCCCGGCGATGTCGGACTGCTCGTCGGTGTTGAGTTTGACGAGTTCCCAACTTCCCGCCGCCTCCGACGCCAATTTTTCCACGATCGGCCCGAGCATCTTGCAGGGCCCGCACCACGGCGCCCAGAAATCAACGAGCACGGGAACGCGCTCGCTCTTTTCAATCACATCCCGTTCGAAGTCGACGAAGCCTTGTTTCATAAAAATCATTTCCCGAGTCACTCCCCCCGTCGCGGCCGAGCGGAGACCGCGCCGGCTCCGAGGGCCCACCGCACAGGAGGAAGGTACTTGTTTTCAAAATACATCTGGGTGGAAAAGGAAGAGGGTGGAGACAGGCCCGGGAGAGATAAGCTCCCCCCGAACGCCGCCTTCTCAATGACGACGCCCGGGGGAAGCGCATATTACCCGAACCCAAGATCTCCCGCGGTCCGCCGGAATCAGGACCGCGATTTCACGCGCCGCATCGGCAGCCCCGCGCCCGACCAGGAGTGGACGCTGCCCATGTTGGCGACCCGGAAGCCCTCGCGGGCAAGCTGCTTGGCCACGCGCTTCGAACGCGCGCCCGACAGGCAATACAGGATCACTTCGACCTCGGTGCAGCGGCGCAGGAACGGCGTCCATTGGCGGCGCCCCGAATAGAAGTCGCTGCCGGCGAGCAACTGGGCGGGAGCCGCCACGCCACCCGACCATTCGGCCGGCTCGCGCACGTCCACCAACGCCGCCTTGCCCTCGGCGACCAGCTGCGCCGCCTCGGAGGGAGCCACGCGGCGCACCGCGGGACCAGTATCAAACAGGGATTTGAATATCGCTTTGAGCATGATGATAAATGTTGGTCAGCAGGTCTTGTTCTCGGCCTTCTTTTCGTGCGACGCACGATGGGTCATGTAATAGATCAGCGGCACCGCGAGCGGGCTGACCAGCAGCGACGCGATCGCGCCAAACAACAGCGAGATGGCGAGTCCCTGGAAGATCGGGTCCGCGAGGATCACCAGTCCGCCCACGACAACGGCAAGCGCCGTCAGCATCATCGGACGAAACCGCACCGCGCCCGATTCCATGCAGGCGTCGCGCAACGAAAGTCCGTGGCTGAGCCGCAGTTCGATGAAGTCGACCAGGATGATCGAGTTGCGCACGACGATGCCCGCACCAGCCATGAAACCGATCATGGAAGTGGCGGTGAAAAACGCCCCGAGCAGGCCATGGGCCGGCAGGATCCCGATCAGCGAAAACGGAATCACCGTCATCACGATCAGCGGCGTGGAGTAGTTTTTGAACCAGCCCACCATGAGCATGTAGATCAGGATGAGCACGGCGCCGAAGGCCAGGCCCAGATCGCGGAACACCTCGATCGTCACCTGCCACTCGCCGTCCCACTTGATCGCAGGCTGCAGTTCGCTGCCCGGCATGGTGGCGTTGTAGATGGCAACGTGGTGGACCGTCCCGCCAAAGTCGCGTCCGTCGAGCCGCTCCAGCTCCTTGTTCATCTTCAGGATCGCATAGACGGGGCTTTCGATGACGCCGGCGACATCGCCGGTGACATAGACCACGCTCTGCAGGTTCTTGTGATAGATGTAGCGCTCGCTCTCGGTGTGCTGGATCGTGACGAGTTCGCTCAGCGGCACCAGGGGCGCCTGGGGATTCATGTCGGAACGCACCTCGAGATTGAGCAGGTCCTCGGGGCGTGCGCGCAGAGCACGGGGAAGCTCCAGCACGATGTTCACGTCCTCGCCCTCATTGGCCGATTGCAGGAGCGTCACCGGATACCCCTGGACCGCCATCTGGATCGTGCGGGCAATAGTGCCCTCGGTGATGCCGTGCAGGGCCGCCTTGGCCTTGTCGACTTTGAAGATGACCTTCGGCTGGCGCTTCTCGACGTACCAGTCGACGTCCACCACGCCGGGCGTCTGGCTGAAGACCTTCTTGACCTCGGTGGCGAGCTTGAGCCGCGCGCTCTCGGTGGGACCGTAGCACTCGGCCACCAGCGTCTGGAGCACCGGCGGGCCGGGCGGCACCTCGGCCACGGCGATGGCCGCGCCGTATTTGGCGGCGATCGCCGCGAGGCGGGGACGCACCCGGCGGGCGATGTCGTGACTCTGCGCGCTGCGTTCACTCTTGGGTAGGAGGTTGACCTGAATGTCGGCGACGTCCGGACCGCTGCGCAGATAGTAGTGGCGCACGAGCCCGTTGAAATTGAACGGCGAGGCCGTGCCCGCATAAACCTGATAATTTTTCACCTCGGGCTCGGTCCGCAGCGAGGCGGCCATCTCACGAGCCACCGCCGTCGTCTTCTCCAGAGTGGAACCCTTCGGCATGTTGAGGATCACCTGGAACTCCGACTTGTTGTCGAAGGGGAGCATCTTGACCTTGACCGCGCCGATGCCCACCAGGCCCATCGAGGCGACGGTCAGCCCCGCGATGACGGCGAGGAAAGTCCAGCGCCAGCCGCGATGGTCGAGCAGGGGGCGCATCACGCGCGTATAGACGCGGGTGAATACGTTGTCGGGCATCGTGTCGCCCTCGGCGATGTCCTCCTCCTCGGTCTTGGGCGCGTCGACAAACTCCGCCGCCCGGCTGGGACGATCGTGGCCACGCAGAACCTTGAGCGCCGCCCACGGCGTCACTGAAAACGCCACCATCAGCGAAAACAGCATCGCCGCGCTCGAGCCGATCGGGATGGGCCTCATGTACGGGCCCATCATGCCGCTCACAAAGGCCATCGGAAGCACTGCGGCGATCACGGCCCAGGTGGCGAGAATGGTTGGGTTGCCGACCTCGTCGACCGCCTCGACCGCGATCTGCAGGAGATGCTTTCGACGACAGCTCGGCAGGCCCATGTGGCGCACGATGTTCTCCACCACCACGATGGCGTCGTCGACGAGGATGCCGATCGAGAAGATCAGCGCGAACAGCGTGATGCGGTTGAGCGTGTATCCGTAAAGATAGAA
>JAJXVO010000270.1 GCA_021782105.1 bacterium
CGGACGCGGCCACCTTGAAGGAGTCTAGCGCGATGGTCGGTTTGCCAGTCGAGTCGAAGGCACCCTTGCCGTACCCCTGCCAGCCTCCGTAGCACTCCGGCTCCCAGTAGAACACGCCGAGGCCCGCCCCGCCGGACACCGACTTTGTCTTTGCGATGATATCGGCCAGGAACGCGCGACTGGGAGCCGACGACGACGCATCCATGCCCACCTCACAGACCATGACCTGCTTGCCGTAGCGCGACACCATGTCGTTCATCGTATCGAGGCACTCGCTGTCCTTCTCGGGCCAGTCGGTCACATCCGGATACAGCGACATTCCGATGACGTCGAATCGGGCACCGGCTGCCGTGAGGCCGTCGAACATCCAGCGAAACAGCGAATCGTCGTAGCCGTTGGAAATATGAACGATCGTCTTCACGGAGGGAAATACGGCTTTCGCCGCGTCGTTGCCTGCGTTCACCAGCAGCGCGAAGTTCGCAAAGCCGCTGCTCGTGCTGCCCAGGGGCCAAAGCATTCCCGAGTTTGTCTCGTTACCAATCTGCACCCACTCGGGCGTCACACCCGCCGTTTTCAGCGCCGAAAGCACGGCGGTCGTGTGACTGGCCACGTCGGTAGCCAGCTGGTTGATGTCGGCCCCAACCCAGGCGGCGGGCACATTCTGCTTTCCGGGATCGGCCCAGTAATCGCTGTAGTGAAAATCGATCATCACCCGCATGCCAAGGGCCGCGGCGCGCCTGGCCTTCGCCACCACGTCGTCCTGGCCACACCAGCCGCCCGCGGGATTCACCCACACACGCAGCCGAATCGCATTCAAACCGAGCGACTTCATCAGCGCGAAGCAGTCCTGCTGCGCGCCGGTGGCGTCGTAGAACTTCACCCCCGACGCCTCCATCTGGGTGACCCAGCTGATGTCGGCCCCGAGCACAAAGGCAGGTGAGGAAGCAGCGCTGGCACGGGTCTGTGCCAATGCGAAGACCATAAAAATCAGAATAAGCGGAAGCCGGGGTTTCATGGCGTTTGCTCGTGGAGCAGAAACCTGACTACGGACAATGGCCGCCTCGGGCAACCTCGGCCCCTCGGACAAAACTTAGGGCCCCTCCCCAAAACCCGCCCCGGATAGGCAAAGGCTATCCCCCCGCCGACGCCAGCGACGCCAGCGCCACACTCGCCACCCCTGCCACCCACCACAGCGCGGACGGGATCCGGCTATGACGCAGCCACGCCCACACCAGGAATACGTTCATCTGGGTCGCGAGAAACCGATAATACATCGTATGCCCGAAGGGGCCGCCTACCGTCAGGATAAACAGGCCGTTCAGCGCAAGCTCCAGCGTGAGGAGCCCCGCAAGTCCATCCGACCGATCACGAAGCCAGGCCCTCGCCGCCAGCACGATTCCCCCGGTCCAGGCGAGCAGGTGAAGGAGGGTAAACACCTTCAGCACCGGCCGGACCGACCCATTCCCAAATCCATCGATCAACGACTGCCCGGGCCAGGCAAAGATGGTGTGCGGAAACCCACCGTAGACCCTGCTCCACCGGGCAAACTCCTTCGCCTGCCACACCGCCTCGGGAAACACCTGTCGGGTCTCGCCCAAGGCCCATGCGGCCATCAACAGCGGAAACACCGCCATCGCCCAGGCGTCGGCCACCACTTTGCGCCACGAACGCCCGGGACTCATCATCGACACCCCAAGCATCGGAACCAGGATGAATACCGCCGTCGGACGGCATACGACCGCATAGCCCGCCACCATCAACATCAGTCTCCGCATGCGGTCCGGCACCCGCAGCCGAAAGGCGGTGAGCGCCAGCAGGCAAAAAAACCACTGCCCCGCCTCGCTGTGCAGGGTCGACGTCGTCGCCACCCAGGCGGGAAACAGCAACGCATGCCAAACGCCCCAATCAAGCCGCGCGACATTGCGATAGAACAACAGCACCGCCCCCACGCCCATCAGCGCGTTCAGGGCAAGTCCCGTCCAGACGAACTCTCCCGTCGCACGTCCAAGCAGGGACACGAGCAGGGGCATGCCGTGGAAGAAACGCCCGCCGGCCTCATCGGGAATCAGCAGCGACCCCTGAGCCGCAAGCCATTTTGCCTGGAGCATGTAACCGTAGGAATCCATGAACGGAAAGGCCCGCCCCCGGAAGTGGAACGCGATAAGCACGACCACCCGGCTCACCAAGTAGAGCAGCGCGATCAACGCACAGTCGCGGCGCCAGTTCACGGGCAGCGCCGGGAGCCCCGGCAGCGCCGTCGGCGCTCCTCCGGGCACTTCGGTCGAAGCGCGGCGTTCCGTCATGATCTTGAGCTGGGATACCGATTGCATCGTAAAAAGGGCTGGCTGGTAACGGAAATCCACCTACCCGACTTCCCTGGCCTCCGCAACGCAAACACCTCCGCGCCCAACCCCATTTTTCCCTGGTCAACGCCAGAATCCCCGCAATTCCACAGCCTCCAACCTTTCGGTCTCTCCCGGCTTCAAGGCCTTCGCACCCTCGGCCCGTGTCCGCTGGGAATTTCAGGGCGCAGACCGTCCCGCTGTTCCGCAGGCCAGCGCCCAGCGCACCTGCCCGGCCCTCTCAAACGCCCGCGCAATCAGCGCAAGGACCTTCACCCGGTTCAGCTGTGTGATCTGCAGACCCGACCCCGGAGCCGTCGCCCAAAGGTACTCGGCCGAGGCGTCGATCGGAAGCCCCCGCTGGGCCAGGATAACCGCGAGGTTGTACCGCGCCTCCGCAAAGGTCGGCGACAGGCTCAATGCATACCGAAGGCGCTGCTCGGCATCGTAAAGGCGGCCCGACTTCGCATCTTGCAGCGCCATTCGTTGCAGCTCGCGGGCGACCGGCGACAGGCCCTCCGCCCCATTAGCCGGCGGCGTTTCCAGGTCAGCAATACGCCGCCGAATGGCCGCGAGATCGGGATCGCCGGGGTGCGCGGCGACGAGCCTGGCGAGGCGAACCGCAGACCCAGTGGTGTTCCCCAACAGGACGTCGCTCCATGCCAGGCGCCCTTCGAAATAGACGCGCAGGCGCTCCCCTCTCGCTCGCCGGACGATGCGGCCGAAAAGCGTGTGGTTGTCGCGCCAAATGGCCGTCTGCTTGTAACTCAACGACGAATACACACCCGCCAGAACGAGGGTGGCGCCCAGCGCAGCCACGCGTCCCCGGGAGGAACCGATGACGCCCAGTCCAAGCGTCACGCCCGCCGCAAGCACCAGGCCCGGAAGATAGGTGTAGCGGTCGCAGGGATAGTAGGGATGCTCGAGGAAACCCATGAAGGGCGCCAGCAGCGCGAGGTAGGCCAGCCACAACCAGCCGATTGCCGGCAGGCGCCTCCGCAGGAACCACGCGGCGGCACTCAGCCCGAGTGCCAGCGCGACGGAACCGATGAAAAGCGTGGAAACCGGATCGAAGCTCTGGAGCAGATCATCCGCCGGAGTCAGGCCGATTGGAAACACGGTCAAGCCGATGTAGCGCACAACCAGATAGCTGGCTTGTGCGAGGCGGGCCCCGACGCCGAAGGTCGACGTCGATGCGACGGGTTTCCAAGGCCCGACATGTCCGATTCGCACCGACAAGGCCATGCCGAGGACGACCACGGCAAGCACCAGGTGCGGAGCCACAAGGCCGAGAATCCTCCAGCGGGAGCGCCGCGGCTCATTGCCGTCGCGTTCCCCGCCGGACTTCGCCAGTGCGATTACCGCAAGCACCACGGGCAGGCCAAAGGCCAGCGGATAGGTGAAAAGCGAGGCGGCGCATGCCAGCGCGCTGACCGCGAGGCTTCCTGCGTACGATCTGCCTTCGTTTCGTCGTTCGAGGGCGACCTGAAATGCAAGCGTGGATACCAGCGCCCACGCGGTGGCGTGCGGATAGAGCTGGGCAGAGACCCAGGTGACACTCTCGACGCGCAGCGGATGCAGGGCCCAGAAGGCCGCCCCCGCCGCGGCGCACCAGGCGCGCCAGGCGGTGTCGTCGGGTGAGCCGCCTGGCGACCGCTGGGGGAGCAGCCTGCCGAAGACGGCGAATGCCAGCACCGCGTTCAGGGCATGTATCCCAAAACTGGTCGCGTGCCACCAAGCGGGATCGAGCCCGCCCGCAGCGAATACGCAGGAAAACCCCAGCCAGCCCACGGGAAGGTACCTCGGCATCCGGCCCGCCTCGGTGACGATCCAGGTCAGGAAGCGCAGGTCCGGCGAGCACAGCATCGGATTGAGGTAGATGATATTGTCGTCGTCGAACATCACGAACCTGAAGCCCGTGGTGTGCGCGTAGATCGCCAGCACCGCCGCGACAAGCACGACGCCAAGGCCGATGCTGATCCACGCGCCGCGTTGTAGGGGAGGCTTCAGTTTCATGCTGGAGATGGATGGAGCCGTGGGGGAAAAGGCGGCGGTTTCACCGGGGTGAGGCGGTGCAGGTGGGTAGGATCAATTCAGCCATTCAGCTCCCAGCCTTTCAGCGTTTCCCCGACGGCTTCGCGGCGGTCGTGCCCGACGGCGGAGTCTTGTAGTCGACCGATTCCACCAGGGAAATGCGCTCCAGCCTCCCGCCAAAACGTTTTTCCGCGAGCGTGCGAAGATGAAATTGGGCAGGCAGCCTGTCGTCCGGATTCACGCCGAAATCGCCCCTCGCGGAGGTCGGCCGGATCGACTGCGTCACGAGCACCTCCTCGAAGGTCTGCTGCTTCATGTGATAGCGGATCTGGTTTCCACGCTGCCGCGCGACGGCCGTAATGAGCGCGGGAATGTCGTGGATGATCCAGGGGATCGTCGATTTGTCGGCGATGATGAGCCGCGGAATCTTCGGCCTCTCCTTCACGAATCTCAGCTCCCAGGCCAGCTCCGCCGCAACCGTGTTCTGGCTCGTGTACAGGTGGGTGGCCATCGCCGGCAGGGCGCCTGCAAACAGGTACAGCCCGGTGCCCCAGAAGGCCGCACG
>JAJXVO010000271.1 GCA_021782105.1 bacterium
CGCGTGCCACCTCGACGGAGCGATGGCCCCCCAGGCTCGCCAGCAGGAGGTCGACCGCTTCCAGCGCTCACCGGAGATTCCTGTCTTTCTACTCTCGCTCAAAGCAGGCGGAGCGGGACTGAACATCACGGCGGCGGACACGGTCGTGCATTTGGATCCGTGGTGGAATCCGGCTGCGGAGGCTCAGGCGACGGACCGGGCGCACCGTATTGGACAGACCCGGACAGTGACCAGCTGCAAGCTGATCTGCTCGGGCACGGTCGAGGAGAAGGTCCTCGCGCTCCAGGAGGAGAAACGCGCCCTGCTGGCGAACGTCTTTGAGGCGAGCGACGCTGCGGCATCGCGGCTGAGTCTTACGGATCTGCGCGCGCTGATGAGCTGAGTGCGAGCTGCCCGAGCCCCATCATGGAGCGAGCGGGTGCGTGCAACTCTGGGGTTGGCCGGGAGGGAACCGTGGGTCAGGCTGGGGACTCATGAGCACCCTCATCCCGAACCGCGTTTGCACTCGCCTGGAGAAGACCGCCCGTGAGGCTGCGGCGCGGGCGTATGCCCCGTATTCAAAATTCCGTGTCGGAGCAGCGGTCTGGGCGGGCTCGGGCAAGATTTACGGGGGGGGCAACGTGGAAAACGCGTCGTACGGACTCTGCAACTGTGCCGAGCGCACGGCAGTTTTCACGGCGCTCGCGGCGGGCGAACGGACCTTGAAGGCCGTGGTGGTCTACACGCCGACGGCGAAACCCACGGCTCCCTGCGGGGCCTGTCGGCAGGTGCTCAATGAATTTGGACCGAGTGCGGCGGTCCTCTCTATTTGCGACACGTCGGCCCGATTGGAGACGACGCTGGAGTCTTTGCTGCCGATGGCGTTCGGGCCGGAGAGACTGGTGCCGGGAATGCGGCGGTAGGCCGCCCCCGGGGCGGGGCCACGAGAGTGGTCAGCCGCCGCCGTTGGAGCCTGAGGTTGTTGCGGCGGGCGTAGGGGTGGGGGCCGCGGTTCCCTGGCCGCCGGTGTTGCCTTGAAATGCCTGTCGCATCATCTGCTGCATCTGATGCTGGGCTTGCTGCTCGGACTGGAGCTGCTGGAGGGCGCTCAGCTGGTCGGCGCTGAGGATGCCCTGAGCCTGTTGAATTGCCGCGCTGGATACGGGAGCCGCGGGGACGGGCGCTCCGACCGCGAGCGACATCATGGCCCGTCCGTCGAGCCTGGCGGCCTGGGTCTGCGAGGCGGTGGAACTCAGAATATTGACCAATTGCTGACTCTGATCGGAGGTAAGTGGGGTCGCGGTGTAGCTGAGCCGCTGGGCGAGTTCGCTCACGGCGGCCTGCTGGGGCAGGGTTTGTTCGTACTGCTGATACTGGGCGAAGGCGGAGTCGCCGATTGTCTGCTGGATGTTGGCATCGACCTGAGCCTGGGTCTGTTGGACCATCGAACGCACGGCGGCTCGGTTGTCGGGGCCGAACATGCCTTCGGCGCGCGCACTGGCTAGCACGTCCTGGATGGCACTTTGCTTCTCGGCGAGCAACGCCTTGAACTGCTGGAGCGCCTCGGGCGGAAGCTGGAGCTGCTTGAACAGTGAGGCGTAGCGGCTCTCGATGCCGCCCTCGGTGCGGATCTGCTGGAGCTTTTGGAACTCCGGTGAGCTGGTGAGCTTCCTGAAGGCCTCGGCGCGGTTTTGCCACCGACCGCCACGGAACCCGCCGGGGGGAGGAGAGTCCGGAGTGTTGGCGTCGGCGGCGGTCGGAGACGCCGCGGGGCGCGATTTGGCGGCGACTTGCGACTCAAGATCGGAGATCCGGGAGTTCGCCAGTGCGGTGAGGGCGGCGTTTTCGGAGATCGTGACCCGAAGCCCGGCGAGCTCGCGAAATTGATACCAGCACAGGGCGGTGGTGCCGACGAGTGCGAGACAAAGAAGGGCGAGAAGGGTGTTCCTTGGACTTGGCATGGCGGGGAAGGTTGACGGCGCTGCAGACCCTCGGCGGAGGGGGGAGCGTCGTTCAGCCTAGGGACGCCGTCCGTGGCGGCCGGGTTTCGCTGTCCGGAACAGGAGTGAGTCAGACGATCAACGCGGGGGGAACTCGAAGTCGGCCTTGGACTTGGTCTTGGAGAGGACCAGGTAGGCGCTGAAATTGGATCCGCGCTTGGACACGAAACCCTCGATGAGCTCCGTGCGTCCCGTCTCAAGCAGGCGCTTGGCCTCCTCAAGGGGGATCTGCTTCTGGCAAATTTCCCGTTTCATCTCGAAGATGACGCGGTCGCCGCCGGCACCGGGTTTGCGCACGAGGTACGCATCGGGCGTTTCCATGAACTCGCCGCCCGAGTGCATCTTGCTCTCGCCGTGGGAGACGGCCTTGGAGAAGTCAGGAGGCGTCTTTGGCTTGCGCTGGCGTGCGCCGCCTTCGCCCTTGGCCTTGCTTTCGCGGGGAGGAAATTCCCAGGCGATCCGTGCGCCCTGGCGCACGAGGAAAGCGTCGAAGGGACGGCCCCGTTTGGAGATAAATGCCTGGATGAGGTCGGTCTTTCCCTCGGTGACCAGTTTGATGACCTGCTCGCGCGGGATGGGCTTCTGGCACATCAGGCGGCCGATCTGGAAGGTGGATTTCCAGCCCTCCCCTTCCTTTTCGCGAAGGACGTAGTTGGTGGCGGCCTCGCAGAGTTCGGCGCCCGTGGCGGGATCGGTCCAGAACGGGCTGAGTGCGCCGACCTCGATCTTGTTGCCAAGGTCCATCTCGACCTTCTTGCGAGGGGCGTTCTTCTCGTCGTCGACAATGCGGAGCTTGGCGGTGAAACGATTGCCGGTCTTGGCGGAGACGAAACCTTCGAGCGGGCCGACCTCGCCCTTGGCCACGAGCTCGGCGACCTCGGATTCCTCGATCTTTCGACCGCCGACGATCTTGTAGACCATCAGGATACCGTCCTGCGACTTGTAGCCGCGGAGGGTTTCGAACATGGGCTTGCCGTCGGTGGGCGAGACGAACTCGCAGTGTTTTTGGACGGAGTCGTCTTCCTCGAAACCCTTCACGCGCTCGACGATGCCGCGAGTCTGGTCGACGATCTCGCGCATGAAGGCGGTGCGGGTGTACTTGCCGTGCTCGATCTGGCGAAGCTTGAATTCCCACTCGCCGGTCATGGCGGGGCTGGTGAGCTGCTCGGCCTTCACGGCGGCGAGGAACTGGAGCAGCTGCTCGGCCTTGACCGTGGGCATCAGATCCTTCTGGAGGCGCTCGACGTATTTCTGATTGATGAGACCGTCGATGATGTCGGCGCGGGTGGCGGGCGTGCCGAGTCCGCGTTCCTTCATGGCTTCGGCGAGTTCCTCATCGTTGAGGAGCTTGCCGGCGCCTTCCATGGCGGAGAGAAGGGTGGCTTCGTTCTAGCGCGGAGGCGGCTTGGTCGTTTCCTCGTGAAGCTCGGAAGAAAGGGTCTTAGCCCGGGGCGGCTGGCCGTCAGCGTTGCCGATGGGGGGGAGGGTGGCACCGGATTCACTGTCGCCGTTGGGGAGCGTCTTGTTATAGACGACGTACCAACCGGGAGACGTGATGACCTTGCCTTCGGTCTTAAAGGCGTGGGTGGCGACCGTGGAGAGGCGGGTGGTGACGTCGATCTCGGCGGACGGGTAAAACACCGCGACGAAGCGCCGGGCGATCATATCGAAGATCTTGGCCTCGATCTCATCGAGCTCCTTGGGCTCGGTGGTCGTGGGGATGATCGCGAAGTGATCGGAGATCTGGGCGTTGTTGAAAATGCGCTTGTTTGGGCGGACCCAACCCTCGTCGAGCACGCGTCGGGCGAGGGGAGCGAGGCCGCCGTTGAGATTGGAGAGGACCTCGCGGCAGGTCGGCATGTAATCCTCCGGCAGCGCCCGCGAATCGGTACGCGGGTAGGTGATCATCTTGTGGCGCTCGTAGAGAGCCTGGGCGATTTGGAGGGTGCGTTTGGCGGAGAGCCCGTAACGGCCGTTGGCCTCGCGCTGGAGCGTGGTGAGGTCGTAAAGTCGGGGGGAAGCCTGGGTGGTGGCCTTCTTCTCTTCTGTGACCAGGGCGGGAGGATTGCCCTGGCAGGCGGCGGTGACCGCCTCGGCTTCAGCCTTGGCCCAGATGCGGTCGATGCGATCGGCGTCGTCGGTGTCGGATTTCTTGAAGTTGGGGCGCTGATACACGCCCTCGTAGGAGCCTGAGGCGATCTCGAAGCGGGCGGTGACCCGCCAAAAGGCGCGGGGTTTGAACCCACGGATTTCGAGCTCCCTTGCGAACATGATCGCGAGCGTGGGGGTTTGGACGCGGCCGACGGAAGCGACGTTGCCGGCGCGCGAGCCGAACATGCGCTTGGTGATGGCGCGGGTGCCGTTGATGCCAATGAGCCAGTCGCTCTCGCTACGACAGCGGGCGGCGTCGGCGAGGCCGGCCATCTGCGCGCCGTCGCGGAGCTTTTCGAAGGCCTGCCGGATGCCGTCGTGCGTCATGGTCTGCATCCAGGCGCGCTTGACGGGCAGCTTGCTCTTGGCGAGCTGCATGATGTAGCTGAAAATCAATTCGCCCTCGCGCCCGGCGTCGCAGGCATTAATCACTTGGTCGATATCCTTACGGGCGAGGAGCTTCTTAAGAAGGATGAAGCGATCCTTGGAGCTCTCGATGGGCTTGAGATTGAAGACCTCGGGGATGATGGGGAGCGTTTCAAGGCGCCAGAAGCCATAGAGCTTCTTATCGATGTCTTCCGGCATATACAGCTCCACCAAATGGCCTACGGCCGACGAGATGACCCATTCGTCGTTTTCGTAACATTCGCCTTTTTTAGGAACTTTACCGAGGGCCCGAGCGAGGTCGGCTGCAACGCTGGGTTTCTCGGCTATTACCAGAGACTTCATGAAGTGGCAGGCGGATAGGGAGCCGCGGAGGAGATTTCAAGGCTTAGTTTGCGGGTAGTTTCCCAGGGAG
>JAJXVO010000272.1 GCA_021782105.1 bacterium
GTGCGGGTGGGTCGGCTGATGCTGCCGGTGAACTACGATGTGAGCGGCCTGCGGTGGATCACCTGCAAGCCAACGACGGTGAATTCTGGCCAGGGTGTCTGGGAAGTTCGGGCCCGCGCGAGGGGGCAGGCGATTTGGGTGACGGTGTTGGTGTGCCTGCACGCGCGGGAGTTTCCCGCGGGAGGTGTTCACTACGCGAAACTCTCGGGCGTCGGCCCCGGCAAGTATACCGTCTATTACGGCGAGCCGGGCGACCGCAGTCATCCGATAGGCTCGGTGATGATCGCGGGGCAGCGGGGTTAGTGCGTCGGGGGGACTTGAGCGGAGGGCGAGAGCGCAGGGCGGAAGCCAGAAGGCAGAGGACAGAAGGCAGAGGACAGAAGGCAGAGGGCGGAGGGCGGAAGGCCAGAGGTCGGAAGACAGAGGTCAGAGGGCGGAGGACAGAGGCGAGAGGACGGAGGTCGCGAGTGCACGTTGTGCGAGTCGGCGCAGGGGGGGAATCCAAGTGAGGCTTGGTGGCGCGATTGAGCCCATGTGCCGTAGTGAGATGCCACCAGCGGGATCCTCGTATCCTGGCATCGAACATGCGCCTCATGAGTTCCAGTCTAGCCAGCCTGCTCGTCGCCTCGTGCGTCGGGGTGCAGGCTGGCGTCACGAGCGCGAGGGTGGAGGTGGATGCGGTGCCATTCGAGCCGGCGTATCAGACGTTCTACGACGGCCACCACAAGTTCCGTCATCCCGGGGAGCTCGTTTCCCCCGCGTTCATCGTGTTGCCGAAAGGGGCTGCGCCCCGCTGCAGCGGTGAAGTTGTGGTGCTGGTCACTGTCGACCGCAAAGGGCGCCCGGAAAAGCTGGCGGTGCTGTTCGCGACGAACGCGGACGTCATTGCGCCGGCGCTCCATGCTCTCGAGCGTGCGCGTTGGACTCCGGGCCCGCGTCCGGTGACGTTTTACTACGACGCGCGTTTTTGACGTCCATTCGCGTCGACGAGGCAGAAGGGAAACGCGGAGAACCGACACGCTGAAAGCTGAAGGTTGAATGAGACCGCGGCGCGGCGGAATGCATCGATCGCTACTGGCAACGCTGACGAGCAGTGCGGAACCGCGCTCCCGTATCGCGTCCGCGGAGGAGGTTTCGGAATCCGAAACCTCCGAGCGCGAGCCGAGGTTCGTGCGGGAAAGCGGAATCTTCGTTCGGCGGGCTCAGGGCCTGCGGCGGGAGTCTGGAATCTGGAATTTAGGAGTTAGGAGCCAGAATCTAGGAGCAGGCGGGCGGCTGGGGGCTGGGTGGGGTGCGAACTCTTGCCGATGGCCCGGTTTGGTGCTGGAACGGAGAAGAATTCAGCCAGTCCCAGACACACTCCCTCACTCCCATGCGTTATCTGCTCATTCTCCTTCTCGCCTGCGCCGTGGCGCGGGCTTCCGACGGCGGCCAAATCAACGTCTCCGGGTCCGCGCGCGAAGTGGTGCAGCCGAACCGGGCCACCTGGCGTTTCACGATCTATTCCACCGCGCCCTCGGTCGAGGCGGCTGCCGCCAACGCGCGGGCGGCGCAGGACCGGCTCATGGGTAGGATGGCGCAGCTTCAGGTGCCGGCGGACACCCTCGTATCCGAAGGCATGCGACAGGGCGCGCTCTGGCGCTACGACCAGGGACACCGGCTTCCTGACGGATTCTTCACTGAGCTCTCGTACAAGCTGAAGCTGACCGACCTCAAGGAGTACCCGGTGGTGAGCGAGAAGCTGTTTCTCGACAGCCTGATCGAGGTCCAGAACGTGGAGCTCACGTCGACGAAGAAGGCATCGGCCGAGCGGGATGCGATCCGGTCCGCCTTGGTCGACGCCCGGGAAAAGGCCGAGACGATCGCGCAGGAGATTCACGCGAAGCTCGGGTCGGTCAAGGACGTGTCCTGCCAGAGTGACGAGCCGGTGGTCGTTCGGGGCATGATGATGGCCGCGGCGAGGGCTAGCCAGCCCGCGCTCGAGCCGATCGTGGTGAACGCACGGGTATCGGTGACGTATCGGATTGGTGAATAAAGCGTCGTTTGTTTAGCGAACGGTAACGCGGAAATGCCGTTGAGGTTGCGGTATCCTGCGGGCCGGATGGCGCGTCCTCGCCCGCGACCATGACCCAATCCCCCATCCGTACCTCCGCTCTCCTGATTCTCGCGCTGGCCGCCGCCGGCGTGTTTGCCTCCCGTGGCGTCGCCGCGCCGGCGCCGATCGTCGCGCCGGCTGCCGCGCCGCTGGACCAGCACACGCTGGACAAACGCGCCAACGGGGTGATCAAGGCACTGCGTCTTGAAGGCGCGAAGGCCGAGGCGGTGCGCGGCATCCTGGAGACGCATTTCCAGGCGGTGCAGGCCTGGCATGCGGCGCATGCCGCGGAACTCGCCACGCTTTGGTCGGAGTGGTCGGCGGCGCGCACGCCTCCGCATCAGGACGGGGCCAAGGCTGCAGGCATCGCGAATCAGATTTATGCCGCCTACGCGGGATTCGCCCCGCAGCACGACACATTCATAGCGGCGCTCGGACGCGAGCTGACTTCCAAGCAGGTGGAGAAGCTGAAGAACGTCCTGACCAAGAAGCCGGGCATGCAGCGCACGTACAAGGCGTATCTGCAGATGATCCCGACCTTCACGGCTGAGCAGAAGGCGGTGATCCTTCATAAGCTCGAGCAGGCGCGGGAGACCTCGCTCGATTCCGCGAGCCCGAAGGAGACGGTGGCGATCTTCAAACTTCGGAAGGTGGAAGTGGAGGCCTACATCGACTCCCAGGGCCTCGATTACAAGAAGGCCTACGCGGCGTTCTGCGAGCGGATCAAGGAAGAGACCGAGGCGCGGAAGAAGAAGCACGAGTGACGGAGGTCGGAGGTCGGAAGTCGGAGGACGGAGGACGGAGGACGGAGGTCAGAGGTCAGAAGCCAGAAGTGAGAGGTCAGTGGTCAGAGGGCGTGAGGCGAGAGGACAGAGGACAGAGGACAGAGGTCAGAGGGCAGAAGACAGAAGTCCGCTTTCTCCGCGTCTCTGAGTCTCCGCGTGAGCTTTGATCGGAGCCTTCGGTTGGTAGGTCGGAGGTCGGGGGCGGGAGTCGAGACTCGCGTCCGAGGGCGGAATCTTGATTCCGCACTCAGAATTTGGGAGGGCAGGAAAGGCGGAGCTTAATTTTCGGGGTGGTGTCTCGGGGGGCTGAAACAATAACTCTCGTCACTATGAGAACGATTAGCCTGGGTCTCTTCCTCGCGTTGGCGGGGAGTTGCGCGGCGTTCGAAACGAACCGGCCGGTGTCGGCTTCGCCGTTTGGCATGATGGATTTTGGTGATACGGCACAATCGAACCCAGTCATGGAGGCACTGCGACCGCAGAGCATGGGCGGACTCGGCGCGGCATTTCAGCGGCCTGCGTCGCCGTCGGCTGAAGGGCTGCGGGCCGGCTCGCCAGCCGGAGGCACGGCGTATCCGATGCTGATGGGCGATGCGAATCCCGCAGTTGACCGGGGGATGGTGCATCGCGCGGACGCGCGGATCGACGCGTCGATGATCCATTCGCCCGATCCTGCGAGGCGGGGATTGTTCAAGGTGAAGCCTGCGCCCGAGCGCACCAAGAGCAGCCCGGATCGGTGATCGGATCCGCCTGATGTCGCCATGAGTCGGATACGCCTCTTCCTTATTGTCCTGGTATCAGCGGGTGCCGGAGCGCTGGCGTCGGCCCTCTATTTCCGAGGGCTGGCGACGCGCGGCGGCGTCGTGAGGGCGACCCATGCGGCGAACACGTCCGCACTCGGTCGGCCGGAGGCGGCCTCCGCGTCGGGAGGAACGTCGGCTCCTGCGGTGGCGGCCGCAAACACGGCTTCGACGCCTGAGGCGACGCTGGCCGCGAGGGCGAAGTTCAAGCGGCTGACGTGGGAGGAGCGCGACGCGATCATGAAGCGGTTTGAGGCTGAGCACCCGGGGTACCGGGCGGCGGAGGAGGCGATGCGCCTGCACTGGCTGAGGCTGCAGTACGGTGATCTCTCGAAGGTGCTTGGGGTCGACCGAGCCACGGCCGACAAGCTTTTGACGCTGTTGGACGAGCGGAATCAGACTCGGCGCGACGTGTTCGAAGTGATGCTTGAGCACGGCGTCAAACCGCGCGGTACGGAGTACGCGACGGTGCTGCACGAGCAGCAGGGGGAAGTCGATGCGCAGATCAAACAGCTGCTCAGTCCCGACCAATACACGATGCTTCAACTCGCGCCGGGCATTCGGCAGAGTCAGCAGATTCTGCAGTCGGCTTTATCGTCCGATTCGACTGGTGCGGGCGAGGCGTTGACGCCGGACCAGACCAGCAAACTTGCCGTGGAAATGGCGACGACCAAGGCGTACGTCACGTGGGGAACCAAGCCGGTCGCCGTGACCGGGCCGGATGCGTTCCTGACCCAAGCGCAGCTTGCGACCTTGTCGTCTGCGAGTGCGTACCTGACGCCGGATCAGCTTGCGTCGTTGCGAAACACCTGGGCGACGCTGCAGGCACACACGTATTACACGCACCAGTTGACCAAGGCGTTCATGGCTGCGGAGCGGCAGTGAAGGGGGGGCGGACGTCGGTAGTCGGAAGTCGGAGGGCGGAGGTCGGAGGTCAGAAGTCAGATGTCAGAGGTCCGTATTCTCCGCGTCTCTGAGTCGCCGCGTGAGCTTGGATCGGAGCCTTCGGTTGGTAGGTCGGAAATCGGAAATCGGAAATCGGAAGTCGGATGTCGGAAGTCGGAGGGCGGGGGCCGGGCCCACCGGGCGGAGGGCAAATGCTTGGAGTCTGGCGGTGGGGACTGTTTAATTCACGCGAGCTAAGTGCCTCGAAACGTTGGGCCACACCACTTCATCCCCATGAATCTCTATTCTCCCGCGGACGAACTCAGGGAACTCGAGCCGATCTTTCATACGCCGTCGACGTGTC
>JAJXVO010000273.1 GCA_021782105.1 bacterium
TCGATCTGTCGGGCTGGACCAAAATCACAGTCGACCTCGAAGCAGGTCTCATCCGAGCCGACGCCGGAGCCAAAATCGCCGACATCCAGGCAGCCGCCGAGAAACACGGCTGGTTCTATCCTCCAGATCCCTCGTCGAAGGCCTATTGCACGATCGGCGGAAACATCGCCTGCAACGCCGGCGGAATGCACGGAGGGAAATACGGCGTCACGCGCGACTACGTGCTGGCGCTTGAGGGATTCCTTCCCACCGGCGAGTTCGTTCGCTGGGGAACGCCCACCCGAAAATTCTCGGCCGGCTTCAATCTCCGGGATCTCTGGATCGGCAGCGAGGGCATGCTCGGAGTGATCACTACGGCCACGCTGCGACTCATTCCCAAACCCGCCGCCCGCTGGACTCTCCTGGCCTCGTTCAAGGATGAGACCATCGCATTCAAAGCCGCCCGCGCCCTGTTCGCCGCGAGGATCCAGCCTGCAATCTGTGAATTTCTGGACCGATATTCCGTGCTTTGCGCCGAACGCGCCACCGGAAGGGCCGTGTTTCCCGGCCAGGCTGGAAAGCCCGTGATTCTGCTGGAACTCGCGGGGAGCTCCGCGGAGCTCCGGGAGCAGCGCCCCGCCCTGCTCGCCTGGGCGAGCGAGCACGCCGTGGCCCACCGGGCCGCCAAAACCCGAGAGGAAGCCGAATCGCTCTGGGCCGTACGGCGCAAGTGCAGCGGGGCGATGTTCGAGCTGGGTGATTCCAAGCTCAACGAGGACGTCGTCGTCCCCTCCCGCAATTACGTCCGCTTCGCGCAGTTCCTCGACCGCCTGCGCCGTGAGTCCAAACTTTCAATACCCACCTTCGGCCACCTCGCGGACGGCAATCTTCACGTCAACATCATGTACCATCGCGCCGTCGCCGCAGAACGCCGCGCCGCCGAAAAGGCGGTCAAGCGCCTGATGGAGTGCGTGGTCGCCATGGACGGAGCGATCTCCGGCGAACACGGCATCGGCCTAGCCAAGACCCCTTTCCTGCGACTCCAGCACAACGCGGCCCAAATCCGCGCCATGCAGGCCGTCAAGGCTGCGCTCGATCCCAACGGCATCCTCAATCCGGGAAAAATGTTCGAACGCTTCGAAGTCTGGCGCCATCCGCGGTTGGACGTGAAGCTCCCATGGGATCACAAATAACCGTCTCGCCCGTCCGCTCTCGCTCAAGATCCCGGGCGGGTGGCATGCTCGAGCCTCTCAAGATATGCCAGCGCGTCGTCACGACATCCACCGCACATGTCCTCGGTCGGCCTCAGGCTCACGCACACCGCGGGCCGTTCGGGTTTGCCAAAAATGGCGCAGCGGTAGTCGGCGAGCAGATGCACGCAGGGAACCCCCGCGGGCTTCCCCAGGGAACTGATGCTGGGGGCGATGCAGCAAGCGCCGCAGAGGGGGCGACAGTCCATGCGGAAACAAAGAGCTGAATGCCGAAAAACTGAAAGGCTGAACGCCGCGATGCACGATCCGGAATTTCATGGTCCTAGTGCCACCCCTGAAATTGCAGTGCACTTTTTGCCATTCAGCCTTTCCGCCTTCAGTCCTTCAGCCCTGCACGCTCTCACGCTCTCGGGTGCGCCTTGTCGTAAACCTCGCGCAGCCGGGCGATGCTGACATGAGTGTACACCTGGGTCGTGTTGAGGCTGGCATGGCCAAGCAGCTCCTGGACCAACCGCAGGTCCGCACCCGCGTTCAGCAGGTGCGTGGCATAACTGTGCCGAAGTTTGTGCGGCGTGAGGTCCAGCGGCAGTCCCGCCTCGGCCAGATGGCGCTTCAGAAGACGCTGGATCTCCCGCACAGGAAGCCCCTCGCCCTTGCTGCCCGACAGCACCGGAGAGTCCTGTTCCGCGGCCTGGGCATACTCCGACTGCCAACGCCGCAACACCGCATTCGCAACCTGACCCAGGGGGCACAATCGCTCCTTTTGGCCCTTGCCCAGGACCCTCGCCACGCCCGTGTCAGTATCGACGTCACCAAACTTCAACGACGCGAGTTCGCTCACGCGCAGGCCTCCCCCATATAACAGCTCCATCGCAAGCCGGTCGCGCCACGCTGTGCGATCATCCATCTCTCCCCGCTCGGCCAGACGCCGGGGAGCCTCGAGCAGTCGGAGCATCTGCTCCTCCGTGAGGAATTTTGGCAGCCGCCGCTCGAGCTTCGGCAATGGCACACCGATCCAGGGATTGAGCCGCAGCTTCCCCTGCCTCACCCAGTATTTGTAAAAGGCCCGCAGGCCCGAGGCATGATTATGCAGCGTCGGCCTGTCGAAGCGCCGCTGTGCCTCGATCACAAAATCGCGGATCACCCTGCGATCCAATCCGTCGAAGCCGCGATCCCGCAGGCCCGCCGCCTCCAGCCATCCGCAAAAATCCTCAAAAGCCTGCCGGTAGTTCCGAACGGTATATCGCGAATAGCGACGCTCTCCGGAGAGGTAGGCCTCGAACGGCCCCCACCACTCGACACGAAGCGCCGTCAGGGCGTCACTCTGCACCTTGGGCATGGACGGCCTTGCGCTCGACCTCCCCCTGCACGCGAAGCGTCTCACGTCTCAAGGCGCCCTCGGGATCCAGGCCCCGTTCACGGCAGGCCGCCGCAATCTCGAACAGTAGTCGACCCAGCTTCTCGTCGTCCAACTCCGCCGCACGGCGCGCCACCGACGCCCTATCCACCACGCCCTCCGAGGGAAGCCTCTTCTTCTCAATCTGCTTCCACACCGCCTCGGCATACATCAGCGAAGGAAGCCGCGGCGGAAGCTCCTTGAACACGCCCGATTCCTTCTTCCCCGCCGCCTTCTTTTCGAGGGCCTTGATCTGCTCCCACTGGGTGAGCACTTGCTCAGAGGTGTGGAGCTTCCCGTCGCCAAAGACATGCGGATGCCGACGGATCAACTTCTCGTTGACTTCCTTTGCCACCGCTTCGAGGTCGAAATGCCCCGCTTCCTCCGCCAGTTGTGCATGAAAGATCACCTGGATCAGGACGTCGCCGAGTTCTTCCCGCATGTGCGGCATGTCCATGCGGTCGATTGTATCCAGCAGCTCGCTGCACTCGTCGATCAGGCACCGCGTCAGACTCTGGTGGGTCTGCTCCTGATCCCAGGGACAGCCGCCCGGAGCCCTCAGCCGGGCGATCGTCTGGCGAAGTTCGTGGATGGCACTCATGATCCTGCACGGAATACGTCCCCGACGCATCCCGCAAGCCTCGCGATCATCACGCAGGCATCCGGTGCTCCGGATAACACATTATCGGATGGACTTTCTCCCCTCTCCTCCCTCGATTTTTCGCTTTCGCATGTCCGACAAGCTCACCGAGATCATGGCGTGGAAGCGCAGGGAGATCGCCCCGATCGTTCGCGATGTCTCCCTGGACGAACTCGCGCAGGCAAATGCCGCGCTGCCGTCCGCACCCTCGTTCGCGTCGGCTCTGAGGCGCCCGGACACTTGCATCGCCGTCATTTCCGAGATCAAGCGCCGCTCGCCTTCCGCTGGTGACATCCGCGCGGGGGCCTCTTCGCTGGACCAGGCGATGCGATACCAGACCGCCGGTGCCGACGCACTCTCGATCCTCACCGATGAGCGGTACTTTGGCGGCACGCTGGATGACCTGCGCGGCGTCACCGCTCACTTTCGGGCCACCGCCTCCGCACGCCCCTGCCTGAGGAAGGATTTCATGGTTCACCCGGTCCAGGTGCTCCAGGCCCGCCAGGCTGGAGCCAGCGCGATTCTGATCATTGTGCGCGCCCTCGACGACAGCGAGATTCGCACACTAAAATTGGCCGCCGATGCGGCCGGCCTCGACGCCCTGTTCGAAGTCCACAACGAGGCAGAGATTGACCGGGCTCTGATGCACGAAGCCCGGATCATCGGCGTGAACAATCGCGATTTGTCCGTCTTCAAAACCGACTTGGGGCTGAGCGAAAGACTTATCCCGAAAATCCCCAGCCCTATCATCGCCGTCAGCGAAAGTGGGATCTTCACGGCGGCCGATGCTGCCCGCGTCCGGGCGGCGGGCGCCCACGCCGTGCTTGTGGGTGAAGCCCTGATGCGGGCCGATGATCCCGCTGCGTTGATCGGCTCATTTCGCTCCGCCTGAGCCCGGGCTCTCCCACTCCAAAGCCGTGCCTCTCTCTCCGACCGAAACTCGCGACCTGCTGGCATCACTGGGGCACTCCCCAAAACGATTTCTCGGGCAGAATTTCCTGGTCGATGGGAACATCGTGCGCAAATCCCTGGAGCTCGCCGAGGTGCGTTCCGGCGATCGCGTCGTCGAGATCGGCCCAGGCCTTGGCACGCTCACCGCGGCGCTGCTTGAGGCCGGCGCCCAGGTCTGGGCCGTCGAAAAGGACCGCGCGCTTCACGCCTACCTCGCCGACACACTGGCTCCGACTTACCCGACGTCGTTCCACCTTACCGAGGGCGATGCCATGGAGGTCCCGCGGGCCGGCCTGCCCGACGATGTCCGCGGCGATTTCAAAGTCGTCGCAAACCTCCCTTACGCGATCTCCACCCCGTGGATGGATGCGATCCTCGAGGGTCCGCTGCCCGGACGCCTGGTGCTCATGCTTCAACGCGAAGCTGCGGACCGCTACGTCGCTCCACATGGCGTGAAAGCCTACGGCGCAATCTCCATTTTTCTCCAGGCAGCCTTCGACGTCGCTCCCGGACACAAGGTCTCCGCCGCCTGTTTTCATCCGCGACCCGACGTGGATTCATATCTTCTCCACCTGGTGCGAAAATCCGCGCCCTTCGTCTTTGCCCCTGCAGTCAAAGCCGTCGTGCGCGCCTGTTTTCAGCAGCGCCGAAAACAAATAGGGTCCCTGCTCCGCGACCGAGTCGCCGACCGCGGCGCCGCCTGGCTTTCCACGCTCTCCCAAGGCGGC
>JAJXVO010000274.1 GCA_021782105.1 bacterium
CGGTTCCGCCCACGGTTTGCGTCCTCGTGGCGAAGCCGCCTTCGCTCGTCAGGCGAATCGCGTAGGAATCGATGCCGAGCGATGCGGGATCGACGACAATGCTGCGAGCGCTGGCCTGTGTTCCACTTCCCGTGATCGCTACGGTCAGTTTCCCGCCAAACCCCGATGGCTGCTGAGGCGATGTGGTCGGGGATCCGCCGACGATCAGAGAACAACCGCTCACGATCGCCGCGCCCAGACACATCGCGATGATGGATTTGTTCATGGTTTCCTCGCTATCAATTTGTAATTGTCAGGGCGAGGGTCGCCGAATAGAGCACGGATTGCCACAGCACATAGACATCGATGCTGTGGCTCCCTGCTCGGAGCGTGCTTGTGTCGAGGTTGAGGGTGCTGCCAGTCTGTCCGGCAAGGACGAGGCCATCGAGTCGCCATGACCAGGATGTACCACCTGTGGTGAGAGCCTGGGCGGTCGGTTGGAAGGCAACCGGACTCCCTTTGGCGATCGTGACACTCGTTGGAGAGAAGCTCAGTTGGGAATAGGAGATGCCGTATCCGATGCTCAGCGTCACGCCCTGCCTGGATGTCCATAGCGCGTAGAGGCTGACATTGCCGGAAATCGAGAAGGCGAGGCCTGTCGTATAGGTTATTCCGCTCCCATTGGCCATCGTGTTCCAGCCCGCGAAGGTGTAGCCCGTCTTTGCCAGACTGCCCGTGTTGCCAAGCGTTGTCACCGAGGCTCCTTGCAGGTAGGCCGCAGCATCGACCGGCACCGTTCCGCCGGTGCTCCCGTTGCCGTCGTAGGTGACCGTGTAGGTTGGCGCCCACTTTGCGTAGAGAACGAGATTGGCGCTGCCCATCGTAAGGGTGGCGCCCGCGGCGTAGTTCGTCCCGGACCCGTCGGTCATCGTGTTCCAGCCCGCGAAAGCGTATCCGGTCTTTACAAGGCTTCCCGAATTGCCCAGCACGGTTACCAAGGTACCTTGCCGGTAGGTCGAGGCGTCGACCGGCACCGTTCCGCCCGTGGCGCCGTTGAGGTCATACGTGACTGTTCCGGGGGCGACCTGGAGGACCGTCGTCGTGTAGGTCGCTTGGCTGCTTCCGTCGGCCGCCGTCACCTGGACGTCCACCGTGTTGCTGCCCGTCGTCAGCGCGACTCCCGTCACGCTCGTGCCCGATGAAAGGGCCGTCCACGTCGCCGAGCCATTCACCCGGTACCGCAGAGTCTGTCCCGGATAGGAGCAGGTCGCCGTGACCGAAATAGTCGAATCGTTGGTGGAGGTCGAATAGCCCCGCGTAAGGGAGTTAAAACCAGGCGAAAGTGAGAGGGCCCCGCGCGAATCCGAAAGGGCCAGCGCGCTCAAGGTCGTCGCCGAGGAGTAGAACAGTGAGGCGTCGAAGTACCTCTGGCTTTCCAGAGCGCCTGTCGAAGGATCGAGCCACTTGTTGGAAACCACGTTGTCCCAGACGTTTACCGCCTCGCCGAAAATGCCCGCAAGGGAGCCGCTCGCCCCGCCCTTGCGGAAGGTGAGCGTCAGCGCGTAGGTACCGCTGGCGACGCTGCTCAGCGAAATAGTCGCCTGGAGATTGGTCCCGGAAGCGACGAGGGTCGGTGTCTGGGTCGTTCCGACGGCCACCCCTGCGAGGGTCGAAAGGGTCGCCGCGACATAGTCGACGCCCGCCGAGGCTGGCACGGCGACGACGAGTTGATAGCCGCCTGTCCCCGTGGCGCTCTGGCTGAAGTTCAGGGTTACGGTTGCAGTCGCCGTAGCCCCGACCGCAACGACGATACCCGTCGTGCTGCCGGTCGCCACCACCGCACTGCCGTGCAGCGCGCTCACGCCGAGGTCCCAGGTTCCCGCCTCGATGTCGGCAAAGGATGCGGCGGTTCCGCCCACGGTTTGCGTCCTCGTGGCGAAGCCGCCTTCGCTCGTCAGGCGAATCGCGTAGGAATCGATGCCGAGCGATGCGGGATCGGCGACGATGGTCCTCCCCCCGGCTGCACTACCGACTCCATCGATGCGCACAAGGATGCCGCCCCCCGTGGTCCCCACAGTGAGTGCAGAAGGGCCTGCGGCAGAACCGCTGACGACGGGGGTGCAGGCAATAACGAGAAATGGGAGGACGAGACAAGCCAAGAGCGAACCAGTGATTTTACTATTACCCATACAGCCTTCATTCATACATGCAGAATTATTATTTGTTGTAGCCCTGTGGCCGGAAGATGTCAAATCAAATTCGCCGGAGGTACCGTGAATGCCTGCGCGAGGAGGCCGACAAGAGAATAGATTTCTCGATAGGAAGCCATTTTCTCTGGCAAGGTGCCATTTGCGATAGCGCGTACGCCGAGGAGCGCGGCGATCGCCCCTCTGGCAGGGCATGGCCCGTCGCGGCGGATTTCCTCAAAAGGGCTTGTACGCCTCCGCCGAGGCTTCGATAATAGCTTGTCGGTCTTGAGATGGGGAGCCAGAGGGGGCCACAGCTCTGTTCCCGCTCACCTTGTCTTTTCCTCCTGCTTTTTGTCATTCAAAAGAGCGGGTGGAAAAATCCTACCCGCGAAAAGATCACGCGACCAGACGCCCGGAGAAGGCCATGATAACCAGGTTCGGTATTAGGAACTTCAAGCGTATTGAGGATCTGGAACTTGACTTGTCTTCCAGAGTCGCGTTGGTTGGGCCCAACAATTCCGGCAAAACAACCCTCCTGCAGGCCCTTACCTTCTGGGATATTGGCTTGCGCAAATGGAGCGCTCAGCGCAATGGCTCGAAGGCCAGGCACGCGGAACATTCGATTCGAACTCTATGCCGAGGGCCTTACCAATGGGACTGCCTGGAAGGTCGGGCTGGAGTTTGACTACGCCAATCCAGAGTCTCTCTATTGCCGGATACTCGAGGACAGGACGAGCCAACCTTTTCCGGATGTTGCGCTGGATGAACGCTTGGGATTTCTTCCGCCGATGTCAGGTCTGGCGCCATTTGAGGATCGCCTGGTCAAGGATGTCTTGTTCAGGAAAATTGGCGAAGGCAGAACGTCCGAGGTGCTGCGCAATCTCCTATGGATTCTCAGCTCGGAACAACCGGAAAAATGGGAAATCTTGAAAACGGACATAGAGCGCATATTCGCCGCACAGTTGTTCAAGCCCGTCCTTTCCGAGCCGGGTGGAATCCTTTCCATGGAGTACCAAGAGAGGGGCGGGAAGAGACAGGACCTGTCGTCCGCGGGGCGCGGCTTTCAGCAGATGCTTTTGCTACTCGGTTTTTTGTACTCGGGCCAGAACAGCATTCTGCTCCTGGACGAACCGGATGCCCACCTTGAAGTCTTGCGACAAAAGGAAGTCTACCAATTCCTCAGTAAGAGTGCGGCGGAGTCCGGCAGTCAAATTATCGTGGCGACCCATTCCGAAACTGTCCTCGATGAAGCGGCGCAGACCGGCCAGGTCATCGCCTTCGTCGGGAAACCTCATGACCTCATAAAGAATACCGAACTCAAGAAAGCACTCAACATGATCGGTTATACCGATTATGTTCAAGCCGAGCGATTTGGCCGAATAGTCTACCTCGAAGGTTCGACCGATCTCGCTTTGCTCAGGGCCTTCGCCGAATTGCTGGGTCATCCAGTAAGGCAGCAATTGGACAGGTTGTTTGTGAAGTATTTGTCAAACAATCGCCCCGACGATACCTACGCACATTTTTTCGGATTGCGAGATGCCTTCCCGAAACTGCGCGGTTGGGCCCTGTACGACAGGATCGACAAGCGCATCGGCGAAAGACCTGGAATCGTGGAAACCATGTGGCAACGTCGCGAATTCGAAAACTATCTCAAGGTTCCGGATATTCTGCATCGATGGGCCGAGCGGCAGTGCAGGCCGGAGATCGCGCCATTTCGGCCCGCCCGGGAGGCGATGCGGACGGCGATCGAGAAGACGATCGCCCCGATGCGCCTTGAAGATCCTGCCGACCCGTGGTGGCATGATGAAAAGATGAGCGACAATATCCTGGGTCCGGTATTTTCGCGATACTACAGGGAGCTCGGACTCCCCGTGGCGATGAACAAGGGAGATTATTACCAATTAGTTTCATTTATGGAGCCCGGGGAGGTCCATGCGGAAGTCAAGACCAAACTCGACATGCTCTTCGACTTCCTGAATGTCGATCCGCAATCGTGACGCTGCCCGCGCAGGCCGGCGGAGGCGGGTGCAGGTCGGCGCAGGTTGGTAGAGGCCGGCTGAGGCGGGTGCAGGTCGGTGCAGGTTGGTAGAGGCCGGCTGAGGCTGGCAGCAAGCCGCCTTCGTTTTCAATTGCTCCTTATCGCGGCTCGGGCGTCATCGTGGCGAGGGCGTTATCGAAGCGAGGGCGCGATCCCGCGCCTCGCGGAGGGCCTTGCCGACGAGGGTCGGAATGAGGGCGCTGCGGTAATCCCCCGAGGCGCGAAGGGGGTTCGAGCGGGGGTGGCACTCCGAGGCAGCGAGGGCCGCGGCCTCCTCGATGACATAATTATCAGGAGTTTTGCCCGCGAGGAAGGCTTCGACGCCGCGGGCCCGGAAGGGTAGGGTGGCGACAGGTCCCAGGGCGATGGTCGCCGAGGCGATGGTCGTGAAAGGGGGCGCGGCGTGCGCTTGGGGGGCTGCGAGCATCGCCGGAGCGGCGTGTGCCTGGGGCGCGGCGGGCGTTGGGGCGCCGGGGTTCACCGAGGCGGCGACCCGAACCTCGGCGGCGAGGGGCGCCAGGCGGAGGGTCACGGCGCAATTCAAAATGGGGAGGGTGAGGGAGGGGCGCCTGCCGCTCCTTTGCCACGAGGAGGCCCAGCCGGCGCGGGGTCGCGGGAATCGAAGGTGGGAGAGTAGTTGGCGCGTCGAGTCCAGGGAGGAGGTTTTCGCGCCCTTGTAGAGGGTTTCGACGGGTAC
>JAJXVO010000027.1 GCA_021782105.1 bacterium
CTGAAGATAGTCGCGGGCCTGTTCGCCCGCGATCAGCATGAATATGAGCCGGACGCGCTCTTCCTCGATGGAACCGTCGTGCCGGATGCCCAGCCGGCTGCGCCCGATGGCGAGGATGTAGCGGCGACTCATCTTGACGCGCACGTGCGGAAGCGCGACGCCGTTGCCGAGGTAGGTCGTCATCGTGCTCTCGCGGGCCAGCAGGCCCTTCAAGAGCGACTCGGGCTTGAGGTCGGTGAACTTGGACACCGAGACATCCAGCAACTCCCGCAACGAACCCTCGAGGTCCAGACTGTGGAGTTCAACGATGCGGCTGCGGATGATGAGTTGGTCGAGCCGCATGGCGCACTATCGGGATCACTTCTCCCAGTTGAGGGCGCCCTTCTTGACCTCGTAGAATAGCCCGATCACGAGCACGGCGAGGAAGAACAGGATCGGTCCAAGAATGGAGATGTGATTCGCGAGAAAATCGCGGTAGATGAAGACCCACGGAATCAGGAAGACGACCTCAATGTCGAAGATGAGAAAGAGCATCGCCGTGACAAAGAATCGGGCGGTGAAACGCTGATTGAGCACACCCTCGGACTTGAGACCGCATTCGTAGGGGGTGTCCTTGATGGCGTTCTTCAGCGAACGCTGGCCGAAGAAGTGGCTTGCCCCGATAACCGCCCCGCCGATGGCGGTGGCGATCACGATCTGGATGAGAAAAGGCAGGTACGAAGCGGAAGTCATCACGATTAAGTTGGGGTCAGCCCCCAGCGGCTGACAAGCGGTTTTTAGGGATTTCGGCCGGCCCGATTCAATGGTTCAGGCAAATGATCCGCGCATCTTTGATGTGATCGTCGCCCACGCCCAGAACCTGGGCAAAATCAAGGGTGCGTATCTCATCCGACACGGGCTCGAAACCGTTCTTCTTACGCCAGGTATTGATGCGATCCAACATGATCGCGTCGAGCATCACAGGATCCTGGCTCAACCAGATGATCGGCTCGGACACGGTGTACAGCGAATTGAAATACGGTCCGCCGATGTATTGGTAATGTTGGAGACTCGCGATGGTGAACAGCCATGTCTCGCGCAGCTCCGGAATCGCGCTCATCTCGGCGACGGCCGCGGGCGCGTTCGCCGGCGAACGGAAAAATCGGGCCGTGTTGGAGGCGTTCCACAGCGTCGCGTTCACGAGGGCACCGTTGATGCCGAGGGTCGGATGATCGGTGAAGACGGGCAGATTGATCCAGAAATCCGAATCTAGAAACAGCGGTGTCGCCAAAAAGCTCTTACGATCCTCGGCGACTGTCGTGTTGTTGGGGACATCCTTGGTCTGCGACTCCATGAACACCGGGTCGAAACGCGCGGGGAGCGGACTATCGTAGAACCACAGCGGATCGTAATAGCGTCCGGACTCCAGCACGAAGATCGGCGTGCCCGGAAAGGGCGACTTGCCTGTGACCAGATTTGGAAGGTATCCGGTCATACGCATGCGAAGCTGGTTAAGTCCAACGAGGAAGATCTTGTCGTGCTTGTAGCCCCGCCGCTCGAGCGCGGCGATGACGGCTTTGACCAGCGGAATTGGCGTGGCCATGCCCGGACCGGAGTCCGTGTAGACCTTGAGTCCCACTCGGCCCTTCGCGCCCGGCGCAATATGGCGCCCTGTGGCTTTTTCCCATGCGGAGAAAAGCATCTCCACTTTGGAGTCGTATTCGGCCTGGGTGTAGGAAGGCAGCCTCGCCTCCCAGATGGGATCGCCCTTTCCAGCAACCACGGGAGTCTGCGCCGGCACTGCGGACAACAGACACACAGAAGCAAGGAGCCCTAGGGCGAGCGGGAGAAGACGCTTGGAAAGCATATAAGTGGAGGAAGTGTGATCGCTCGAACGTCCGAGTGTTTCCAGATAAAGTACGGAACTTGACAGGCCACCCGGCGACTTGAAAGTGCTTTCTTTCCACGGCGCACGCGTTTCCACGCACGCCTCTTCCGATGCCCGTCATCAAACCCACCTGTATCCGCGACATGAAGCTGAGAATCAGCCTCGTGGATGTCATTTCACGGGTGGCCACCTTGCGGCGGGCGGGATCCCGGTTCAAGGGTCTGTGCCCTTTTCATCACGAAAAGACGCCGTCCTTTCATGTCGATCCGGACAAGGGATTCTACAAGTGCTTCGGCTGCGGCAAGTCTGGCGACATATTCACCTTCGTCCGCGAGACCGAACAGCTGTCGTTTTCCGAGGCGGTCGAGGCGCTCGGCCAGCGCTTCAGCATTCCCATCGAGTATGAGGAGGGGGCCGGTCCGACGAAGGAGGAGCGATCCCTGCGCCAGGAGTTGTTCGACCTGCACGAGGTCGCGGCCGATGCCTACCATCAGACTTTCCGCTCAAAGAGTCCTGCAGGCGACTTCATGCGCCGCTACTGGGAGGAAAACCGGCGTTTCGATCCTGCACTGGCCGAAGAATTCAAGATCGGCGCCGCCCCTGCTTCTGACGAGGGTCTGGTCGCCGCCCTTTGGCGCCGCAACTACTCGGAGGAGGCGCTGCGCCAATGCGGGCTGTTCTTCATCCGGGACGAAGCGGCGTTGAGCGTGCAGGCACTGCGCCCGCGGTTTCGCGGACGCCTGATGATTCCCATTCGCGATCATCAGGGCCGGGTGGTCGCCTTCACGGCCCGCCAGACGGAACTCACTCCCGTCGAGGATCCGGCGCACGAGGCGAAATACGTGAATTCGCCCGAGACTCCCATTTTTTCCAAAAGCCACCTGCTCTTCAATCTGGACCGTGCGCGAACACAGGTTAACGACAGCCAGCCGTTTGTGCTGGTGGAGGGGCAGTTGGACGCCATTCGCTGCTGGAGCGTCGGACTAAAATCCGCGGTCGCCCCCCAGGGCACCTCGATCACCGAACAACAACTCATCCTCCTGCGGCGCTACCACCAGGTGGTCGAGTGTTTCTTCGACAGTGACAGCGCGGGGCAAAAGGCCTCGCTCCGATTCCTTCCGATGGCACTCAAAGCGGGCCTCGAAGCCCGCTTCCTTTCACTGAACGGCGCGGAGAAAGTCGACCCTGACCTGCTTTTCCTGGACCGTGGCCTGGCGGCCTACGAAGAGCTAAAAAAACAAAGCCTTTCCGCCATCGCCTTCGCCTGCAAAACTCTCCTCGCAGGCTCCGAACAGGCTAGCCCCGAGCAGAACTCTAGATCCCTCAGGGGTTTGTTCGAAATTGTGGCTGCTTCAGAAAGCGAGGTCGTCCGCGCCGGATTCCTGGCAGAAATTGCCAATCACCTCAGGCTACCTCCCACGGCGATCCAACGCGATTTCTCGGTATTCCACAACCGATCGGGTAATCAACGACCTTCCGACACCGCCCCAAGCGAGAACCCGGGCTCGGATTTCCGCTCCAGTGGGGTGGTGTCGTCGGAGACCACTCCGGAGCACCATCTGCTTTATCTTATTCTTCATTTCGAATCACTTGGCAAAGGGATGACGCAGTTTCTCCCCCATGCCTGGATCGATACCAGCCACCTTGCCGGAACTTTGCTGAACCGGTTCATGCTCGAGATCGAGCACGACGACTGGCCGGGGCGGGACCACCTCGACGGATTGATAGAAACATCGGAGGAGAGGCAGCTTATCGCATCGATGCTCTTCGATCAGCCGACGGTGGACGACCCAGGAAAGATTGCCGCGGAAGGCATTCGGATGATGCGTCAACGCGCGCTCGAACCACGCCTGCGGAAAATCGAACTTGATTTAGCCGGGCTTCGCGCGGACAGTACTGTCGACCCAATTTCTCTGATCAAAGAACGCACCGAACTCCTCAGGCAGCTTCGGGAACCGATAGGTTTGCCCGGAACTGCCTAAGTATGTTTTTCGCCTAATATGCCGCGCAAATCCAAGAACGCAGACTCCATCCATAGCGACGCCGTCGAAGAGGCCGTCCAGCCGGGGCAAGCCGCGCACCCCGAAGAGGGCGCAGATCAAGAGACGGTGGCCACGGGCAATCTCAACGAGAAGATTCGTCAACTGATCCGGCTCTCCAAGGAACAGGGATACCTCACGTTTGACGACATCAATGAGGCGCTCCCGGAATCGGTGGAGAACCAAGAGGAAATCGACAATGTGCTGTCGATCCTGAACAACCTCGACATCGAGATCCTCGAACCCGACCAGGTCGAGGGATACAAACAGCGCCAGGAGGAGGCCGAAGAGGAGGAGTCCAGGAGTTCCCAAAACGACATCCTCGACGATCCAGTCCGAATGTACCTCAAGCAGATGGGCCAGGTCCCGCTGCTGACCCGCGAGCAGGAAGTTGAGATTTCGAAACGCATCGAAACAGCCGAGCTCAAGGCTCAGGAAGCGCTGTTTCAGGCGACCCGGGTCTCAAGTTATATCATCGCGCTTGGCCAAAAACTGATCACGAGGGAAGAACGCTTTGATCGCATCGTAATCGACAAGAAAATCGAGAGCCGCGACTCGTACTTCAAGTCACTGCCAAAGCTGATCGAGCTCTCCCAGAAAGCCGAGGAGTCGGTGGCTGAGTCATGGGATGAGTTTCTGAAGGCTCGCAACGAGGTGGATCGAAAAAAGATCCTCGCGAAACATCGTAAACGCGAGGCCACGCTCCGCGGACACTTCTCGAAATTTTTCTTCAAGCTGAAGGTTTACGAGGACTACATCGAGCGGCTGCATCACATTCTCGAAGAGATCGGGCGGTTGACGGATTCGATGGACCGCGCGAAACACCCGAAGACCAAGAAGGATGCCGCCATCGACGCGAAGTCGATTCAGGCCCGCATGCGGGAAATCGAGGCCGAGCAGCGCATCGAACCCCAGGCATTAGTCCAGGTCATCCACCAGGCGCAGACGCACGTACGCGAGGCGCACAAGGCAAAGACCGAGATGGTGGAGGCAAATCTGCGCCTCGTGATTTCGATCGCGAAAAAGTATACGAACCGCGGACTCTCCTTCCTGGATCTTATCCAAGAGGGCAACATGGGCCTGATGAAGGCGGTGGAAAAATTCGAATACCGTCGCGGCTACAAGTTCTCCACTTACGCCACGTGGTGGATTCGACAGGCAATCACCCGCTCGATCGCAGACCAGGCACGTACGATCCGCATTCCGGTGCACATGATCGAGACCCTGAACAAGGTGATGCAGGTGCAGAAGCAGCTGCTTCAGGAATTTGGCCACGAACCGACCCCTGAGGAGGTCGCTGAGGAGATGAATCTGCCGGTGGACCGCGTGCAGCAGATCATGAAGATGGCCCAGCAGCCGATCTCGCTGCAGTCGCCCGTCGGCGACGGCGACGACACCAGTTTCGGCGATTTCATCGAGGACAAGTCGGCGGAAAATCCGTACGACATGACGGCCTACTCGCTTCTGCGCGAAAAGATCATCGACGTGCTCGACTCGCTCACCGAGCGCGAGCGACGGGTGCTTTCGCTTCGTTTCGGCCTGGTCGACGGCTATAGCCGCACCCTTGAGGAGGTGGGCAAGCAGTTCAAGGTGACCCGCGAACGCATTCGCCAGATCGAGGCCAAGGCGCTCCGCAAGATGCGTCATCCGACGCGGCTGCGCCAGCTGACGGGGTTCTTCGACGCCGAGCCGCTCGACAATTCGCCGAACGCGTACAACGCGGCCACTGCCATGAGGGTCCAGAACCTTCCCGGTGGAAAGGACTCGGAGGAGGAAGGTCGCGGAGACCTTCCCAAGCCCGCGCCCCAGGAGCCCTGAGGCGCGCAGGCCTTTGCGCCTTTACAGTCGCATCCAACAAATTAGCGTGACCTTTTTATCATGAGCTCAGCTTCCCTGTTGTTCACAGCGTTCCTCCCCGGCGGCGGCGAGTGGGTCTGGATCTTCATCATCATTCTGGTTCTTTTTGGCGGCTCCCGGCTGCCCTCGCTTGCGAAGGGCATGGGGCAGGCCGTGAAGGAATTCAAAAAGGCCTCGAAGGAGGACTCCGACGAAGAAAAGCCTGCTGGTGAGCCCAAAAAGGGTGACACCGGAAAGTCGGGAGGGTCTTCATCGGGACCGACCCACGGTCAGAACTGATCTCGAGGGCGCCGATTTGCGATCGGCGCCTTTTTTATTTCTCCACGCGCACGTCGTCCGAGCCGACCCAGCCGCGGAATTGCCTCAACTGCCCCTCGCTTCCGAGTGTGAGAAGCTGGTCGCCCGCGTGGATTGCCTCATTCGCGCCAGGACTGAGGATACGGAGGTCGCCCCGTTGAATGCCGGCGACGATGACGCCGAAGCGCCGTGTTGGCTCGATCGCCGAGATGGTCCGGGCGACGGCCGGGCTGGAGGAAGAGACATCGACCTTTTCAATACGAATCTCGTCGACGAGGGAATCGGCGTCGGCGGCCGATGCATCCGAGACCTTCTGGAGAAATTCGATGGCCGCCCTCCCCTGCTCCGGACTTCCCATGAGCAGCAGCTTGTCGCGCGGGAACAGGATTTCCAGGGGCCCGGGGAGAGGAATGAGCAGCCCCTGGCGCTCGATACCGACCACGGTGGCCCCGAAACGGGTGCGCAGAGCGGTTTCCCTGAGGTTTCGCCCCCGGTATTCCGCGAGATCGGGCACGATGCAATCGACGACGGTGAGGCGCCAGTCGGACTGAGGTTGGAGCCAGGGCGCGGACGGGCCCGATTCCTGTGAGTAGGGGGAACTCAGCACAGCCTGCAGGCCGATCTCGGCCTCGCTATGCCACAGGATGAATTTACGCCGGAGCAGGACGAGTGCGGCGACGGCAACCAGGCCCACGGCGTACAGCATCCAGCGGTTCGACTCCTCGAAGGGCAGTATTGAAGCGAGCCATACGCATAGGCCCGCGCCCGCAAGGACCCGCAGGCCGTGTTCGATAAAGACGCGCAGTCGGGCCTCGTAGGCATGCCCCTTGGCGCCGATCTCCGCATAGAGCATCGCCATGGCGCTCAGATTTCTCCACACGGCCACCAGGGGCGGCAATGCGACCAGCAGCAGCACGATCCAGAAAATCGCTGTGGGCCCCATGGGGAACAACCAGTTCGGGCCCGCCCAGGCCACAAAAGAGTCGAGCAGCCGCTCGGAGAAAATGCACAAACCCGTCACGAACAGCATGCCCACGCCGATCTGCATAATCCGCTTGCGACTGAGCTGCCAGAGCACGTTACCCTTGGGTCGGCTGAGCAGCTTTTCCAGCCAGGCATGATAGCCGTCGAGGGTGCCGGTGACCCATCGGGGCAGGCGACGGACGACACCGGACGCGATGCGGTCGCTGTTGCGGGCAAGGAAGGGCGAGGCGAGCGTCGTCAGAAAAGAAATACCGACGATCATGGGATAAAAATCCTTGGGCACCACCGCGGCATCGACGCCCATCTGGGCGATGACGAAGCTGAATTCCCCAATGGGCACGAGCATCAGTCCTGCGCGCAGGGCCTCGGCGGAGGGCACGCCCGTCAAGGTGAGGCCGAGCGAACACGCGGTGATTCTGGCGGAGAGTGCGAACAGAGTCCATCCGAGCACGGGAACGGCGACATGGGCCAGGCTGGAGGGGTCGATCTGCATCCCGATGGCCACGAAGAAGACGGCGGAGAACACATCGCGCATGCCGTCAAAAATCCGCTCAACCTGGGGCCGCTGGGGAGTTTCCGCCACGATAGCGCCGAGGAGGAAAGCCCCGAGGGCGATGGAATATCCCGCGCGCTGTGCGAGGAATGCCAGCCCGAAGAGCAGGCCGGCGATGCCCAAGGCCTGGATCTCGTCGCTTCCCGACACGTTCATCTTGCGAAGCAGGCGGGGGACAATGAGCAGGCCGGCCACTCCGGCGAGCACGACGAAGGCCACCAGCATTGTCAGCGTCTCGCCCAACCTGACGGTCTGACTTGCCCCTCCGAACTGAACTATGGAGCTGAGCATGGTGAGCATCACCACCGCGACGATGTCCTCGAGGACCGTGACGCCCAGAGCAAGTTGGCTGGCGCGCTCGTGGGTAATACGGGCCTCGGCCAGCACTCGGCTGATGATGGCGGAGGACGAAACCATCAGCATGCCCGCGATGAACAGCGTCGCGACATTTCCCAAACCGAGGGCGCTGCCCGCGAGGCGGGTGAGCGCGTAAAGGATCCCCGCGCTCGAGGCTACGGCGAGCAGGAGGCCCGGGCCGAGACGGCGCAATTTGCTGAAGCTTAGGCGAAGCCCGATCGAGAAGACCAGGAAGACCAAGCCCACCTGCGCAAGCGTCTGCACTCTGGGAATATCGGAGACGAGAGCAAAGGGGGGCGTGTGAGGACCGACAATACACCCCGCAATGAGGTAACCGGCGACGGAAGAAAGACCGAAGCGCTGGCAAACCCAGCCCGCCGCGGCGCCGATCAGAAGGATCACGGCCAAATCCTGGATGAAAAGAATCGGTTCCATGCTCCGCATTCAGACTGCGCCGGAAGCCCCGGGGTTGTCGAGCCGCGCGCTCGGCGAGTGAGATTTTTTGCATTTTGCGCCGGAAGGCGAGGACGCGGAACCTGGCCGGGACGGGCAGGCAAACGTGGAACGCCGCGCGAAGGGATCGTCAAAGACTGAACGGACGGGCCTTTACCGCGTTGACACCCACGCGCAGCGGAGATTCGTTCTCGAAGGCGGATACGCGCATCCCCCGCTCGCATATCATGGCTTCCAACCTTCTCGGCTATTTCACGAACGACATCGGCATCGATCTCGGTACGGCAAACACTCTGGTTTACGTCAAAGACAAGGGCATCGTGTTGCGCGAGCCCTCCGTGGTGGCGATCGACACCGCCAGCCGAAAAGTCCGGGCCGTCGGTGAAGAAGCCAAACGCATGCTCGGGCGCACCCCCGGAAACATCACGGCGATACGGCCGATGAAGGACGGTGTGATCGCCGATTTCGATGTGACGGAAGCCATGCTTCGTTACTTCATCCGCAAAGTGAGCAACAACTCGTTCCGCGTTAACCCCCGCGTGGTCATCGCGATTCCGAGCGGCATCACCGAGGTGGAGAAGCGCGCGGTCAAGGATTCCGCGCTGCACGCGGGCGCGCGCGACGTCATCACGATTCCCGAGCCGATGGCCGCGGCGATCGGCGTGGGCATGCCCATCGAAGAGCCCGCCGCGAACATGATCGTGGACATCGGGGGCGGCACGACGGAGATCGCGATCATCTCCCTTTCAGGCATCGTATTCAGCAAATCGATTCGCGTGGCGGGCGACGAGCTGGACATGGCAATCATCAATTACATGAAGCGGGCGTACAACCTGCTGATCGGCGAGCGAACGGCGGAAGAGATCAAGGTGAAGATCGGATCGGCCTACCCGCTCGACGACGAACTTTCGCTGGAGGTGAAGGGACGGGACTCGGTGGCCGGTCTGCCGAAAACGATTCACATCACCTCGCAGGAAATCCGGGAGGCGCTTTCGGACACCATCGCCAACATCGTCGATGCCGTGCGAGTGACGCTTGAACGCTGTCCGCCCGAGTTATCCGCGGACCTCGTCGATCGCGGCTTCGTGCTGGCCGGGGGCGGGGCGTTGATCCGCGGGATCGATCGACTGCTCAGCGAGAAGACGGGCCTGCCTGTGACAATATCCGACGACCCGCTTTCGGCGGTGGCGAACGGCACCGGAGCGGTGCTCAACGATCTCAACTGGGTGATGCAGAACCTGTGAGTTCCGCGTCTGCGAGCGATCCGCGGCGCACGGAGGCCTGACGTTGTCCCGTCGAAGATTCGATCAAGCCAAGCCATTTGCGGCGCTCGGCATTCTTGTTCTCGCCTGGCTGCTCCTGCCAGTCGCGGTGAAGAGCTTCATGCGGGTGAGCTTCTTCGAGATGGAGGCGCCGGTGGAGGCGGCGACCTCGTATGCGAGGGATCTTCAAGAGTATTGGTCGTTGCGGCTGCATTCGAATGACGAACTCATCGAGGCGGGCCGGGATCTTGCGCGGCTGAACGCGGCGTACGAGCTGAGGATCCAGGAGAATTCGGCGTTGCGGGGGGAGATCGAGCGGCTCGAGGCGCTCCTGCGGCTTCCGTCGTTCAGCGAGTACCGCTCGGAGCCGGCGCGTGTGGTGAGTCGTGATTTCACGACGTGGTGGCAAAGACTTGTGATCCGGAAGGGACGAAATTTTGGGATCCTCAAAGGCTCACCCGTGGTGTTCACCGGAGGCGTGGCCGGCCGCGTGACCGAGGTGCACGCCTACACGTCGGTGGTGGAACTGATCAGCTCCCCGAATGTCCGGTTGGCTGCGGTCGTAGAGGGCGACTCGCGTCCGATGAGCTATCAGGGAGGAATCAATTCGTCGTTCGCCCCGCCAATGGGAACCGTGGAGTTCATGCCGCTGGACATATTCGCCTCGAAGATCGCGCCGAAACGGCTGGTGACCTCGGGATTGGGCGGCGTCTTTCCCCCGGGCCTCACCATCGGGTACATCGTGAAGGCTGATCCGAGTGCGGACGGGCTATTCAAGAACGGGGAAGTGAAACTCGACTCCCGCCTCTCGTCGTTGACGGAGGTGACCGTGCTCGTTCCCATCAATCCCGAGTGAGAGTCGGGTCCCAAAACCCATTTCCCCGTGCTCCGCATACCCGCCCTCTTTCTCTGCCATCTGGCGCTTTGGGTGCTTGTCATCGCGCTGAACCACACGCTGGGCGCGTGGCAGATCTCGTTTTTTGGATGCGGCTTGTTTGTGACCTATGCGGGTCTGGAGTTGGAGCCGAGGGAAGGCCTGACGTCATGCCTGCTGGCGGGATTCCTATTCGACGCATGGACGCCGGTGCCGTTCGGGCAGCACGCCCTGCTCTTCGGGCTCGCCTACTGCATGCTGCACCTGTGGAAACAGCGCCTGATGTGGGATGACGTGAGGGTCCAATCGGCGGTGGCTGCGACGACGAATGCCGCGATGTACGCGGTGTTCTGGGCCATTCACATCGGAGGCCTCCCACAGTGGAGGCTTCTGCTGATGCGCAACGTGTGGGAGCTGGTGCTGTCGACCGTGATCGTGGTGGTGGTTGCGCCCTGGGTTTTTGCGTTGCAGCACCAGACGCTCGAACTGACGACTCCTCCAAAATTCCGGCGGCGGGGCCAGGATGAACGATGAACCCAGTCCGTGGTGCTAGGCGAGCAGGCGAGCGACGATGAGTTCAAACCGACAAAACCTGGCGTCCCGCAGCGGCAACCTGGTCGAGACGCACACGACCTTCCAGCCGCGGGTCTTCGTATTTCATTTCATCTTCGGAGCGATGCTGCTGACCCTCGCGGGCGGCCTCGCCTACCAGCAATTGATCAAAGCGTCGTCCTACCACGAGGTGGAACGCGTCCAGAACCAGCGCCGGATCATCGTGCCGGGTCCCCGCGGCAACATCTACGACCGCGACGGCCGACTGCTCGTCGGAAACAAACCACGGTTTGCAGTGGTGCTCTATCTCGACGAGCTGCGCTCGCAGTTCCGGCGCGAATACATCCAGATCCGAAAGAACTACCGTGCCGCCGGCGACCGCGATGTACCGACGGCGAGCCAGATGGAGCAGATCGCACGGGCGACGGTGGTCCAGCATTACCTGGACCGGGTCAACGCGATCATCGGGCGCCACGAGCGCCTGGACGCCACTCTGCTCATGCGGCATTTCAGGCGCGAGCTGCTGCTGCCCTATATCCTGATCAACGACCTCACCCCGGTGGAGTACGCGAAGTTGATCGAACAGCTGCCGGTGAATTCGCCCCTCCAGCTCTACACCTCGAGCGAACGTTACTACCCGTATGGCTCGGCGGCGGCCCATACGCTGGGCTACGTGAGCAACAACACCGAGATCGACGCCGAGGATTTTCCGGGCGACGACCTGACGACCTTCAAGGTCAAGGGCGCAACCGGCCGCGATGGTCTGGAACTGCAGTTTGACTCCGTTCTCCAAGGTGAGGCAGGAGGCGCGATCTACCGGGTGGATCCGTCCGGCTTCCGCATCAATCCGCCTCTGGAGCAGCGTTTGCCCGTGCAGGGGAAAAACATCGTGACATCCCTGGACATCGACCTTCAGCAGACCGCCGAGAAGGCGCTGGGAGACCTGACGGGCGCAGCCGTGATGATGGATGTGAACACGGGGGAGGTCCTTGTACTGGCGAGCAAGCCTGACTACGATTTGAACAAGTTCTCCCCGAAGATCAGCCATGAGGACGTGGCCCAGATCGAGAAGGACAAGGCGTGGGTGAACCGGGCGATCAGCGGGGTGTACGCGCCGGGATCGACCTTCAAGATCATCACGTCCATCGCGGGATTTCGGGCGGGAACGCTGACTCCGGACTCCACGTACACCACCAACGGGACTTACACGGTGGGCAACCACGTTTTCCACGATGCCTCGGGGGAGATCACGGGTGTGATCGACTATCGCACAGCCATCGAGCACAGCGTGAACACCTTTTTCATCAACTATGGCCTCAAGACGGGCGTGGATGCGATTGTTGCCGAGGCAAGGCGCTTCCATCTCGACCGGAAAACCGGGATCGAGTTGCCGCACGAGACCAGCGCAATGTACGTGGGGAGTCCAAGGTGGAAAAAGGAACGCATGGGCGAGCCCTGGTTCCAGGGAGACACGGCCAACCTCGCGTTTGGGCAGGGCATGATCGCAGTGACACCGCTTCAGATGGCCTGCGTCGTCGCATCTCTGGCGCGGGATGAAACGACGACCAAGCCCACCATTCTGCACGAACCAAACCGGCCCACGCAACACACGCCCGCCATTGGAATCCCCGAGGACGACTACAACGCGCTGATCGAGGGCATGGAGCGCGTCCCGCTCACAGGAACGGCGCGACGCTGGGGTCGCGTGGACGGGCTCACGATCGCGGCGAAGACCGGCACCGCGCAGCAGAATGTGGTGTTTCCCGTGACCGAAAACGGGAAGACGGTCTATCGGAACGGGACGATCGAACTGGGCTGGTACGTCGGTTTCGCTCCCGTCGATCATCCGAAGGTCGCCTGGGCCGTGCTGGTCGAGGGAGACGTGCCGGACGAGAGTTTTGCAGGCGGCTTTTATGCGACGCCGATCGCGACGGCGATGCTCAAGCGCTGGCTCGAGAAACAGCGGGTGGCCGGCAAGGCGCCGCCGGCGCCCGATGCGGACAAACCCGCCGACGAAGCCGAAGCCCCCTGAGCGGATTATCCCGGCGCCTCAGCGGCCCGCCGACCACCGACGTGCGCGGCGGAAACAGGGTCTGGCGTCGGGCCAGCCTTCGGGGCGACCGAAGCGGAGCACCAGCAGGTCGGAGCGGAGCGCGTCAAACGGGGCCCCAGGATCCTGCCAGCGTCTCCGTTTCTTAAGCACAGAGATCAGGCGGCCGGCCTCGCGCCTCACGGCCGCCTCGACTGACGGTCGCGAGCCCGCGGCGCGCCAGCGGAGCAACCCCGCTGCGATTCGGAACGCCCCCCAGACGAGGAACGCGGCTGCACCGAGCCCGAGGGCCCAGGCAGCCAGAGCCGACCGGCTACGGCTCCATTCGCGGGCCATCGCGCTTCGCAGCCGGTCGACCGTCTTGTCGAGCACCGCAAGCAGGTGCAGTCGGGCTGCGCGCGCGGATTCCCTGGCGGAGCGCACCAGGCCGGCCTGGTCTCCCGCATCGAAGCTGACGATGCGGCGATACCAGAACACCCGCAGGCTGTTGAGCCTCGCACCGAATCCGCGGTCGACGCCCCAGTCGCGCAGGCCGGGACCGGAGGCCGATACGCCCGCGACAGCGATCGCGCCCGGCGTGGGATCGGCGCGTATCCAATTTCCACGTCCATCCCAGACCTCGCACCAGGCATGCGCGTCGCTGTCCCTGACGGTGAAGCTTCCGGCATAGGCGTTCCACGCACCACCTTTGAATCCGACGGCCACGCGAGCCGGTATCCCCGCGGAGCGGCACAGCATCACGAGGCTGCCGGCGAACAGCTCGCAATAGCCCGGTTCGTCGGACGCCATCCAGCGCACAAGCGGGTCCCCTGCCCCGGCGGGGATGGCGCAGTTGAGTGAATACGCGTGGCGGCGCCGCAGCCAGTCCGTCGCGTCCAGTGCAAACCGGCGCGGGTCCTCCGCCACGGGCCGGCCCGCATCGACCGCGGAGACCCATCCCGCCAGCCGCAACCGCGACGGCGCGTCGAGGGGAAGGTTCAGTTCCAGGCGTTCGAGGTCAGCGCGGCCGCGTTGCGAGTCATGGGGGACGGCACGCCACCTTCGCAGGAAGGAAGGATCAGGCAGCAGGCCCCCCGTCGCGACTCCGTTGATCCGGTATGCGGTCATTGTGAGCGGATCGCTTCGCAAGGCGACAATCCCCTCCGAGGGATCGTACTGGATTCCCTGGGCGTCGCGCAGGCGGAGCCCTCCGAAGCGTCCGGGAATGGGAAGGTAGCGACTCACACCGGGCTCCAGGTAGATGGTCCAGACGCCCCTGGCCTGTCCGCGAGGAGCATTGCCCGCGAGATAGGAGACATGAAAATCGCGCGACAGAAGACGCCGCCGGAGGAAGGGGGACATCCGGAACCCGCCCTCTGGCAGATATTCGTCGAGGACGAGCATGCGAAAATACGGCACAGGGGGGAGAAGCGCGGGATCGGACACATCCATGCTGAAGGCGACGGAGGAATCCTTGGATATCTCCGTGACTTCCCCGAAGCGGATCGAGTCGTTGAACCCCGTGCGGGCGCGGTGCGTGGCGAAACGTTCGAGAAAGAGGCTGTTTTGCAGATCGAAGCGGGGAATCGACACAAACAGCAACGCCGACACGGCCACGACGCAGGCGAACAGGGCTGCCGCGAGCGCGAGGAGCCTCCACTCCAACACCTCTGCGATGCGTTGGGCCAGCGCGCGCCAGCTCAGGCCAGCGATCCAATCGGGGCGCCGCTGGGCGAAATAGGGCACGAACAGCGGCAACTTTCGATCCCGCGATCCCGGGTCGGCCGCGTCGGCGATCGTCGCGGTGAACAGCAGCGCGAGCGCACAGGCCGCAAACGCGAGCAGTTGCAGCGCGAACACCGGCGAAGCGGTGACGACCCCGGCAACGACCAACAGGAACAGTCCGAGCAGGACGAGTTGAAGGTCCTCGCGGCGGCTCCGGTAGAAAAATCCGCGGTAGAGCAGCAGAAGAAGATCGAGGTGGATGAGGGACTGGAAGAGGTCGGCCGTGAGCCAGAGCTCGGCCGCGAAGGCGGCGAGGATTCCGGGAAAGGCGAGGCGATGCACCCAGGCCGGGATGCGCCCCGGGAGTTCCGGCCAGAGTAGGGCTGCGGCCATGGCCGCGAGAACCACCGCGAGCAATCCCCATGCCTCCACCTCGAGGAACAGCAGCGAGCCGAGCGACACGAATACCAGGAGGCCGCCCAGCAGCCACTGGATGCGGCGCAGGTCCCGCAGTTCAAGCTCTCGCGATGCACGCCGTGCCTGCATGAGCCCTCACTCCCTCCGCTCCGTCGGGCGAAAACCGAACGACCTCGGCGCCGCGCCAGGCGGGGGACGCCGCCCGTCCTCCGCCGCCCGCGCGAACACGCGCAAACAGATCCAAAAGCGTATCCAAATCCTCGCGACGCGTGTACCGGCGTCCCTCCTGCCCGTCCAGGGTCCAGCCGGCCAGCGCCCCCGCGGCGCAGAGCCGCTCCGCCACGCAGGCGGCGAGCCGCACGGCCTTTTCGAAGGCAGCGCCCTCCGGCCAGGAGCCGGAATCGAACTCCAGCCAGCACCCTTTGGCCGACTCGTCCGCGTGCTGCCGCACGATCCATCCGCGACTGCGCGCGCTGGCTTTCCAATGGATCAGCCGGGTCGAGTCGCCGTGACGGTAGGAGCGGAGCGAATGCAGGTCGGGGCCGACACCGACCGCGGCGCTCCGCGCTCCGCCCATCGCCTGGGGGCGCAGCGCCGAGCCCTCCCATTGAAGCTCGATCGGCGCCGGTCGCACGAGCACGCGCACGCGAAGGTCCCTCGCGATGCGTTTTCGGAGAAATCCGAATGGGAAAAGGGAAACGACCGCGGACAGTGACAGCTCCCAATCGCCGCGGCGGTCGGGAGTCCAGGTCCAGTCCAGACTCCTCTCGCCAGCCGGCTGGAGAGCTCCGCCCATCGGAACGGAGGTGCGGTTGGGCGATGGGGCGGACGGGGCTCCGTGACGCCAGACCTGGCGCAAGAGCCTGCCGGGCGACTTGGGCCTGGGAGAAAACCCGACATCGGGCCCCGCCTCCTCGGTCACGGGTCGCGCGACGAGTTCGAAGCCGAGGTCGTAGGCGGGAACATGGCGACGTGTATTTCTGACGATTATCGCCACCTCGCAAGCGCAGCCAGCCCTCGCCCTTGGCGGGGCACGAAGCTCCAATTGGATCCCTCTGAGATTGGCCCAGGACAAGATGCCGCTCACGATGAGTGAGGCCATCAACAGCGACAGTGCCAGGAACAGGATGTTGTTGCCCGAATTGTAGGCCGCGAGGCCGACGCCAAACGAGAGCGCGACCAGCAGCAGGCCCACGCCCGTCGGCTCAGCCCTTTGCTCATTGCAGGGGTAGACCAGCGACCAGAGCAGTCGCGGCCAGAAGCGGCGTTGCCTGACTCCGGCGCTCATGTGGGCGGGGGGATCGCCGCGAGAAGCCGGCGCAACGCCTCTCCGGTTTCGCGCCGCTCTTCGAGTGCATCGAGTCGGGCCCCCGCCAGCGCCAGCCGGTGCGCGAGCACGGGCACCACCTGGCCGGAGATGTCTTCTGGGATCACGAAATCCCTCCCCTGCAGCAGCGCACGTGCCTGGGCGGCCACCTTCAGCGCCAGACTGCCCCGCACCGAGATGCCGACCCGGAACGCCGGGTCGGTTCGTGTGGCGGCGGCGATCTGACGAATGTAGCGAAGCACCGACTCCTCCACGAAGACGCCCGCCACCGCAGCCCGCGCGCGCAGGATTTCCTCGCGCGTCGCGACGGGCCTCGCGGGGATCGAGTCGTAACCGATCCGGGCCGTGCGCAGGATGTCAATCTCGTCGGCTTCCTCGGGATATCCCATGTGGATGCGGAGAAAAAAGCGGTCCATCTGGCTCTCGGGCAGAGGGAAGGTCCCCTCGTAATCGACGGGATTCTGGGTGGCGAACACCATGAATGGCTCGCCGACGGGGTGGCTGATGCCATCCACGGTCACATGCGCGCGATCCATCACTTCGAGCAGTGCGGACTGGGTCTTGGGTGTGGCGCGATTGATCTCGTCGGCCAGCACGATGTTGGCGAACACGGGGCCCTTCTTGAACACGAACTCGCGGCGCAGCTCGTCGTAAATGGCGACGCCCGTGAGGTCTCCGGGCAGCAAGTCGCTGGTGAACTGGATGCGCGAGAAGTCGCAGTCCATCGAGCGGGCAAGCGCGTAGGCGAGGGTCGTCTTTCCGAGGCCTGGCAGGTCTTCGATCAGGATGTGCCCGCCCGAGGCGAGGCCGACGAGGACCTGATCGATCACGTCGTCCTTGCCCTTGATCGACAACCGCATGTTGGCGCGGAGCCTTTCGAACAGGCGTCTGGACTCATCCGCCTCCCGGACTTGGTTGGACTCGCTCATGGAGGGAGCCTAGCCAGGCGGGTGGATCCCGCAATCTCCCCCGGCGGCGATTTTTCAAAGCCTTGCTTGCACTTCGGAAGTGCGGGAGTTTGATGCCGAGCCCGCCATGAACCCTGCCTCACCAGACGGCACCCAACTCTCTTTTCTCAGCGACGCCCGCGGCGTGCGCCCGGATCCTGTCACCAATGCCAGGATGGCGCTCAACGTCCTCCAGCGTCTTCTCGAAGATAATCCCGCGGTCACGAGTCAGTCCGCGGTGCTTTTCAAGGCCATTCTTCCGGCGGCCGTGGCCGCAGCGGAGTTCGCCGACCGGCTTCCCGTCACGAAGACGACCCTGCGGCAGCACCTCATCAATCCCGCTGCGGCGATCATGCTGCGTCCACCCACGCGGCCGGACGAGCTGGCACAGATGGAATCGCTGCTCGAGTTCGTGAACCGTCGTCTGTCCACGCCCGAGGATCGCGCGCGGCACGAGCAGCAGGTCGGTTTCCTCCTCGGCGCCCGCAATCCGGAACTGCTGATCACCCCTGATGGCATGCCGTCGCAGCTCTACGGCACGGATCGCGAAGACGCGACGCTGCTCTTCCGTCCCCTGCTCGGGGAGAAGGGCGCGAAGACCGCCGAAGCGCTGGTCGAGGCATACGTGCTGCTCCGAGCCAACAACGCGGACGTGCAGGCGGGTATCGCCACGTTCTTCTGGCACCACAACACGGGCTCGGCCGATGCGGCGCACTACATCGAGGGATGCTCCGACGGTCAGGCTCGCGGATATTTCAAGGCGCTGCTGAAGCTGCCGCCGAAGCAGCAGGAGGAGATTTTCTCGCTGATCAACCTGCAGACCTTCTACGCCGCTCTGGGCAACTGAGACAGCGAATCGGCGCGTCGTAGCCGATCCACGAAGGGCTCAGCCTCACGAGACGCGCCCTTCGTCGTAATCGAAGAGATCGAAGTAGGTTTCGATCGGCTTGCCCGACAGTCCGAATTCACGAATGCGGCGGGCGAGTAATTCGGAGCCCTCGTCCCTCCACCCGCGTTTGGTCATGAAGCCATTGAACAGCTCGCAGTCCGCATCGCTGCGTGGGTTGCCGTTCGCGTGGCACCAGGCCAGAATCTCCTCGTCCGAGCCTCCCTGCAGCACACGGACGACGAGATCCTCGTAACGTACGCCCAGGAAGGTGCAGCATCGGCCGTCGAGCGACCTCGGGACGCCGTAGCCGAGGTTGGTCACGTAGGCGGGCGGAAGAAGCCCCCGGGCGTGGAGGCGGATCTTGTCGAGCATTCGGCCGAAATAGACGAGCCGGCCGACCTTGTCGCGGGGGCTGCGGAGTCCGGGTACTGATGGCATGGAGGGAATGGGCTTGTGTGAGGATGCGCCGGACGGCGAACCTCACACCAAGACGGCACAATCCGAGTCTGTCGAATTGCCGGATGCCAAAAACGATGCAAAGGTCGGTTCTCCGCGCCACAAAGGCCGCCCCCCGATGCCCCTTTCCCGACTCGCCGCCCTCGCCGGCATTCTCGCCCTCGCGACGCCGCTTTTCGCCGTCGACGGACCGACCCAGGCTCCCATCCCGCTCTGGCCCAACGGCGCACCCGGCGCGTTCGGCAACCGTTCGGAGGACATCCCCATGCTCACGCCCTACCTGCCGCCGGTGGCGCAGCGCAACGGCGCCTCGATGCTGATCCTCCCAGGCGGTGGATACCGGATGCTGGCCGACCACGAAGGGGCGGGATACGCAGAGTGGCTTTCGGCTCACGGCATCGCCTGCTACGTGCTCAAGTATCGACTCGGGCGCTACGGATATCGATTTCCGGTGGAACTCGAGGATGCGGCGCGTGCACTGCGGATGGTGCGCCTGTTCGCAGCGCGGGATGGACTCGACTCGGCGCGGGTCGGCATCATCGGCTCGTCGGCGGGCGGACATCTTGCTGCCACGCTGCTCACGCGATTCGACGCAGGCAACCCCAAGTCCTCCGATCCCGTCGAGCGCGAGAGCTCCCGTCCCGATCTGGGGATCCTGTGTTATCCCGTGATCACGATGGGGGAGTACACGCACGCCGGTTCGCGCAACCAGCTGCTCGGCCCCCGCCCCTCGCCTTCGCTCGTCCGCGAACTGTCGGCCGAACTCCATGTGACGCCCCGGACGCCGCCGTGCTTCGTGTGGGCGACCTTCGAGGACAAGACCGTGCCGGTTGAAAACAGCCTGATGTTCGCCGAAGCGCTGCGGCGGGCAGGCGTGCCGTTCTCGTTGCACATTTACGAAAAAGGACCGCACGGCATGGGCCTTGGTACGCCCAGGCGCCCGGCTCCGCCCTGGGCGAACGAATGCCTCTACTGGCTCAGGGAGCGGAAATTCATTCCATGAAGCGAGTTCGTCCGAACCGGAGTCCCTGCCACGCGGGATTGACCCGAACCTCGGGCGCATAACACTTCCGCCATGCGCAGTCTTCGACTCCTCCTGGCCGTTTTGACCTGCACCCTCGCTGCGGCTCGCGTGGCGGCCGCGGATGCCGCTCCCATTCGCGTCGCCTGTGTCGGCGACAGCATCACCTACGGATACCTCCTGAAAAATCCGGCCACAGAATCCTACCCTGCCGACCTCGCACGTCTGCTCGGGAGAGGCTATGATGTGGGCAATTTCGGAGTGTCGGCCACGACCCTCCTGAAGGATGGCGATTATTCCTACTGGAAGCAGAAGGCTCTCCCGGCCGCGGACCATTTTGCCCCAGCGATCGTGGTGATCATGCTCGGTACCAACGATTCAAAGCCCTACAATTGGGCCCGCCGTGCCGACCTGGCACGCGATGCAGGGGCCTTGATCGAGCACTTTCGCGACCTGCAGTCGAAACCGACCGTCTACGTCTGCCTTGCCGTACCTGTATTCAAAAATCCTTACGGCATCAACGAGGCTCACCTTGCGAAGATTCGCGCGATCTGGCGCGAGGTCGCGGCCTCGCACCAGGTGCCCGTGATCGACGCCACGACCCCGTTCCTGGGCAAGGAGTCGCTCTTCTGCGACGGCGTGCATCCGACCGTCGTCGGTGCGCAGCTTCTCGCCGAGACGGTGGCACGGGCAATCTCGGCGAAGACTCCAGCGGCCGGCGCACGCTGAGGCGGTTGCTCCCGCCGGACCCTCAGGCGGGCTTGGCGCCAAAGGCGCCATCCTCAGCCGCCTTCACGAAGCCCTCGGTCACGCTCTTGAGCTCTTCCCAGCGCGCTCGAATCTTCTTCGCTTCGTCGTGGGTGATGATGTTGTCGCCCGCCGACTGCGCAATCGTCGCGAGCATGTCGGCAAATTCCTGCACGATGTCGTTGGTGAGCGGGATCAGGGATTCGGTGGGTTTCTCGGCCTTCTGATTGCGAATGAAAAATCCCCCCGCCTGTTCGCAAACCCATTTGGCCAGGCGCACGTCCTGGGTCACTCGGATCAGCTGACCGACCCGGTCGAGTGGATTGCTCGCGCCGCTCCCCGCCTCGACTTCCGGAGGCTCCGCCCATTTGTAGATGAGCGAAAGCGACAGCCCCAATTCGGATGCAATCCGCTTCGCCGGCACCTGTTTGAGAACATCCCGGATGACTTCGTGCGATTCCATTGGCAGCTGACTTAAGTCGCACCCGCCTCCTCCAGCGAGGGCAATTTGTCCCACTCCTCCGTCGGAGAAAAACAATGTCCTCCACTGTCAATGCCCTGCGAACGAAGCGTGAATGAGTCGCAGGGCCAATGATGCCACGCAGGATCTGTATTAGCATTTCTTAAACTTCAAAAGTTGCAATAAGCCGTGCACTGATAGGGGTTTTTACGGGACGGTTTATCGTTTCGTGGAGGTTGCCCATGTGCCAGACGTCAAGCTGTCTGAATCGTTTTTTCCCATGAATATTCACGAGTACCAAGCACACGCACTCTTCCAGAAATTCGGAGTGCCGTCCCCCAAAGGCGTTCCCGCCACTTCGATCGCCGAGATCGATGCCGCGCTCGCCAAGCTTCCGGACGGCGCCATCGTCGTAAAGTCCCAGATTCACGCGGGCGGCCGCGGCAAGGGCACATTCACCGACGGCTACAAGGGAGGAGTCAGGGTCTGCAAATCCAAAGCCGAAGCCAAGGAGGCCGCCTCCAAGATGCTCGGAAACACGCTGGTGACGCTCCAGACGGGGCCCGCCGGACGCAAGGTCAACACGATCTACTTCACCGAGGCTGCCGCCATCAAGAAGGAGTATTATCTTTCCATTCTGCTCGACCGCGCCAGCTCCCGTCCGGTGATCGTCGTATCGACCGAGGGCGGCATGAACATCGAGGAAGTTGCGAAGAACACCCCGGAGAAGATCGTCAAGGTGCTGGTCGATCCCGCCATCGGCCTGGCCGATTTCCAGATCCGCCAGTTGATCTTCGCCCTCGGCTTCAATCCCGCCGAGTCCAAGAACGCAGCCAAGCTCCTTCGCAATCTCTACACGCTTTACACGGAGACAGACGCCTCCCTGGTCGAGATCAACCCCCTGATCACCACCAAGGACGACCAAGTGCTCGCCCTCGACGCCAAGTTCAACTTCGACGACAACGGCCTGTTCCGCCACCCCGAGATCGTCGCCCTGCGCGACCTCAATGAAGAGGACCCCAAGGAAGTCGAAGCGTCCAAGTTCAACCTGTCCTACATCGCACTCGATGGAAACATCGCCTGCCTGGTGAACGGCGCAGGGCTCGCAATGAGCACGATGGACATCATCAAGCACTACGGTGGCAATCCCGCCAACTTCCTCGATGTCGGCGGCGGTGCCTCGAAGGAGCAGGTCGTCGCGGCCTTCAAGATCATCCTCAACGACCCGAACGTGAAGGGGATCTTCGTCAACATCTTCGGCGGCATCATGGACTGCAATGTCATCGCCACCGGCGTCGTCGACGCCGTCAGGGAGGTCGGACTCAAGCTGCCCCTGGTCGTTCGCCTCGAGGGAAACAATGTCGCGGCCGGCCGCCAAACCCTCTCCGGGTCGGGTCTCACCATCGTGAGCGGCGACAGCATGGCCGACGCGGCGCAGAAGATCGTCAAACTCGTCGCAGCCTAATCCGAACCACGATTACCGAACCGATCTCGTCCAGCGCACCTCGCCCCGGCTCACCGCCGAACCCCGAGGCCGGCCCGTCCGAGATCACTTAACCTCGTTTCTCCCATGGCTATTCTCGTCAACGAAAACACCAAGATTCTCATCCAAGGCATCACCGGAGACTTCGGTGGACGCCACGCCCGCCTCTCCATCGATTACGGCACCAAGGTCGTCGCAGGCGTCACGCCCGGCAAGGGCGGCCAGGTCTTCGAGCACGCCGGTGTGAAGGTTCCGATCTTCAACACCGTCGCCGAAGCCACCCGCGCGACCGGCGCCACGGTGTCGACGGTCTTCGTGCCTCCTCCGTTTGCGGCCGACGCGATCCTCGAGGGTGTCGACGCCGGCATCGATCTGGTCGTCGCCATCACCGAAGGCATTCCAGTCCGCGACATGGTCCGCGTGAAGCGCGCCATGCTGGGCCGGCATACCCGCCTCGTCGGCCCGAACTGCCCCGGAGTCGTGACTCCCGGATCGGGCCCGCAATCCAGCGGCGGCTGCCGCATCGGAATCTCGCCCGGCTACATCCACAAGAAGGGCCACGTCGGCGTGGTTTCCCGCTCCGGCACCCTCACCTACGAGGCGGTCTGGCAGCTCACCTGTAAGGGCATTGGACAGAGCACCTGCGTGGGTATCGGCGGCGACCCCGTCAACGGCACCTCGCATCTCGACGTGCTCAAGATGTTCAATGACGACCCGGAGACGGTCGGCATGATC
>JAJXVO010000275.1 GCA_021782105.1 bacterium
CATTGCGCTCTACAATTTTGCGGCGCACACGGGGGACCACACGCTCCTGTATCGGCACGCGGACCGGCTCCAGTCGATGATGACCTGGCTGGGCGCCCACGACAGCAACAACGACGGGCTGCTCGAGATTCCCGAGGCGGGCGATTGGACCGATCTGTTCGGACGCAGCTACAACGTGCTTTACGACGAGGTGCTGTGGTTCCGCGCCAACCTCTGCTACGGCCGGATTCTGGAGTTTATGGGACAGTTCGAACAGGCCTCCCGGTACCTGCGCGCGTCGCAGCGGATCCGCAGTCGGTTGCTCGAAGTCTTCTGGCCTTCGATGCAGGGAGCGCTTCAGACGGAACAGCGGCCTCACCGTTTTGCCGACCGCCAGTTCGCGCTCGGAGACACGCAGTACCTCCTGGCGGAAATCACGCCGTTCGCCTTCAACTGGCGCTGCGACATTTTTGGCAACGTGCTCGCGTTTCTGTTGAACCTCCTGGACATGGACCGGGCGAGGACCGCCTTCCGGTTCATGTGGGGCGTGGGGGCCAATCAACCCTGGCCTGTCGCAAATCTGTATCCGGTAGTCCAGGCGGGGGATCCCGACTGGCGCGCGTACTACACGGTGAACCTCCTCAACCTTCCGCACCATTATCACAACGGCGGCATCTGGCCCTTCGTCGGCGGCATGTGGGTTCGCTTCATCCAGCAACTCGGGTTCCGGGAGGTGGCATGCCGCGAACTCGTGCGCCTTGCGCAGCTCAACCAGCTGGGTCGCGATCACGAGTGGGAGTTCAATGAGTGGGCTCACGGCCAGACAGGGCGCCCGATGGGCAAGGCCTTTCAGGCGTGGTCCGCCGCCTCGTTCATTCGCGCCTGCCACGAACTCGACACCGATTCGTACGCGGAGCACCCCTAGTCCGACGAAGGGCGGTCAGGCCGCCACATCGATCGTCAGAGTGAACCGGCTGCCCCTGGGATGGCCGGGATGGAAATCGAGGGTGCCTCCCAGAACCTGCATGTAGGCCCGTGTGATCGCCAGTCCCAGCCCGAAGCCGCCCCGGCGCCGCGACCGGGTGTCGCCCGCCCGAAAGAATCGATCGGTGATCCGTTCCTGCTGCTCCTGGGGGATGCCCACTCCGGAATCGATCACGCTCACCGAGATCCGGCCATCGAGGGCATTGACACTCACGCGGATCTCGCCGCCGACGGGGCTGTACTTGATCGCGTTGTCGATCAGGTTCTGCAGTGCCTGCCGGAACAGCACGGGGTCGGTTTGCGCCACACATTCAATGGCATCGACCGCGAGATGCTGGCTTTTTGCCTCAGCCAATATGGCGAGTTCCCCGACGCATCCCGATACGAGCTGGTCGATGCGAACGGGTTCCCTGCGCACAGGCTGGTGGCCGCCCTCCGCCGTCGCGAGTTCGAGCAGTCGCTCAACCAGGAACTGGAGCCGCTGCGCCTCCTCGAGCATGCTGCCTATGATTTCCCGGTACTCCTGCACCGAACGGCTCCGGCGAAGGCCCACCTCGCCCACGGTCCGCAGCGTCGTGAGCGGCGTGCGCAACTCGTGCGACGCGTCGGCCACGAACCGATCGAGCGCAGCGAAGGAGTCTTCCAGCCGACCTAGGGTCCGGTTGAAGACGGTGGCAAGCCGGCCAAGCTCGTCGTTGGGATTCTCCACCGTTAGCCTGCGCGAAAGATCCTTGGCCGTGATCTCCTCTGCGTCGCGGGCCATCTCGTCGAGCGGACTGAGCCACCGACGCGTGATCGCGTAGCCGCCGATCACCAGCAGCGACACGACGATCGGCAGCGCGACCGCCATGATCAGTGCGAGCGTGCCCAGCGGGTCGTCCAAACGCTGATGGACCCGCAACACACGGAGCGTCCAGTCCGACGGTGCCCCCGGCACGGTCATCGGTACGGAAAGTGCTCTCAGACGCAAATCCGAGGTGACGCTGAAGATGGACAGGTTTTCGCGACCCCGGGGCGGTGCAAAGGGAAGGGTGTCGAGCTGTGCGTCCTTGAGGGGCCAGAGCCGTGCCACCAGATTCCGGTCGCCATCCCACACCTCCAGCCAGGGATGCCGCCAGCGTGCGGTGGTTTGAATCGGCTGGCCGTTCCAAAGGAGCTGGCGCCCTGGTCCCACACTCAGGTGAGTTTCGATCTCCGTAAGATCGCGCCGCAGCGCGTGGTCGAGCGGACGAGCCATTCGTCGCGCGACGAAGGTGTAGATCGCAGCGCTGAAGCAGGCCATGAGCAGGGTGCCGCCGAGCCCGTACCAAACGGCCAGCCGGAATCGCAACGTGCGCCTGCGCCACCAGCGGATCACGGCCTGTCGTCTCCCAGTTGGTAGCCGACGCCGCGCAGCGTATGAATCAGGGGGATGCTGCCCTCGGGGTCTATCTTCCGGCGAAGGCGCATCATCTGGACGTCGATGACATTGTCGAGGGAGGAGAAACGGCGGCTCTGTTTCCAGACCTCGCGCTCAAGCATCTCGCGTGTCACCACCTGGCCCTGGCACCGCATCAGATACTCAAGAATGTCCACTTCCCGCGGCGTGAGCTGAATTTCGGTTCCTGCGCGTTTGGCGATCCTCGCGCGGGTGTCGAGCTGGAGGTCGCCGCAGCCCAGTTGTGTGCCCGAGCTGAGCGCCGAGCGGCGGAGCATGGCCCGGCAACGGGCGAGCAGCTCGGCGTAGGCGAAGGGTTTGGGCAGGTAGTCGTCGGCGCCGCTTTCGAGCCCCACCACACGGTCGTCGACCGCGTGCCGTGCGGTCAGCATCATCACAGGCATGCGCTGTCCCCGGGCCCGGGCGTGCCGGAGTACGTCCACGCCGTCGCACCCCGGCAGCATCCAGTCGAGTACGACCAGGTCGAAGGCCGCCGATTCGAGGACACCGACCGCCTCGTCGCCATTCCGCGCCGTGACGACCTCCCAGCCCTCAAGGCGAAATCCCTCTGCCACCGACGCGAGCGTCTTCTCCTCGTCCTCGACAACGAGGATGCGCGGAGCGGGGGGGCTGGCCTGGAGTTGGGCTGTATCGGGCGGATTCATACTTGGGGACTGGGGCGGCACCCTCATCCTTCAGCCGGGGGCCGGGCGGGTGCACAAGCCTCGCGCGACGGCGGCGCGAGTCAAACCGTCGCTCCGACAGAATGCGTCCAAGGACTAGGCCTTCGGGCCAAGGCGAGGCTTTTCGGAGCCGTCAATGACCTCGTCGGGCGAAGCGTCACTTTCCTCGAGCGCCGTGTCCTTCATCGTCCAATGCTCGACGTGCTTGTAGACGATCGGGTGGCCCCCGAGCAGCGCGCCGTGACGTCGGCAGAACTCCTCAAGTGCGTCCTTGTGGTCGATCAGTTCGACGCAAAGCGTCATGTGGCTGTCGCCGCCCTCGGCGCCCGTCGAATCGACGCGTCCGCCGTTGCTGAAGCCGTGGTGCGAGGTGAAGGCGACCGCGCTGTGGAGGCCGTCCTTCTTCGCGGCGGCGATGATTTCCCGATAGACGGGCTTGGCGCCCAGGCGTCCCAACAGCCCCTGTGCGGGAACCTTGTCGCGCGGCGTCAGGTAGATGCGGATCTTTCCCATCTCGTGGGAGACGATGTGGTGCGTGTGTTTCATTGGATCGGAGGAAGGTGTGACAAAGGCCGTATCGAAAAAGCCGAGGTGCTCCGCGACCCGGTCGTAGGAGAGGTCCGAGAGGGCGCCGTCGATCTCTCGCGCCTCCTTGAGTGACAGATCCGGGGGCAGCTGGTCGGCGCCGTTCTTCGGCACGCCGAGGCGCTGGGCCAGGTAGATGCTCGAGTGCCCGCTGAAGTAATAGGCCACGAAACACGCGAGTGCGTAATAGACGAGGTAGGGGGACCCGAAGAGCTCGACGCCCATGATGGTGCAGGCGAGCGGCGTGTTGGCGGCGCCGGCAAAGACCGCGAGAAATCCCAGGCCGGCGAATAGGTCGATGGGCAGGCCAAAGAGGCGTCCCAGGACGTGGCCGAGTGTGGCGCCGATGAAGAACAGCGGAGTCACTTCACCGCCCTTGAAACCCGCGGCGAGTGTCACTGCGGTGAAGATCAGCTTCCAGCCCCAGCTGAAGAAAGTCGCCCCGCCGGGGTGGAAGGCGGCGAGGATCGAGACGCCGTGCGGATCGGGGGAGAAGACGCCGATGCCGAGGTAATCGCGCGTGCCGACGAGCCAGGTCAGCAGGATCACGATCGCCGCGCCGAGCGCGGGACGCAGCGGGGCGAGCGGAATGATCTTTTTGAACAGGTGTTGAAGCGCGTGCGTGAGCTCTGCGAAGAGCTTGCCGGCGAGACCGAAGGCGATGCCCGCGACAACGGTCGCGCCGAGCAGGCCGGGTGTGAGTGCCGCGAATCGGGTGCTTCCTGAAAAGGCGATGGAGTAGGTGGGGTGGTGGATGCCCCACGCCGCGCAGGTGGCGTCAGCGACGACGCTGGCCACGAGCACTGGGATGAGGGCGTCGTATTGCATGCGGCCGACCACGATGACCTCCATGGCGAAGATGGCGCCTGTGAGCGGGGTACCGAAGACCGAGCCGAACCCAGCCGCCACGCCTGCGATCAGAAGCACGCGACGGTTCTCGGGCTTGATTCGGAACCAGCGGCCGTAGCCCGCGGCCAGACTTCCGCCCATCTGCACCGCCGTGCCCTCGCGGCCTGCGGAACCGCCGAACAGGTGGGTGATCAGCGTGCCGATCATCACCAGCGGCGCCATGCGCGTGGGAACTCCGCCGCCGGGCTCGTGGATTTCCTCGAGGATGAGATTGTTGCCGCGGTCCGATTTTCCTCCGAGCCAGGCGTACAGCAGGCCCACGACGACGCCTCCGACGGGCAGCAGGTAGAGCAGCCAACCATGGCCCCAGCGG
>JAJXVO010000028.1 GCA_021782105.1 bacterium
GAAGTCCATGATGCGGCATACCGGAGGCTGCGCATTGGGGGCCACTTCGACGAGGTCGAGCTGGAACTGTTGAGCCAGCGCGAGCGCCTTTTGGGTGAGCATGATCCCGAGCTGCTTGCCCTCGGGGGAAATCACCCGGATTTCCGGCACGCGGATGCGCTGATTGCGGCGAATATTCGCGAACGGATCGTTGTTATTGAAACGCCGTTGAGCGTACGGTGTGCGGTTCATGCCGCCACTGGAGGGAGCTGAATTAGCCATCAATTCGGATGATTTGGGTGATGAAGTCGGGACGTATCTCATGCGAACAGTCGGCGATGACAACACCTAAGTCAATGGCCTCAGAACCCCGCCCTCCCGGGCGGTGGGGAAGGAAGCGAGGAGCGAGGAGCGGGAATGAGCCCAGCGCCTTTCCTGAGCGGAAAGACCGGTCATTGATACGGGCTGGCGGAGCCAGGCGTAGTCCGTTGCGAACTCTCACCTAGCCAGTGGGCGGACAGAGCGAAAGCCGGTCTTTGGTGCAGACCTACGTCATCCCGCTTTCCACATCATCTCACAGTCCGCGCGTCTCGCCGGGCTTCGTATCGCCTCCGGCGATCACTTCGCCCGGCAGGCTTCTGCGCTGTTTTTCATCGTTCTCCGGCGTGCGTCAGCACCGCCTCCCATGCCTGGCGGAGCCAGGCGTAGTCCGTTGCGTAGCAACAACGTAGCCTGGTGGACCCTACTGGACTCGAACCAGTGACCTTTTCCATGTCAAGGAAACGCTCTAACCAACTGAGCTAAGGGTCCAAAAATCAGGAGTCGGCGAGTAAGGAGGACTCAGACAGAGCGTGGCAAGAAAAATTCAGCACGCGCCTGGTCCCGATCCTTGGCAATCTGTTCGCGCAGTTCGTCGATGTCGGAAAAGCGCCGCTCGGGCCTCATGAAACGAAGCCATTCCACCACGATTTGATCGCGGTAGGCGAACGGACAATCGCCGAGCACGTGGACTTCGAGCACCGGCTCCTTCGACTCGCACACAGTCGGACGCAGTCCGTAATTGGCGACAGCCGGATGCCAACGAATCCGATCCGGCCGCGCCACGCGAACGCGATAGACGCCAAAGGCCGGCATGAGCTCGGGTTCCCAGGGGAGGTTCAACGTGGGAAATCCGATCGTCCTCCCAAGCCGCCGCCCCGGCTGCGTCTCTCCTTGCGCAAAATACGAATAACCCAGCAGCGCGTTCGCGTCCCCGATCGCCCCCGACACAAGGGCCTCGCGGATGCGCGTGCTGCTGATCGGCGTGCCGTTGAAATGCACACGCGGCGCGCTGAAGACCGACAAGCCAAGCGGCTCGGCCGTCCGAAGCAGAAGCGCAACGTCCCCTGTCCGGCCCGCGCCAAATCTCCAGTTCTCGCCCACGTACACCGAGGTGAGCGAGGGCAATGCACGTTTCAACGCAGCGAGAAATCCCTCGGCCGGAATCGAGGCAAACTCGGGCACGAACGGCTGCTCAATGATAAAATCGACGCCGAGGCCCGCAAGCACGCGGTTTTTCGTCGTCGGCGCCATGATCATGCGAGTCTTCCTGGCCGGGTTGAACAACGCGCTCGGGTGCGGCCAAAACGTCAGCACGCCCGCCGCGCCCCCCGTGCGCTCGGCCGAATGGACCGCCGCGGCGATCACCGCCTGGTGACCAAGGTGCACCCCGTCGAACATGCCGATTGCGAGGTGCAACGGCCTGCGGGGCGGATCGGCCCGGTCGATTCCGTCGAAGATGGCGGGGGCTCTCATCGCCGCCCCCCGTTCCCGCGCGCGCCGGCCGCACCGGTATTCGTTCGCCGACTACACCAGTCTCCTGCACCGGCCCAGCGCCGGCCTCCGGCCCTCTCGCTTCGCGTCCTCACAGGGCGACGGTGGGCACCACCTCCCGCGCGGAGAGCAGCACCTTGGAGATTTCAGCCAGCGGCATCGCCTCGAGTTGGGGGATCGTGATCGCACGCTCGACGCGAAGCTTCTCGATCGCGGTCCGACGAAGCGCGCTAAGGTGGCCGCCGCAGCCCAGCTTCTGGGCAAAGTCGTGCGCGAGCGTGCGCACATAGGTGCCCTTCGTGCAGTGCACGCGAAAATCGAGCTCGGGAGGTGCGAAACGCAGGAGATCAAACGCCATCACGCGGATGAACCGCGGCTCACGATCCACCTCCACGCCCTCACGCGCCCGCTTGTAGAGCGGAACGCCGCCGATCTTGATCGCCGAAAACATCGGGGGCGTCTGGTACTGGTCGCCCATGAACCCCTTCATCGCCGCCCGCACCCCCTCCTCCGTGAGCGCAGGCACGGGGCGCGTCTCGAGCACCTCGCCCTCGGCGTCCTGCGTGTTCGTCACCGCACCCAGCTTGATCGTGCCCGTGTACTCCTTGTCCATGCTGATGAGGTACTGCGACACGCTCGTCGCCTTGCCGACCAGCACGATCAACAGGCCCGTGGCCATCGGATCGAGCGTGCCCGCATGGCCGATGCGTTTCATGCCGAGCTTGCGACGCACGCGCGCCACAACGTCGTGCGACGTGTGCTCAGTCGGCTTGTCGATCAGGAGGATGCCATCGAGTTCTTTGGTGGGTCCGAGCATGACTTTGAATCGTAAGGTGGCTGATGTGGCGCCGGGAGGCGGTCCTCAGTGCTTCGACGCGTCGACCGCGGCGATCTGGCGCTCGAGGGCGGAGACGAGTCGCCGATAAAAACCCTCTGTGTCCTTCTTGAGGTTGAGGCCTGCCGCACAGGCATGGCCTCCTCCGTTGAACTGCGCCGCAACGAGGTCGAGGCGGTAAACCGGTTCCTTCGACCGCAGGCTTGCCTTGACCGTGCCATCCGCACGCTCTTCGATCAGGACCCCCACGTCGACGCCGTCGATCATGCGGGCGTAATCCACGAGCCCCTCCGTGTCTTCGGCAGAGGTGCCAGTCTCCTCGAATACACCGAGCGGAAGGCTTCCTATGCAGACCCGGCCGCCACACTCCATGGTCAGCGTGGACAGGAAACGTTGCAGAAGCTTGATCTTGCCGAGCGATTCGCGCTCGTAGACGTGGTACGCGACGTCCGCCGGCACGACGCCGCGGCTGAGCAGTTCGGAGGCCAGCTCAAAGGTGAGGCGCGTCGTGGAATTGAAACGAAATTGCCCGGTGTCGGTGAGGATGCCCGTGTACAGCGCCACCGCGCAGCCCAGATCGATCTCGATCCCGCAGTCGAGGAAAAGGCCCGCGAGGATCTCGCAGGTTGCCGCAGACGCGGGATCCACAAAGTTTTCCTCGGCAAACCCACCGTTGGACAAATGGTGGTCGATCGAGGCGATGGGTCGCGGAAACGCCGCGCGGAGACGCTCCCCCGCCCTGCCGTGGTCCGCACAATCCACAAAAATCGCCACGTAGTCGGACGCCGTCCCCAACACGGCCTCAGCCGGAAGGAATGGCGTGTCGCCAAGGAGAAAGGCGAGCCGGCGCGGCACGGAGTCGACATTCACACACACGGCCTCTATCCCGCGCGTGGCGAGCGCCCGCGCCAGCGCCACCTGCGCGCCGATGCAATCGCCGTCGGGCCGCGCGTGGCCGACCACCGCACAGCGCTTCCCTTCGAGGCGCTTCAAGAGAGTTCCAAACCGTGGCGATAAGGTGGGAAAGTAGGACCTCACGTCAAAAGGGTTGATAGCGGGGACGCTCAGAGATTCGGCGGCTGCGCGCTACCCTTCTCGATTTCATCGATGATCTTCAGCACGCGGGCAGCCCGCTCGGGCGTCGCATCCTCGATGTAGGTGAACTCGGGCGTCCATTTAAGCACGATGTGCGCACCGACGTGCTGACGCAACTCGCCGGCCTTGGACCGCAGCCAGCGCAGGCGTTCCTCACGCTGCTCGGGGTTGCCGAACACCGCGACGTAGACCTTGCCCGTCTTCAGATCCTGCGCCACATCGACGCCCGAAAGAGTGATTGTCGCAGCCTCCGTCTGATAATGCTTGCGGAGATAGGCGCTGAGCTCGCGTTGGACGAGTTCGTTGATTCTAACCAGACGATTGCTCATGGCGAGAGGGCCGAGTGCCACCGAAGAGTGGCTTGGGCCGGAGTTGGGAGTGAGTAAACCGAAGAGAGACGGGGGGCGCAGGAGCAATGCGGACCGGGCGCCCTTAAAAGGGGACACCCGGACTCGGAGGAGCTCAGAGCGCGGCCCGAACCTTCTGGACCTCGAAGACCTCGATGACGTCGCCGATTTCGTAGCTGTTGAAATCGCCGAGCTTGATGCCGCATTCGAGACCGGCGCGGACCTCGTTGGCGTCGTCCTTGAAACGTTTGAGCGTGGCGACCTTGCCCTCCGCGACCGCCTCGCGACCGCGGCGGAGCCGGGCGGACGCGTTGCGGGTGATCTTGCCTTCTGTGACGAGGCAGCCTGCGACAAAGCCCTTGGCGAGCGGGAAGGTGGCACGCACCTCGGCGGCACCAAGCTTGACCTCCTTGAGATCGGGATCGAGCAGATCGGCCATCATCTCGCGGACCTTGTCGCCCAACTCGTAGATGATCTGGTAAGTTTCAATGCGCACCCCGTGGTGCTTGGCGAGCGGGGTGACGCCGTTCTCGAGCTTCGTGTTGAAGCCGACGATGACGGCGCCGCCTGTCGAAGCCATGAGCACATCGTTTTTCGTGACCAGTCCGACGTCGATGGAGACGATCTCCAACGATACCTTGGCGCTCTTGATGCCCTCGAGCACATTGCGCACGGCTTCGGAGGAGCCGTAGACGTCGGTCTTGACGATGACCTTGAGAATTTTCTGCTGAGTCGCGGCGATTTCCGCGAAGAGGTTGGCGACAGTGATGTCCTTGGGCACCGCGGCGGCCACGGTGACTTCCTTCTTGAGGCGAAGCTCCTCTTGTTCCGCGAGTTTCTCGGCCTCGCGGGCGTTTTTGACGGCCTTGAAGATCGCTCCGCTTTCGGGTGTGCCCGACCAGCCGATCACGCGGACCGGAGCGGCGGGAGAGGCTTCCTTCACGGTTTCCCCCTTGTCGTCGAACATCGCGCGCACCTTGCACCAGTACTGGCCGCAAAGGAGGGCGTCGCCCACGTGCAGGGTGCCGCGCTGGATGATGACCGTCGAGAGCGGGCCTCGGCCCACATCGATCTGGGATTCGATGATGATGCCGGAGGCCTCGGTCTTGGCGTTGGCCTTGAGCTCGAGCACTTCCGCCTGGAGCAGGATCATCGAGAGCAGTTCAGGGATGCCGGTGCCCTTGATGGCGGATACGGGAACGGTGATGATATCGCCACCCCAGTCTTCGGGGACGATGCTGCGCTGCTGCATCTGGGACTTCACCTGTTCGAGATTGGCACCCTTCACATCCATCTTGTTGACGGCGACCATGAGGGTGACTCCGGCGTTCTGGATATACTTCAGGGCCTCGTCGGTCTGGGGCATGAACCCGTCGTCGGCAGCGACCACGAGCACCGCAATGTCGGTGAGCGAGGCACCGCGGGCGCGCATCTTGTTGAAAGCCGCGTGGCCGGGCGTATCCAAGAAAGTGATCTTCTTGCCTTCGTAGTCGATCTGATAGGCGCCGATGTGCTGGGTGATGCCGCCGGCTTCGCCGCTGGCGACATTGGCCTTGCGGATGGCGTCGAGCAGGGAGGTCTTGCCGTGGTCGACGTGGCCGAGGATGCAAACGACGGGGGGGCGCGGCTGAAGATTCTTCGCCTCGTCCTCGTCATCCTTCTTCTTCTTCTCGGCCTCCTTTTCCTTCACCGTCTGCTGGGGAGCGATGTCGCCACGGTGCTTGATTTCGAGGGTGTAGCCATGCTTCTCGGCAACTTTGAGCGCGACGACCTCATCGAGGCCCTGCGTCATCGACGCGAAGATGCCCATTTCCATGAGCTCGGAGATGAGCTTGAACGGCTTGAGCCCGAGGGCGGTGGCGAAATCACGCACCACGATCGGCGGCTTCAGATGGAGAACCTTGAAGTCCTCCGGAGAGGTGGGCACATTGGACGCGGTGGCCCCTGCGGCTCCCGGCATGGCCGGAATCGGAGGCGGTTTCGCGTTGGGCAGGGGCGGAGCGGGAATGGGCGGAGGAGGGATGGGGCGCGAGACCGATGTGGGCGCGGGGGCGGGCACGGGCGCCGGAGCCTTGTGCACGGGCACGGCGGGAGCGGGCGTTACGACCGGGGCCGGAGCCGGTGCAGGCGCAGGCTGACGAACCGGGGTTGCCACGGCTGGGGGAGCCCCTGCGGAACGGACCGGCGGCGGAGTGACCACGTGTGTAGGCTTGGGAGCCGAGACAGGCGGCGCCACCTGGGGCGGAGCTGACGGGCGCATGGGCACGGCGACCGGAGGAGGCGCCTTGGAAATGGGAGCAGGCTGAGGGGCGGGGGCGCGGGGAGGCACCGCAACGGGAGCCGGAGCCTTGACCGCAACAGGTTCGGAAGCCTCTTCGGACGGAGCTGCGGCTACACGCTCCTTTTCAGCCCGTTCCCGGGCCACGTCGTCGGCGCTCTTAACCATCACGCGCGAAGGCATGCGCACCACCGATGCCGCATCCGAGTCAACATCCGGAGACAGGGGAGTCTCAGACTCGACGATCGCTGCGGGTGAAAACTCAGGAGCCGGCTGCCGGGACTTGAATTCCTCCACGAGCGCCTCGGCGGAAATGGGGTCGATGGTGCTCGAAGCGCTCTTGACGGCAAACTTGCGCTCCCGGAGCAGGGTCAACAACTCCTTGTTGTCCATGCCGATTTTCTTGGCGAGTTCGTGGATGCGGATGCTCATTCGTTGCTAAACCTGTGACAATGGGTGAGACGGGCGGCGGCGGTGGGCGCCGCGCAATGACTAGTGGGCGGTGTTGGCGCGGTTGACGATATCCTGAGCCTCTTCCGGCGTGAATCCGGCGCCCGCCAGATCGTCGGCCTCGACGCCCTCGAACGCGGCAGGGGAATTGATGCCCATGTCGACGAGGCGCGCCGCAATGGCGGGATCAAATTGAAAGGAGCTGACGAGCGATGCGATCGCCGAGCCGCGAGGATCGCTGCCCACAGCGCGGAATTCCTCGATATCGAGCCGCCAGCCGATGAGACGCGACGTGAGCCGGGCGTTCTGGCCCTTGCGACCGATCGCGACGGCCAGATCCTCGTTGAGCACGCGGATCTGGATCCGGTGGTTCTTGTCGTCGATGACGATCTCGCGGGGGGCGGCGGGCTTGAGGGCCTCCACGATCATGTCGCGGGGGTCCGGGTAAAACTTGATGATGTCGATCTTCTCGCCACCGAGTTCGCGAACGATCGTCTTCACTCGGGCGCCGCGGGCGCCAACACAGGCGCCGACCGGGTCGACTTTGGGATCGGTGGACGTCACCGCGATCTTCGTGCGATAGCCCGGCTCGCGTGCAAACGCCTCGATCTTGACCGTGCCGTCGGCGATCTCCGTGACCTCCAACTCGAACAGACGGCGGACGAATTTCGGGCTGCCTCGGCTGAGAATGATCTCGGGGCCGCGGGGCGTGCTGTCGATGGCCAGCAGAAGACAGCGGATGCGATCGCCAGGCTGGTACTCTTCGCCCGGAACCTGCTCCTTGCCAGGCATCATCGCCTCGGCCTTTCCAAGATCCACGAAAATGTCGCCACGTTCCCGACGCCTCACGGTGCCGGTGACAATGTTGCCAACCATGTCCTTGAAATCGTCGTAGATGCGGTCTTTTTCAAACTGCCGAATCCGTTGCATCACGGCCTGACGCGCCGTTTGCGCGGCGATTCGGCCCAGTGTGGAGGGATCGATTTCGCGCTCGACTGTCTCGCCTATCAATGCCCCCGGCTTCAAAGCCTGGGCCTTTTCGATGTGGATCTCAGTCTTGGGATTGCTAACGGAATCAACCACTTTCAGTAAAGCCCACGCAGTCAGCGCGCCGTTCTTGGGATTGATGTCGATCCTGAGCTCCTGACCCGAATTAACTCCTTTTTGCGCAGCCGTCTTCAGGGCGTTGGCAATCGTAGCGATCATGTCGCTGCGATTGATGCCCTTCTCTTTCTCCATGTACTCCAAGACGGATAGGATTTCGTTGCTCATAGGTTATATTTCGGGACAAAAAAAAGCGGGCTTGCGGCCCACTTTCCTTTGGGAAGTGAGATAATTGAAACAGGGACCGTATCCGCCGCGGCAAAGCGATGTCAAGCCCTGCAACCCGTCAAAATCCTGACGGTTAGCAACACAACTCCAAATCGCGCATCACGAGTCAGATCGCCGGGCCTCGCTCATTAACAATGATCTGGATTCGCGTTCGATGCACCAGCCCAGTAAACCCTGGGTCCAGCCATTGCAAAGAGGCTGCAACTTCGAGGTGTTCACCACCCCGAGCTCCTTGAGGCATCGGGCATGTTGGGCAGGCAGGTCACCGGGATACCAATGAAACCAAAGCGCCCGCCAACCCGCCTCCGCCCCCCTTCGGGCCGCCAACAAGGGCAGCCAATGATCGCAGACCAAGGTGTCGAACCTGGGGCCCGTCAACACGCCTCCGCCCACATCACTTCGAAGCCGCTCGCGCACGGCGGACATCCCGCAGCATCTTCGCTCGGCACCCGTCCTGCCAGTTTCAACCGGAAACGCCGCCTCCTCCGCGCCCTCCAACAGCCTCCCGGGCCAGCGGGGCACCGTCACCATCCAACGGGCGTATTCCCGCAGCCTCACCCGCGGGTGGTTCGATGGCCTCCCCCACGGCGCTTTCCACGGAGAGCCTCCCCCCTCAACCCACACGCGCTCCGGATCCGCCTCCCCTGCCACCCACGCCTCCAGGGGCCAGCGCTGCGCCACCGCCGCCATCGCCGCCCGGTTGAAGCGATACCCCAGGCACTCCAGCGCGCCCATGTGGCACGCCTGCTCCCAGCCCAAACGCGCCAGCCGGAGCCGCGCAAACGAGACTTTCCGCTCCCATCGCGACACCGCCCTCCCCCGCAGTTCAGCCTCCAATTGCCCGAGCCCGAGCAGCCCAAGCTCCTCCCTCGCGTGAAAGAGCGCGCGGTTCGCCAGGCGTTCCGCCGCGTCGTCGAGCGCATACGACTCCAGATCCCTCGGCAGCAGCGGCAGGAACACCAAGGTCGGCACTTCCCCTCCCCCATGTGCAAGGCACCTAAAGCCAAGGGGCGGCGGAAACAGCACCACGTGCAACACCACCGCACCAAACCCCGGATCGTCGGCATGCCGATGCGCCACCCAATCCTCCGCCCTCAAATGCAGTTCCACATCACCACGCCGCTCCCGACCCGCGATCCGCACCCGCGCTCCGGCAAAATCCGGCCCGGCAAGCCGGTTCCACCGACCGAGCGCCACGATCTCCACAGCCTCGCCTGTTGTCGTCGTCAGCCCCACCCGATCAAACTCTCCCGAAGCCCATATCTTCTGCATCAGAAGCTCGGGAAAACTCACGGGACCGTCGACACCGTGGATCTCGGCGACACAACTCGGAAAGTCGGGGGGCATGGCAGGCAGGGGTGAACCGCCGCGCATGACAACCCAGCACGTTCAGGTTGTCACGATTTATCTTAGTTAATTAAACTAACCCCTAAACCAACTCCCAGTCGGGCGCGATCGCAAGTCTCAGGCCAGAGGCGTCGCAGCCCTCAGCGTCGATCCACGAGGCAAAGGCAATCATGCCGGCATTGTCGCCAGTGTGCCGCGGTTCCGCGGCGAGCAGCGGGATTCGGCACCGCCGCGCCAGGTTCCCCAACGCCTCCCGCAGTCGTCCGTTGTTGGATACCCCACCCGAGAGTCCGAGACTGCGGTACGGTTCGATCCCTCGCCCCAGCGCCAGGCCGGACTTGCGCACCAGGGCATCGACCACCGCCTCCTGATAGCTCGCACATAGGTCGGGCATGCGCGCCTCCACCTGCTCCACGGGGGTCCGTTCGATCAGGTAACGCAGGCTCGTCTTGAGTCCCGAGAAGCTGAAGTCGAGGTCCGCCTTCGCACCTATGCCCCGGGGAAAGTCATACGCCGAAGGGTCGCCCCCGCAGGCCCGCTGCTCGATCAGCGGACCACCGGGATAGCCGAGCCCGAGGAGTTTCGCCCCCTTGTCGAGCGCCTCACCCGCCGCATCGTCGCGCGTGCTGGAAATCACCCGCAGGCGCCGGGCTCGGTCGATCGAGAACAGGAGGGTGTTGCCCCCCGAGACGATGAGTCCGAGGTGCGGCAGGAGCGCGTCGACTGCGCCCTCAAACGTCGCGGGATTCGCGGCATGGACGGGCATGAACGCCGACCACGCGTGGCCACGAAGGTGATTCACCCCGAGGAGCGGACGCCCCAGCGCCACAGACAGCGCCTTGGCCGCTGCGACGCCGATCGCCAGGCAGGCCGCCAGCCCGGGTCCGGCAGTCACGGCAATTCCCGACACGCGCTCCCATTCAGGCAGCGCACGGGCCCGCTCCAGCAGCGGCGCAAACTGGCGCAGGTGCTCCCTCGTCGCCAGGTCGGGGACCACGCCCCCGTGCCGCCCGTGCAGCGCCACCTGGCTGTGTATCCACTCCCCCACGATGCCACGCTCGGGATCAAAGACGGCCACCGCGGTCTCGTCGCAGGAACTCTCCAGGGCAAGGATCATGGGCGACAACTCGTCTCAGGGCCGCGCCTCCGAAGGCTCCGGCGACACACGCCTCTCCATCCGCACGCGAAGCGCATCCACGCCCTTCAACGCGTCGATCGCCGCCTCGAGCTGGCGGTCCGCGATCGGTGTGAAGCCAAAGCGCGTCTTGAACTGCTCAGGTGTCTTCAGGTCGTCGCGCGTCTGCTGCAGCCGGATCTTCTCGTCGTCCTCGGGCGACATCACGACCTTGATGTCCGGCTTGATGCCCTTTCCGTGAATCGAGATTCCACTGGGCGTGTAGTAGAGCGCAGTCGTCAGGCGCATGCCCTCTCCATCCTTGAGTTTGAAGATGGTTTGCACCGAGCCCTTGCCGAAGGACCGCTCGCCCACGATCACGGCCTTGTGCGTGTCCTTGAGCGCACCCGCCACGATTTCCGCGGCGCTGGCGGTTCCCGAATTAACGAGCACCGCGATGGGCAGGTCCAGCGGCTGCTCGTCGTTTTCCGAACGCAGCTCGTCGCGGTCGCCGGGCTTCCGGCCCTGGGTGTACACGATGAGATCCCCCTTTTTGAAGAAGGGCTCGGCCACGTACACCGCCGCGTCGAGCAGGCCGCCCGGATTGTTGCGGAGGTCGATGATGAGGCTGTGAACGCCCTGCTTGAGCAGGCCGTCCAGGGCGTCGTCGAACTCGTCGCCCGTCCGCTCCGAAAACTCGGTGATCTGCATGTAGCCGATGCCGTCGCCGTACACCCGCACGTCGCGCACGCTCTTCACCTTGATCAACTCGCGCACGATCGAGAGGTGGATGTCCTTCTTGTCGCTCGGGCGGTACAGACGGAGCGATACCTTGGTGCCGGGGGCGCCGCGCAGGCGGTCGACGATGTCGTCCATGTTCGTGTCCCGTCCGATCGTGACACCGTCCACGGCGATCAGCTGGTCGCCGCGGCGGATGCCGGCGCGCGCGCCGGGGCTGTCCGCGATGGGGGCGATGACCACAATGTGCCCCCCACGCGCCTCCACCTGGATGCCGATGCCTCCGAAGTCGCCGCGCATTTCGTCGTCAAGGTCCTTGAAGTCGCCCGCCTCCATGAACTCCGAATGCGGATCGAGCGACTCGACCATGCCGTGGAGCGCCTGGTGCGCCAGATCCCCGTAGGTCGAGACGGAGGGGTCCACGTAGTTGTCGTGCACCATCCGCATCACCTCTTTCACGTAGCCTGAGGCGCGGTTGAGGTTGCGGTCCGGGAAGAAATTCCAGCTGAGTGCAAAATGCGCAGCCGCGCCGGCGAGCAGGAATCCGATGAGGATGCCCGCGAGGAGGGTGAGGATGCGTCTGCGCATGCGCGCGGACTGTGGGTGGCAATTTTGCATTTGTAAATCCCGCGGTCCGCCGCGCGTCCGAACCGTCCGCAGATTTGGGCTTTGCGCGCCAGGCAGCCCGCCGTTTTGTCTTGGGCATGAGCGAATCCCCGGGCCCGGCCTTCCTGGAACGGTTCCGGCGCGAAGCCGGGCCGGACGGCGCAATGCCGTTCGACCGTTTCATGGACCTCGCCCTGTTCGATCCCGTCCTCGGGTATTATCGCCGCGACGCGAAACGTGTGGGCTACGGGCCGGACACCGATTTTTTTACCGCGAGCAGCAGCGGCGTCATCTTCGGCGAGCTGGTGGCCGCCGCCGCCGCCCAGCTCGCACGCGACCACGGCGCGGATCCCGCCGCGATGACTTTCGTGGAGGTCGGCGCCGAGACGGAGGAGGGCGTGCTCGAGGGCGCGGCCCACCCCTTCGGCGCGCGTCGCGTCCTCCGGCTGGGCGACCCGCTCGCGGCGGAGGGGTCCTGCGTCCTGTTCTCCAATGAGCTGTTCGACGCCCAGCCCTGCCGGCGCTTCGTCCGCCGCGGCGGGACCTGGCTTGAGGCCGGCGTGGCCGAGAGCGCCGGAGCCCTCGAGGAGCGCCTGCTCGGCCCCGTATCGGAACCCTGGCTACCAAACGACGCCCCGGAAGGCTACCGCTTCGACGCCCCGCGGGCCGCCGCCACCCTCGCCTCCCACCTCGCCGCCCGCACCTGGTCCGGCCTTTTCCTCGCCTTCGACTACGGCAAGAGCCTCGCCGAGCTCGCGCACGACACTCCCGGCGGCACCGTCCGCGCCTACCACCGCCACACCCAGGTCACCGATCTTCTCGCCCGCCCCGGCGCCCAGGATCTCACCTGCCACATCTGCTGGGACTGGATCGCAGAGGCGCTCCAACACGCCTCGTTCCCAAATCCCGTGCTCGAATCGCAGGAGACCTTCCTCGTCCGCCACGCAGGCCCCTTCATCGCCCTCGAGATCGAGCGCGAGGCCCGCGGCGCCAGCCCCCGCAAACGCGCGCTCATGCAACTGCTGCACCCCGCCCACCTCGGGCGAAAATTCCAGGTCATGCACGCCTGGCGATCCGCCTCCGTGACAGAGTAGTAAAATTACCGACCACCCCACTCAGGTTTTGCATGCAACCCAAGCTCCCCCATCGTCCATGCCGTTGACAGAATGAGCAATCAGGGTGCCCCCGAATTTTCAGGTGAGGAAAACGCCCAGTCTCCCAAGACATCCCTCGAAACCCCCATCCAACTCGAGGACGAGCGTTTCCCCACCCCCGGCGCAAGCTGGCTGAAGACCTACATCGTCCGCGACCCGATCGAACGGGCACAATGCGGCCCCTCGTGGTCGGCCTCCGTCATTGCTCCTCCTAAGGACGTGATCATCGTCGGGGTCCGCTCCGTCGATCCCCGCCACGACGAGGCCTGGGACCGCCTTCGCTCCTGCTCGTCGCCCGCCCTCCTCAAGCCCACCGAAGGCCGCCTCATCGACGACCGCCGCTTCGAAATCTTCGAGGCCTGCAACGGCACCCCGCTTTCCGAGTGGACGGTCGCCAACCCCGCACCATCCCCGGAGGTGCTCACCGCATGGACCGGCGACCTCGCCGACGCCCTTGAGAATCTCCAGCGCAACGGCCTGATCCACTCGAGGATCGAGCCCGACAACCTCTTCGTCGTCGAGGACCGCACTCCGCCCCGGCTCGTGGTCGGCGGGCTCGAGTCGGTCGTCTCCTACGCCCGCACCGAGGCCATCCCAATCGCCACCGACCCCTTCTACGGTCCACCCGAAGCCGTCGGACGCCCCGCCCACCCGGGCGGCGAATCACTCCTGGTCTGGGACTGGTGGTCGGTGGGGCGCGTGATCCAGGAACTCGTGCTCGGACGCCACATCCTCGAACACATGCTCGACTTCACGATGTCCCGCCAGTCCGCGGACGATCGTGAGTTCGCCGAAAAACTGCTCCTCGAGCAGGCACACGGGGAGACCCGTGCAGGCGGCCTCGAGGCGATGCCCGCCACCGACAAGCGCATCGACCTGCTCCTTCACGGCCTGCTCACCGCCTCGGTCGACGCCCGCTGGGGCCTCCAGGACGTCCGCCAGTGGCTCCAGGGCGAGACTCCCCGCGAACGGTACCGCATCGGCAGGAACGAGCGGCTGTTTCGCTGGCGCGGCCGCGCCTGGACCGTCCAGGAGGCCGCCGAGGAGATGCGCTCCGCCGAATTCTGGGAAGAGGGTCGCCGCCACATTTTCACCGACAACGAGCCCGACACTCTCGTCTCCTTCGTACGATCCGAGGCCGCAATGCAGCCCCTCGCCCAGAAGATCAGCGAAAGCTCGGCGCTCGCCCGCGCACCCGAACTTTCGTCGCTGGCAGTCGTCCCGTTCCGCGAACTGATCCTCGCCATCGCGCTGCAAAAGCTCGCGGGCGGCCCGCTCGTCCATCGCGGCCACGTGGTCGACAATCTTTATCTGCGCGACCTGGCCGCCGCCGATGCCTTCGCCGGAACCAACTTTCCCCTGATCCAGGTGCTCACGCACGCGAGCATCGTCGCTGTGATCGAAAAGCTGGACCCCGGCGCGGGACGCATGCTCGGCGACTGTTCGAAGCTGGCGCTGCGCGCACTCGATCGCGGCTTTCGGCAACGCTGGCTTACCCGCAATGGCACCGCGGAGGTCATGCGCCTGTGGTCCCTCGCCTTTGACGCCGCCAGCGTAAGCCAGGCCGAGCGCCAGAAGCTCAAGGAGCTCTACGCCCGCAGCGACACTCCCGAGGTGGACGCGCTCTTCAGCGCCGAGAACAACGCCCCCGACGAGGTGCTGCTGCTCGCCTGGATGCTGCCCCAGGCGCAGCAAAAGTTCGGCTTCGTCACCCACGAGGACTGGGCGTTGCGCCAGCAGGCCGCCCTCTCCGAGCGCGGCCGCCAGCTCGCGGGCATCCTGTTCTGGAAGCGCCTGCGCCGCGTGCTCCGCCTGGCGCCCCTGCTGTTCGGCAATCTTCCGCTCGTGCTCGGGCTTTGGATACTGCTCGGGCTCTTCATGGCCTTCGCCTGGCCCGGTCTCTCGGGCATCCCCCTTGCCGTGCTTCCGCCGCTCGTCGCCGTGTCGCTGCGGTTTCTTTTCGCCCCGATGCTCAACCCGCTGCTCGCCGCCCACGCCCCCAAAGCCAGGCCCTGGGGCCTCCGCGACGGCGTGGCACGCTGTGAGAAGGAGCTGTCCGCCTTTTCCGAGCGCGCACTCCACGAACGCGAGATCGCCCACTCCCTCGCCGCCCTCAACGCCGACCTCGCCCACCTTGCCCCAAACGCCAAACCCGTGCAGCTACCCCCGCATTTCGCGCGCGCCAAGGCGATCGCGATGCTCGCCTGGGTCGCCTTCATCCTCCTCGCCGTCTCAGGCGCCAGGCACCTCCAGTCGACACCACAGCCCCTGGTCCACTTCTCCAAGGCCTGGGACAACCGCCCGCCCGCCCCCGACGCCGCCTGGTACCCTCCCGCCCCCAAGGAGAAGGAGGACTTCCCCTTCGCCATCCCCAAGCATCCTCCGATGGTCATCCCCATCGGACACGGTGTCGCCTCGGAGGAGATTGTCCGCGCCGCCCGCCGCAAGGGCGCCTACCTGGTCCAGGATTACAAGCCCCACGACATCGGCGCCCCCGTGCTCGTCCAAGTGCCCACCGACCAATACTCCGGCTTTCTCCTCTACGACCCGACCTCCAACAAGATCGTGGACAACAAGGTCCTCGTCCTGAAATACATCCCGCCCCGCCGGGTGTTCATCAGCATCGACGGCAAACTGGTCTTCGTGCCCAATTATTGACGCCCCTGCGCCGCGCTCCCCGCGCCGCCCCTCCTATTTCGCCAGGCTCAGCAGCGCCACACCGGCCACCGCCAGCAGCGCACCCGCGTAGTAAAGTCCCCGGGGGCGCCTTCCCTCCAGCCACAGCGCAAACGGGATCGTGAGCAGCGGCGATGCGGCGACCACGGGCTGGACGATGCCCGCCGGCGTCGAACTCAGCGCCCACTGATAGCAGGCGACGCCGAGCACCGGCCCGGTCAGCGCGTTGGCCGCCACCCAGGGCCAGGACGCGCGCAGCGTCGCCACGGCCGGCCGTGTATCCGGTCTTACCCGACCGCTCCACGCCACCCAGCCCGCCGCCAGCGCCGCCACCGTGATCCCTCCCAGCACGCGCTGGTAGGCGGCGGTCCCCGGATCGGGCACCGCGTGCGCCAGATGGGCCACGGCATAGGCCTTGCGGCTGATCACCGCGCCCAGCCCCTGGCCGAAGGCCGACACAAAGGCCCACGCCACCCCCGAACGCCAGACCCCGCGCTCCAGACGCGGCCAGCTCGCCGGCGCCAGCCCGATGCCCACGCCCAGCACCGTGAGCGCCGCGAGCCCCCACTGCACCGCCGTGAGCTGTGTCCCGAGCCAGACGCGCTCGATCCCCGCTGCGACCCACACCGTTCCGCACTGCACGATCAACATCGACAAACTCGCGCCGAGCCGCGGGAGCGCCTGGAACATCGCCAGCCCGCCCACGCCAAAACCCGCCACCCCGCTCGCGACAAACCAGCCGACCGAGGCCCCGCCGCGCAGGCCCGAGCCCAGCCCGTGCGCCCCCCCCCCCAGCAGCACCACCGCCACCAGCAGCCGCGCGAGGTTCGCACGCTCCGGCCCCAGCAGCACCGCCGAGCGGCCCGCAAAGACCGCCGTGACGGCGAAAAACACCAGGGTGAGCAACGCGCCGGTCATGCGCGGCGAGTCTCGCCGCGCGGTCTGTCTCTGTCCAGCGCGCCATCAACCGCTAAGGAAGCCGGAGGGATTGAACCACAGACACAGAGGTCACGGAGAAAAACCGAATCAGGAGAAGTTCGCATCAACCAGAAAACTGCAGTGAACAGAATCGAAGATAATCTAGAAAGGCGGTCCCACCGCATGGACGAACCTTCCGCTGAATCGGATCGATATGGACTGCGGAGCCTCGGCTCCGCTTTGCGGACGCCGCTCTCGGCGGCGCCCTCGCAATCGACAGTGGAGCGTCTCTCTCTCTCTCTCTCGACCATTCCTCAGAGCCCGGACTGGCGAGGAGTCGAGTCTCCCCGTCCAAAGCGGAATCGAGATTCCGCACTCCAAAAGGAAGACCGCGTGTCGACCTGGAGCGGCGGAGGCGTCGCGCGCACCGGGTGCGGGCCGACGATCCGCTGACACCCGCGTCCGCGCCTCCATCGCAACCAGCAGCGTCCCGCGCGGGACGCCCCTGGCTTCATTCTAACTCCTAGCTCCTAACTCCTCGCTCCTTTCCCCATCCCCTTCATCGCCTCCATCCCTGTGAATATCGGTTCGTCCCGCGCTCAGCCCATGCGCGCCACCACGGCCTCGGCCACGCGGGCCTCCGCCTCGGCCACGGGAAGCTTCACGACGTCCTTCTGGTCGCGCGCCTTCAGCTCGACCACGCCTTCCTTCAGGCCGCGCCCACCCACCGTGATGCGCAGCGGAATGCCGATGAGGTCCGCGTCCTTGAACTTCACCCCGGGCCTCTCCGCACGATCGTCGATCAGCACGTCGGCGCCCGCACGCTCGGCAGCGGCACCCAGCTTCTTCGCCATCTCCGAGGCCGCCGGATCCTGCGGATCCAGCAGGCACACGAGCACCTGGAACGGAGCCACCGACCAGGGCCAGAGGATGCCGTCGGCATCGTGACTCTGCTCGATGATTGCCTGCATGGTGCGGCTGATGCCGATGCCGTAGCAGCCCATCACCATCGGATGCGTCTGCTTCTGGTCGTCGGTGTAGACCGCGTTGAACTTCTCGGAGTACTTCGTGCCGAGCTTGAAGACGTGTCCGACCTCGATGGCGCGGCGGCTCTTCAGCGGGGCCCCGCACTTCGGGCAGGGCTCCCCCGCCTTGACCGTGCGGAAATCGCCGAAACGCGTGATCGCGAGATCGCGGGCCACGTTGACGTTGCGCAGGTGGAAGCCGTCCTCGTTCGCGCCTGTGACGCCGTTGCCGATGAGCCGGATGGCGTGGTCGGCGAAGATGCCTGCAAGGACCGCGGGATTCTTGATCGTGCCCTTCACGGCGCCGAGGCTGCCGGGTTTCGCGCCCAGGACGGGTTCGATCTCCTCGGGCGTGGCGGGACGAAACAGCTTGAAGCCGAGGCTGCCGAGCTTGGCCTCCTCGAGCTCGTCGCAGCCGCGGAGGATCACGATGAACGGCTTGTCGTCTCCGACAAAGACGAGCGTCTTGAACTGCTTGTCGCCGGGGACCGAATACGGGGCGGCCTCGAGCGAGGCGATGGTGACGACCCCTGGCGTGGCGAACTTCTCGACGGCCCCGGCGGGCTCGGCGTCCTTCAGGTCCGCGGGCACGAGGCCGCTGGTGGCCTTCTCGCGGTTGGCGGAGTAGCCGCTCTCCTCGCAGTACACCACGTCGTCGTCGCCGACCTCGGCGGGAACCATGAACTCGTGGGAGAAGCTGCCGCCCATCACGCCGGTGTCGGCCTCGACGGCAATGGCCTTGAGCCCCACGCGGGCGAAGAAGGCCTCGTAGGCGGCCTTCATGAGCTGGTAGCTCCGGGTGGCGCCGGCGTCGTCCGCGTCGAACGAATACGCGTCCTTCATGATGAACTCGCGGGCGCGCATCAGCCCGTAGCGCGGGCGGATCTCGTTACGGAACTTGGTGGCGATCTGGTAAAAATTCTTGGGCAGGTCGCGGTAGCTGGTGATCTCGGACTTGACGAGGGGAGTGATGATTTCCTCGTGGGTGGGGCCGAGGACGAATTCGGGATCGCGGGGGGCGCGTTTGCCGGCGCCGGCGTGATCGGCGCGGAACATGATTTCGCGGGCGGCCTCCCAGCGGGGGCCCTGCATCCAGTTTTCGACCGGGTGGACGTGGGGCATCCACAGCTCGATGGCGCCGGCCTTGTCCATCTCCTGGCGGCACAGCTCAGTGATCTTGTGGATCACGCGCAGGCCGAGGGGCATGTAGGTGTAGAGACCGCCGGTGAGCTTGCGCACGAGCCCGGCGCGCACGAGGAGCTTGTGGGAGGTGATTTCCGCGTCGGCGGGACTCTCCTTGAGGGTGGGGATGAAAAACTGGGACCAGAGCTTCATAAAGCCCGGCACCGAAGCAATCCGCCCCCGCGAGGGCAACGGTAAAGCGGGAGCGGCGATCCGTTGGAGCCGCTGGCCCCTCGCTACTTTGAATTCACAGAGATGAAAGGGATGGAGGGGATTGGGCGGGGAAAGCTGAAAGGCTAAAAACGGAGCCAAGCTGGCCGCCCAGAGGTCGGCCCCTGCGAGGCGCCAACGTCTTCGGGACGCCGCAAAAACCATTCTCACTCCCCGCTTCTCGCTTCTCTCAGAAACGGTTTTTCCGCCTGTCCCCTGAGCGACCCCGCAGACCTAAAGGTTTGACCCGTTCCGGCTTGTCCACGCCTCGATTCAGCGGCCAAAAGAGGTTGATGCCGCCACCCATCCCAGCGCGAAGCTTGCCGCGCCGCTCAAGAACGCCTTAGCTTCGCCCTCATGACGACGCTCCTCGGCCGGATTACTTTCAATCCCGATCAGTGCGGCGGCCGGCCCTGCCTGCGGGGGATGCGCATCCGCGTCAAAGACGTGCTCGACATGCTGGCCGACGGCGCAAGCGAAGCGGACATCCTCGAAAGCTATCCCTATCTTGAGCGCGAGGATATCCAGGCGTCGTTGCAATATGCCGCCGCGCAGGCCGATCACGCCGTGCTGTCGCTCGCCAAGTGAAGTTTCTGGTCGATGCCCAATTGCCGCCCGCTTTGGCGGATTGGTTGCGTGCAGCGGGCCACGATGCCGCGCATGTCGAAGACGTGGGTTTGCGTGCCGCGTCCGACCCGGCGATCTGGGCGCACGCGTTGCAGACCGGGGCCATCATCGTGACCAAGGACGAGGATTTTGCCGAGCGCTCCGTCCGGGAAACGACGACGCCAGTCATCGTCTGGCTGCGCGTCGGCAACACCACCAATCGGGTGCTGCGCGCATGGATTGAGCTGCGGTTGCCGGGGATCGTGCGACTGGCCGGGCAGAATAACCGATTGATCGAGGTCATCTGACCCGCCACCCTCCACGTCCCTTTGGGCCATTCATTCACGCAGGCAGGAACAGGCATAAACGGAGGTATCATGCGAGGCGCGCCCGGCCTGTTCCATGAGCTGCCGCTCAGAATCAAACGTCACGTGAAGGCGACCCGCCACCCCTCGCTTCGCGAGGAGCAAAGCCTCCACTGCGACCGAATTCCGACTCAGTCTGTCAACAGTCAAGTCGTGCCCCCTTCGGATCGGTCCCGCTACCGAGATTCACAGACATGGAGGGGATGAAAGGGATAAAAACCGCAGGCCCCAATCCTCCTATCGCTCCCAGTCGCCGCGGGGCACGCGCCAGGGGCCGATCTCCGAACAGGCAGGTATGCAGCTTGATGGATTTATCCCCTCATCTGTGAATACCGGCGAAGTTCAAAGTGCTCCGCGTCCCCTGGACGCCGCAAAAACCATTCCCGCTTCCCGCTTCTCTCAGAAACTGTTTTTCCGCCTGTCCCTTGAGCGACCCCCTTGAGCGACCCCGGGGTCTACGGTTTTATCCCCTCCATCCCCTCCATCCCTGTGAATACCGGTTCGAGTCCGCTCAGGGACATGCCGGAAAACGATCCCAAGTCTGTGCACACCCTCACTGCAGCGGATTCTCCCAGGCGACTCCCGCAAAGCGGCCGAAGTCCGCGTCGTTGGAGTACACCTTGCCTCCGTGTTCCTCCGCCAGCGCGGCGATGAGCGCGTCGGTGCACAAATTGCCGCCGACACTCCCTGCCGTCAGGAGTTCGAAGAACCGATGAAAGGTGTCTGCCCCAGGTGAGAGAAGCCGCACATGCCCGCAGGCCAGCCACGAATCCACGCAGTCTCGCGCCTGGACGACGGTCATCGGATTATCGTTGAGCGTCGGGTGGGTTGTCAGTCGGACGAAGGCGAGCACCACGACCCACGGCAGTCCCACCGGTTCATAGCCAGAGAGGACGGACTCCCACCAGGCGCGGGCCTTGCGATGCGCCGGCGCGGAGCGGTCGTAGGCGTAGACGAGCAGATTGACGTCGGGGACGATCACGGTTTGCGGGCGGAGGACTCGGCCTCGATCTGATCGTAAAGCTGGTTGAGGCTCACACCACGAAACCCGGGTTTGAGTCCGAGGGCGTGTGGCCGGACACGGAACGGACGCTTGGCCCGTGCTGGCTGGGCGGCCCGGGCGAGGCCCAGCTCCAAGGTTTCCTCGACCACGGCGCGGAACGGCCGACCCGTTTCGGTGGCCCGGCGCCGCAGCTCGCGAAGCAGCGCATCATTGATGCCCAGCGTGGTTCTCATATCGGCATCATGATGCCACCCGCGCCCGGACCACGCAAGTCGTGAGTGTGGCAGAATCCCCCCAGCCAGCGCCCAACGGCCAAGCCGAACGACAAAGGGTTTTGACAGGGATGGAGGGGATGAAAGGGATAAGGAGAAGGGCTCTGGCTAGGGCCCGATCTCCGAGCGGGCCGGGTTTGAGGGATTGATTTTCAGCCTGTCCCGTTTGGAGCCCTAACAGATGGAAGGGGAAAGTGCGTCCCCGCGGCGACGGGTGGCAATAGAAGGATCTGGGCCTGCGGATCCATCCCTTTCATCCCCTTCATCCCTGTGAATACCGGTTCGGGGTTCCTAGCGCTTGTTTTTCCGCCTGTCCCTTGAGGATTCCCGCCGAAGGCCCTGAGCGGAGTCGAATGGGCTCCTCGCTGCTTTGAGATTCACAGGGATAAAGGGGATGGAAGGGATACGGAGAAGGGCTTTGTGGTAGGGCCCGATCTCCGAGCGGGCCGGGTTTGAGGGGATTGATTTTCAGCCCGTCCCGTTTGGAGCCCTAACAGATGGAGGGGATAAGGGCGTCCCCGCGGCGACGGGTGGCAATAGAAGGATCTGGGCCTGCGGATCCATCCCTTTCATCCCCTTCATCCCTGTGAATGCCGGTTCGGGGTTCCTAGCGCTTGTTTTTCCGCCTGTCCCTTGAGGATTCCCTACTTTGAGACTCACAGGGATGAAAGGGATGGAGGGGATGGGGATCGGGGAAAGCCGGAAAGCTGAAAGGCTAAAAACGGAGCCAGACCCGGCCGCCCAGCGGTCGGCCCCTACCAGACGCCCAAGGGTCGTTTTCTTGGCCTGTCCCTTGAAAGTTCCCAAGCAGATCCTCGCCGTCCTTACGCCCAGGCAGACGAAGGAACTGCGCGAAATGAAGCACCGGATGCTGGCTCCCCTCGCCTCCTTGGGCTGATTGCCGTCAATTTACCCAACGCCCATAACCCGGCGCGACACCCGACGGTGCGCGCCGGTTTCCGTTTTTGGCGACGGAGATCAAGTGCGCTCGGATCTGGCCGTCGCCCAAGTGCAAAGAACCTCCCTCGGAATCCTAGCCTCACGGTAAGGCGGCCCTCTGCTCGCAGGCAAATCACCAACATGTTCGTGCACGTTCCCGAGAGCAAATTCCGATCGGCCTAGCGAATAAATCGATACGTCGCCGAGTAGCTCCGGTTTTGATGGCGAAACACTAGGCATTGCGATGGACCAACTGTCCGCATTCCCCTCGGAAGATCGCGAAATCTCGTCGCACATTGCCTGCCTCGAGCGTTCGCGCGTTCCGTGCAAATCTGTATTGGCTCGCGGATGGAGCCCCCCGAGGATCCAGCCATAATCGCCACGGACGCGTTTCGCACTATTTCGTTTGGGACAAAGACAGTACTTTCTTAAGTATACCACAGCCTCGCCGAGGTCTATTGTTAGACCCCATCGCACATCCGATTCGAGTTGACAGGTAATCTATCAGGATTCTATCCCCAAATAGTCGTTTCTTGCCCACCAGCAGTTAGCGGCAAACCTACATCGACTGCAGTCTGATCGCTTCGGCGAATACTCGCTGCCGTCGGCCCCAGCCACCCCAACCAGCACAGATATAATGGGCTGCCGTGATCGCGGGTATTCTCTATGAACGCCTGCACATAGACAGTCACAGTCGCCACGTTACTTGCCCCGATGATAAAAGCTTTCTTTAAATTATGCGGGCTATTTTTCGCCCTTGCAGTGATTGCTAAGGGAAATTGGACCAGCGCCCCACCCTCGACTATTTTGGTGAATAGCTCCTTCAGTGTCGGAGCATCCGGGAGCGGGTGGTCTGTAGCCTATCCTACATATCTTGTTTTGTGGGCTAGAGATTCTTCCGGCGTGTGGCATGGAGCAGTCGGAGGCACAACTGGAAGCACCTCTGGAA
>JAJXVO010000276.1 GCA_021782105.1 bacterium
CGATCTGCTTCGACGACCGATTGGTCGAACTCGGCGTTGCCCGACGAGTTCACCACCCGGACATTCGAGATGCTGCCATCCGCAGCCAGGAAAAATTCAACCGTCGCCGTGAGCTGATCGCTCACGCCGGGCGGAGGCACATGGGCATGACGTAGCTTCTGTTTCAGAAATGCAAAATACTGGTCCATCAATCGTTGCTCTGCGACGGACAAGGCCTTTCCGCCGGCGCCGCCGATCTTGTTTGCAGTGGAGCCGCCAACCACTCCCCTCGCTATCCCCTTCGCATCGATCTTCGAGAATCGCCCGTTCGCCGCGGTGGCACGGGCCTCATGGAGTTTTCGAAACTCAGCCTCGGAGATCCGCTTCGCCTCGGCAGCCTGTTCGCGGTGGTATTTTTCGAGTATCCGTCTTTCCCGCTTGGTGGAGAGACGCTTGATGTCCTTCACGAAATTCTTCCGATCAAGAGGATCCTTCACGACCGCAGCCTTGGCGGGAGTCTTCCGGGGGGCCGGTTTCACTTCGGGCGCAGGCGTCACAGGAGCGGATTCGATCGGGGGCTCGCTCTGCACGGCAGGCGGCTCCGGCGTCGGCTCCTCGATCTTCGGCATCGGCATCGGAATGTTCGGAACCTTTATGGCCTCGCTGCCTCCTGGCGAACCAAGCGCCGGCGCCTCGGTGGCAGACCAGTTGTCACCGTCGCCCGCCACCAGATCCAACACCTTCGTCGGCTCCCGCTGCGGGTTTTGCATCACCCACGCAGCCACCATCAGAGCCGCCACCACGAAGGCATGCACAAGCCCTGATAGGATGTAGGATTTGGGAGACTGGGCGGACATGGTGACGGGAGGAGACGCCTCGCCCGCATCGCGGCGGGAGGGCGATCCGAAAATCAATCCCTGGCCTGCGAGGGAAGGTCGATCTTGCTGAGGTGCCGTTTCTTCACCTCATCAATCACGGTCATGACTTTTTGATAGGGTGTGTCCGCATCGGCGCGGATGCGGATGACAGGTTGCTTGGGCAGCTCGGCGACGGCGTTGAGCTTGCTGCACAATTCGGCGAAGGACACGTCCTGGTCGTGCCACAGGTAACGGCCGGCCTTGGTGATCGTCACGGTCTCGAAGGTCAGATCCTTGTCGGTGCGGTCGGGCGGAGCCTTGCTCGTGACGGGCAGGTTGACGGGGTTGTGCTGCTCCTGATTGATGAGCGGCGTGGCGATCATGAAGATGATCAGAAGCGTGAACCCCAGATCGATCATGTTCGTGACGTTCAGCTCGGCGATCGGGTGGGTCTGGCTTTTGCGGCGAAAGGTGCGTGCCATGGCGGGGATGAGGGCTGCGAACAGGTGGCGGTGAGGCGGCTGCTGGCGTCGCCCGGAAGGATCACTTCGATTCGAGCTCGATGCGGTCGGCCAGCGAACTCGCGAAGTTTTCGAGTTCGGTCGTCATGATCTTGGTTTTGCCGAGAAGCCAATTGTAACCAAAGACCGACGGGATGGCAACGATGAGGCCGGCGATGGCGGTCAACAGGGCCGCAGAGACGCCGGGAGCCAGGGTCTGGATGCTGGCGGTCTGCTGAACCGAAATGGCGCTGAAGGCTTCCATTACGCCCCAGAGCGTGCCGAGTAGTCCCAAAAAGGGAGCCCCCGTGACGATGGTGGCCAGAAAGATCATGCTCGATTCGTAGCGCAGGCATTGCCGGGCGAGCGCTCGCTGCAAGGCGTTCTCGGCGTGTTCAAGGCGAAAGCGCGAGGTGTCCATGCCCTTGTCCTTCCCAATCGCTGCCGCGCGCCAATAGGCCTCGATCGCATCGGCGAAGAGATCACCGTACGGAATGCTCCGCTGGCCGCGCGCGCCCTCGGGCAGGTCCAGCAGGCTGCGCTGACTGCGCAAATGGTCGTCGAAGAGATGGTTCACGCGGCGGAGCTGCACGAGCTCGTTGCGTTTTCCGAGCATGATCGCCCAGGCGATGATGCTGACGACTCCCAAGCCGCTGGTGATCACCTGGCCGACGGGATCGCAGCGAAGGAAGACCTCGACGAGGTTGGCGGTGGCTAAAAAATCTGGCGCGAACAATACGTTCATGGAGCAGGAAAGCTTGAGAGTTGCCGGGTTTGAAGGAGCCCTTCAACTGGAAACGGGCATTGTGCGCCATGCTCCGACATGCCACGCGGCAAACTGGTCCTTCAAGAAAACGGACTGGCGGTGAGTGATCGCTTTTGCCACGATCCCGCCATGCCTCTGATATCCAAGCCCGTCGGCCGGCTGATTTCCTTCGAAGGTTCGGAGGGCAGCGGAAAGTCCACCCAGATCGAGCATTTGGCCGATCACCTGGGCAAGCTCGGTTACGACGTCGTCACGGTCCGCGAACCCGGCGGCACCGAACTCGGAGAGCAGATCCGGAGCATCATCGTCCACAATTCCAAGGGCGACGAAATGTGCCCCGAGACGGAACTGCTGCTGTTCGCCGCAGCCCGCGCCCAGCTCGTGCGCGAAGTCATCGCTCCCGCCCTCATGCGCGGCGCCATCGTCCTGAGCGACCGCTTCCTCGACTCGTCCACCGTTTACCAGGGCATCGGACGCAACCTCGCCCTCGGCCCCGTCAACCACATCAACCACTTCGCGGTCGGCAATGTGATGCCCGACCTCACCATCGTGCTCGACGTGCCGACCCAGGTCAGCCTGAAGCGCATCCACCAGCGCGCCTCCGATCTTCCCGACCGCATGGAGCGCGAGAACATCGAGTTCTACAACAAGGTCCGCGAGGGCTACCTGTTCCTCGCCAAGCAGCTTCCCCAGCGCCTGGTCGTGATCGATGGGAGCAAGTCGGAGACCGAGATCCAGCGCCGGATCCGCACCCTCATCACCGAACGCCTCAACCGCGCACGCGGCCCGGTCGTGAGGGCCTCCAAAGCTTCCGCCAAGAGGAAACCCGCCGCGCGCCCAAAGCCGGCAAAGGCAAAGGCCTGACCCGATGTCCGCCGCGTCAGCCTGGCCCGCGTCCCTCGAAGGGACGCCGGCAATCCACGTCATCGAGCGCGCGATCAGCTGCGGCCGGCTCTCACACAGCCTCCTGCTTCAGGGCGAGGATCTGGTCCTGCTCACCGCCGTGGCGCACGCGATGGCCGACCGCCTGCTGAATGTCCCCGGCTCCACCGCGCAGTTCCCCTCCGGCCAGCATCCCGACTGCCATGCCCTGAGGCCCGCCGGCAAGATGCGGATCATTTCCGCCGATGCCACGCGCGCCCTGATCTCCAAGGTGCAGGTGAGCCCGTCGGTCTCGCCCCACAAAGTGGCCATCGTGCACGAGGCGGACCGCATGCACCCCACGGCCGCAAACGTCTTCCTGAAGACGCTCGAAGAGCCCCCGCGCGCCACGACGCTGCTGCTGCTCACGACGCGTCCGCACGCCCTGCTCCCGACCATTCGCAGCCGCGTTCAGGTCTTCCGCTTCCCCGCGGAAGCCTTGCCCTTCGACGACGCCGCATGGCAGGCGTGGATCGTGGATTATCAAGCCTGGACCGCCAGGCTGTGCGACGGGGCTGCCGGAAAAAAGGAGGCCGCCGACCTGCTCTTCGCCGCCTACGGACTGATCGCGCGCTTCAGCCACATTCTCGAACTGTCCACCTCGGCGGCCTGGGACGCCCAGAAGGCATCGATGCCGCCGGATCTGAGCGACGAGGAGAAGGCCGCCGTGGAGACCGGCCTGTCGGTGGGCATCCGCACACGCTTCTTCGCCGACATCGAGCGCGCCACGCGCGCCTTCGCGGCGCCACGCCTGTCGGCGGGCGAAAACGACCTGCGCCGGCCCCTGGGCGCCACGATCGACGCACTCGAACGCAGTTTCGGGTTGCTCGCGGTGAACCTCAACGAAAACGCCGCGCTCGAGGTTTTCCTGCTCGCGGCGCTGCGGGCCTGGACGCGTCGCTGAGAGACCGGCCCTGGGCGGAGACGACGTATCCCTTTTCTGGCGACACCTGGAGCGCTCAGGCGGGCGGACCCGCCACGAGCGCGACAAAGGCCTCGCGTGCGTCCATGTGGGGATTGTGCCCCGCCTCGGCGATCACCTCCACGGAGGCTCCGGGAAAGTGCCGCTCGATCGCGCCGTAGTCGCCGGCATTCACGTACCGCGATCGCCCCCCGACGATGAACAGCGCCGGACTGCGGAACACGTCGGAGTCCCCGAGCGGATTGCGCTCGAGCAGCGGCAGCGCGGCGGTGAGCGCGGGCAGGTTGATCCTCCAGCGCCACCCTCCCTGCTCGTCGGATTCCAGGTTCGAGAGGAGAAACTTCCGCATCGACCAGTCCGGAACACGGCCCTCCATGTGGAGCTCGGCTTCGGCCCGCGAACGCAGGCCGTCGAGCCGGAGTTCATGCATCGCCGCAAACTCCGCGCGGTGTCCCATCGAAAAATAGTCCTTCGGCGCGATGTCCACGACGACCAGCCGGCCCACCCGGCCGGGATGGCGGCAGGCCAGCAGCATGGCCACCTTTCCGCCCATGCTGTGACCGAGCAGGTCGACGCGCTGCAGGCCGCGGGCGTCGAGCCAGGCGAGCACATCGGCGACCATGGGCTCGTAGTCCATCTCGTCCGAGTGGGGCGAGGCGCCGTGATTGCGCAGGTCGAGCGCCCAGACGTGATGGCGGTGGGAGAGATCGCGGCCCGCGACCTGCCAGTTGCGCGAGGAGCCGAGCAGGCCATGGAGGATCACCAGCGGCGGCCGCCCCGGCGTGCCAAAATCGCGGTGGGCGAGGACGAGGGGCGTGCTCAAGGCAAAGATCCGGCGGCGCGGGTGTCGGGAACGGAATTCCTGACGCCCGCTCAGCGCACCTGGAGGGTGTCGCCCTCGAAGACGAGGTCGA
>JAJXVO010000277.1 GCA_021782105.1 bacterium
AGGCGTCAATCCTCGTCTCCGAGGAACTCGGAAAACCCGAGGAGTACGTGATGCTCGCCCTGCAGCCAGACACTCCGATGCTGTTCTCGGGCACCGACGACCCCGTGGCGTTCCTCGAACTCAAGAGCATCGGCCTGCAGGGAAGGCAGACCAAACGCCTGAGCTCCACGCTTTGCGGACTCGTCGAGAGGCACCTCGGCATTCCCAAGGAACGGATTTACGTGAAGTTCATCGATGTGGCCCGCGGTATGTGGGGATGGAAGGGCGACACGTTCTGATATCCCGCCCCGCGCCCTCTGTGCATCAATTCGCCGCGCCAGACTTGCCAGCGCGCGGCAAACGCGTTGATTGCGTTCGAACCGTCAACGAGCACTCCGTCACGATGCCAACCTACGTCTACGAAACACTCCCAAAGAAGGAAGGCGCCAAATCGCGTCGCTTCGAAGTGAAACAGTCCATGCACGATGCCCCGCTCGCGCGGCATCCCGAGACGGGCGAACCCGTCCGCCGCGTGATCGCCGGCGGCATCGGAATCATCACGAGCCATTCGGCGCCTCCCGCCCGGGAAGGCTGCTGCGGCGGCGTCGGAGGTCCCGACTGCCACTGCGCCTGCGACAACTGAGCGGCCCCGCGCCTCTCAGAGTTCGGTGTACTTGTCGGCGCGTCCCTTCGCCTTCTCGACGGGATATTTGCGGGCATTGGCGTCCATTTTAGCCTCGATGGCCTGCGCCAGGTCGATGCCCGTCATATTGGCAAATTCCAACGCGTAGATCACGACGTCGGCCAGCTCGTCCTCAATGTCCTTGCGCCGGCCCGGCTCGGCCGCCCGCGCTCGCGACGCCGTGGGATCGACCCAGAGAAAATGCTCCATCAACTCCGCCGCCTCGGCGGCCAGCGCCATGCTCAGGTTTTTCGGGGCATGGAACTGCTCCCAATCCCGCTCCTTCGCAAACGCGAGGATGCGGGCCTTCAAATCGGCGAGGGTCGTCGTGGTGTCTGAGCGGGTCATGATGCCACACCGTAAGCGCTTCCCTCCGAACTCCAATTCCGAATCGCAATTGGCCCGGCCGGGCTAGGGCGTCGCAGGCACCACCTGGACAATCAGGCCGCAGCGGGTTTCCGGCGTGTGGCCGACGAGATGCGTGCGCCTCCACACGTCAAACTGCGCCAGCCGCGACGGCTCCTCGCCTCCCGACCACGACGCGTGGCGCAGGTAAGTCCAGACGTACTCGGACAGGAAGCCCGCCCCGTCCACCTGCTCCAGCGCGTCCCAATACGACGACCGCACTCCGGGCTGCCGTTTGCGCAAATCCCGATAGACCTCGACGGCCTTGAGCCGCGCGCCCAACTCCTCCTGGAACCCCGGCTCCAGCTCGCCCGGCGAAGGCAGTGGACGTCCGCTGTGCGTCCAGTAGTCGGCCCGGGCGAGGGCATAACAGAGCCAAACCGGCCCGGTAGCCCCGTCCAGCCCGCCAGGCCCCACCTGGATTGCAATCTGCCGTTTCAGCGGCGCCGCGGCCGCCTGCCCCACATAGGGATGGCTGAGCACAAACTCGACCTGCGCGGCGATGAATGCTTCCAACATCGCCCGGTCCCCCGGACGCGCAGGCTGATAGAGCGAAATCCTGAACTTCACCAGATGCCGCCCCGCCGCCGTCAGGTACACGTGGCTCTCCACTTCGCGTCCGTCCACCCGCATCCGCATCGATGCGTGAAAAAAAGGCCGCCCCCCAATCACCACACGTCCCTCTCCAGTCAACCGATACCCCACTCCGGGCCCGGCCACCTTCGCCACCTCGTCGACCGCCTCGTCAAAGGCCGGCTTGATCGCAGGGTCCTCCAATCCGTCGAGCCAGCCCTTGTGGTTCCCGTCGTAAACATAGACATCGGCCCACCCCACGCTCGCCACGTAGCGGCGTGAAAATCCGAGGCCCGGCTGGGTCGACTCGTAATCCCGCGTCGACACCTGCGTCCACTGCACCAGATCCGAAGCCCGGCCCTGCGCGCGCGGCACCGCTTCCACACGCTCCTCAGCCCTGCCACCCGTGGCAAAGGCTGCGACTGCGATGAGACAAAGTGTGACGCTATGAATCGGACGATGACGCATGGACGCTGGAAGTGAAATCGACCTGGAGCGGAACCAAATTCGGACTTCGCCCGTCTCCAGACCCGTTAAAAGAACGTAAAGGCCTGTTCCGTCAATTCAACCAATCGCCGGAAGTAGCTATATTAGAATTATTTCCGACCAGCGAAATTCGGTGAAAGAGAATATTCTCCCATGCCCTGCCTTTTGTGCCGTTGCTTTCTTCTGGATACAGAGCGCGTCACACGATCTTCACTTTCAAAACGGAGATCGCGCTTGGCACGGGACCTGCATTCGACCTTTCTAACAAACACAAAAACATGAATCGGGCATTCAACCATCAACGCGGCTGCGCCGGCACTTCGATTACGAAGGCCACGGTGCATCATGTCCGCGTTCAGATGCGCCCGGTCTCGTCTTGTTGGAATAAACAACACGTCGGCAAGGGCTCTCAGGCCTGAGCAATCCGCCTAGCGGATCATTCAGTCCCCGACAAAGAGAGCCCGGCGGCGCAAGCCTCCAGGAAACCATTCATTTTTTTATTTTTCTCCCATGAACACGATCATCCGAAGCCTGAACAATCGCAGCCGCAATCGAAGCGCCGGCACCTCCGAAGAGGCCTACCGGCGCCCGAATTACGAGTGCCGCGAGCAGGCCGATGCCCTCACGCTCGTCGTCTACGTGCCCGGCGTGGAATCGCCCGACGTGGAGATCACAGCCAGAGGAGCGGACCTCACGATCACCGCGCGCAAGCACCGGTTTGTGAGGGTCAATTTCACCGCCCTGCACCTCGAAGCGGCGCAGCGCGACTACCGGCTCACGCTCCGGCTGGGCCGCAATTTCGACTACGAGAACCTCCATGCCGAAATCCACGAGGGCGTGCTCACCATCCTGCTGCCGAAGCGCAACGTCGGCACGCGGTTGGAGCGATTCCGCCACGCGGCGTGATCTCCCCATGGAAAACGCGGGGAACCCCCCACCGTCTTACGTAGTCTCCATCCTATGACACCTGAGTCCTGTGCCGATAAAAAGGCCAGGACCCCAAACCTACACCAAACCCAATGACCCTCCCCTTCCATCTCTTCGGAAACGACCAGACGGGCCAGACCGAGAGGGAAGACAATGTCCGGAACACTCCCAAGACCGACCTCCAGTGGGGTCGCCCCTTGTTCAGGGCTCCGGCTCTCGTCTCTCCCCAGCGGATCGAGGACCTGAAGTTCGATTCCGATTTCCGCACCAGAGACCTCGTCCGCCGCTAAGGCAGCGAACGCACGTCCCCGATTTTCACGCCCGGTTGTTACGCCAGATGGCTGGCGCGCAACCGGGCGTTTGCCATCAGGTAGGTTTGCGAGCTGAACGGCGGCGCCTCCGGGCGCCTGAGCACGGGAAGGTAGCCGCCGTGAGGATAGAGTTCGCGGGCGTCGACGTTGTCCTGGAGCTCCATTCCGAGAAGCTCGTCCATGATCCACCGCCGCGCTTCGGGGGCCTCGATGGGAAACATGACCTCCACGCGCCGGAAGAAATTTCTGGGCATCCAGTCGGCGCTGCCGGCATAGATCAGCGGCTCGGCCCCGTGGTTTTCGAAGACCATGATCCGCGCGTGTTCGAGAAAACGACCCACGATGCTGCGCACTCGGATGTTCTCGCTGAGTCCGCGCAGGCCCGGCACCAGGCAGCAGATGCCGCGGATGATCAGGTCGACTTTCACTCCGGCTCTCGACGCGGCGTAAAGAGCGTCGATGGTCGCGTTATCAACAAGGGAATTCATCTTGGCGACGATCCTCGCGGGCTTTCCAGCGGCGGCGTTTTCCGTCTCGCGCGCGATCAGGTCGAGGGTCCGCGCGTGAAGGTTGTAGGGCGCCACCAGCAGATGTTTGAACTCCGGGGAGCGCCCGAAGCCGGTGAGCGTGTTGAAAAGATAGGACGCATCCTCGGTAAGCGCCTCCCGGCTGGTGAAGCAGCTCAGGTCGGTGTACAGCCGCGCCGTGCGCGGGTTGTAGTTGCCCGTGCCCAGATGCGCGTAATGCCGCAGGCCCTTGCCCTCGCGCCGGACGACCAGGCACAGTTTGCAGTGCGTCTTGTGCCCCACCACCCCGTAGACCACGTGCACCCCCGCCTCCTCGAGCTGGCGGGCCCACTGGATGTTGTTGGCCTCGTCGAAGCGGGCCTTCAGCTCCACCAGCGCCGTCACCTGCTTGCCGTTGCGCGAGGCCTCGATCAGCGCGCGGACGATCGGTGAGTCTCCACTTGTCCGATACAAGGTCTGCTTGATCGCGAAGACCATCGGATCGCGCGCCGCCAGTTCCACGAATTCCACGACCGGCGCGAAGGAGTCGTAGGGGTGGTGAAGGAGCACGTCCTGGTTGCGCAGCACCTCGAAGGTCTCGTCCGGGTGGCGCAGCGGGGAGCAATTGACCGGCGCGAAGGGCGGATAGCGCAGGTCGGGCCGGTCGATGTCGGCGAGGCTCTGCACGCGAAGCAGGTTGAGCGGGCCGCGGAGCCGGAAGACGTACTCGTGCGACAGGTTGAGGTGGTCGCACAGGGTCGCGAAGATCGAGTCGTCGACCCCCTCCTCGATCTCGAGACGGACGGCCGCGCCGCGGCGCATGTTGCGGAGCTCCTCCTCGATCTTCTTGAGCAGGTTTTCCGCCTCCTCGTCGTCGATGTAGAGGTCGCTGTTGCGGGTCACCCGGAAGGCGTGCGCTCCGAGCAGGCGGTAACCGGGAAACAGCTCGCCGGCGCAGGCCTTGATGATGTCGGTGAGAGATC
>JAJXVO010000029.1 GCA_021782105.1 bacterium
GTTTCCGGGGTCCACCTCACATCGGGTGAGGATCCGGGCCATCGTCGACACGGTCAGGCTTGAGGTGGACAACCTCGAGGCTTTTGACGGGACACCGGTTCTCGACATCAAGCCGGTATTGTCGGGAGTTGCGGACTCCTGACGTACGCTTGAAATTCGCGGCTGGGCGGAAGCGGATCCTAGATCGGGGCTGCGGGTTTGAATACGCGGTGTTTGGAGTGGAAAGCCGGGCTGGGGTTTCGCGTTGAGATTCTTCCCATGTTGACTGCGGTGGTGGCGACTCAGTGAATGGGGCACGCCCCTGTTCCCATGAAGAACCGCAATTCCTTCGTATTTTTCGGCCTGATTGGCGTTTGTCTATCGCTGGTCGCCTGTTCGCCGTCCGATCCTCTGAAAAACAAGGTGCGCGCAGAAAGTCAGACGGACTTCGAGCTATGGAAGGGCGATGCGAGCGACGAACTGAGTCCCAATCAGTGGCGCGATTTCAACGAGGCGATCCAGGAGTTGAAGGTGACGATCGAGGTCAACCACGAGGCTTCGGGCGGTTCGGGGGTGGATGAGACGCTTTTTGGGAAAATCAATGGGACTACTGTGGGGTCGGTGATCCGATCCGGGCTTGAGCAGGAGTTGCAGCGCATCGCAAACGAGCGGGATCAGGTGAAGGAGCACATTCGGGAGAATGCCGATTTTCACACCCTACCTGGGGACAAGGCATCGGCGGATCGACTGGCCTATCTCCGGGGGCAGCAGGCCGATCAGCTTCAGAGTTTGAATTCGGACTACGATCGTGTGCTGGCGGCGATTCGCACTTACGAGGGTCCGGCGTGGGCGCCGCCATCCCATCCGGGCAAGTAGCGAAAGACCTGCGCCCAGCGCCCCGTCGATTGGCCGGCCTGCTTTCGTCCATCGAAGCGGAACTTCCCGGCCGCCGCCGTGATCGAATCGCTCGCATGCTCTCCTATCCCGGCAGGGCCAAGCCCCTTTGGTAGGGCCGGCGTGGCGCGACTCTTTGACCTGATCGCAGCAGGAGCCAGGATTACCGGTCCCACACCATGAAACGACGCGTATCCCCTTCGATCCTGCAGCTTGCCACCTTGGCGGTGGCGGCGGCGCTTCCGATGGCGGGGCAGGAACCTGCGGCGGCTGTCAGGGGAAAGCAGGCGCCGCATCCGGCGATCACGGGAAAGGGTGCGGTGGCGGCGTCGAAAGAGGTGAGGGCGCTGTTACCTGACTTCGCTCCGAATCATGGGAAGACGACCGAGCGTCCGTTGCCCAAGGGGGCGGTGATGATGCCGAAGGTGCGGGTGTTTGGCTCCAAGACTCCGACCTTCACGCGGCGTCAAATTCTCACCCAACAGGAGTTTTCCGCGATGCTCAGGAAGGAATTTCCCGGCGCCAGCACGAAATGGCAGGATCCGTATCACATCCAGGGCCTGACCCCGAACTACGCGGTGCTGATGTATTCGGAGAAGAAGCGGAACACGGACAAGGAATCGCTCACGGATTTTGCGGAGCGGCTGGGGAAAGCCGGCGACCGAGCTGGGGAGGCGGAGTTGAAAAAGGAAATCGACGACACCTTTGTGCGTCGCGAGGACTGGGCGACGGAGTCGATGGACCGCTCGGCGAACGACGATCGGCGTTAGGTGGGGGCACAAAAGCCCGCCCTCGCTTGAACTGGGTGGTGATCGCGGTAAACGTTTCGGCGTATGAAACTGCGGCGACAGCCAGACCAACGGGTGAGGGGTTTGTGGCTGTCGGGCTTTGCGCGACTACGCGAGGCATGATGCCACGGACGGTGTGTGTTGCCCGCTCGCTGAAGTCGGCCGCTGAATACCTTCCCGGTCACCATCCAAACCCGAGCCCCATGCCCAAGAGCCGTATTGAAGCCTTCAGCGACGGAGTGCTGGCGATCATCATCACGATCATGGTGCTGAACCTGAAAGCGCCGCATACCGGCGGCTTGGCTGCGTTGCGCCCGCTTCTGCCGTCGCTCTGCAGCTACATCCTGAGCTTTGTGTACGTCGGGATCTACTGGAACAACCACCACCACATGTTTCACGCGACGGAGCGGGTGAAAGGGCCGGTGTTGTGGGCGAACCTGCACCTGCTGTTTTGGCTCTCGCTGTTTCCGTTTGTCACCGACTGGATGGGCGAGAGCCACTTTGCGAAGGTTCCGACTGCGGTTTACGGCTGCGTGCTGATGATGGCGGCGGTGGCCTATTGGATTTTGCAGGCGGCCATCATTCGAAGCCAGGGCAAGGAATCGCTGCTCGCGCGTGCGATTGGGAGTGACCTCAAGGGGAAGGCCTCGCCGATTCTGTATGCGGTGGCAATCGGGGTGGCCTTTGTCTGGCCGCTGCTGTCGCAGGTGCTGTTCGTGGGAGTCGCGCTCATGTGGCTTGTCCCGGACCGGCGCATCGAGCGGACGCTTAACGCAGTGAGGGGGGAGTAGATGCCGATTGAGGACGGAAGCCAAAAGCCAGAGGCCAGAAGCCAGAAATCAGATAGAGGGCGGAGGGTGGGGATCGAAAATGGGTATTCCCTGTGGCGTCTCCGGGTGAATCATGCAGGCGCGGATACTTTCATTCGTGGGCACAAAAAAACCAGCGCCTTGGGGGGCGCCGGTTTGAAAGAGGATCGGACCGCTTATTTGGCGGCGAGGCTCTTGCGCAGGTCGGCGAGCTGGCCGGCGGAGCCGAGCAGCTGATTGCGCGAGACGATGAACTTGGCGTACTCGTCCATGAAGGTCTTTCCGACAGGGCGGAAATCGAACTCGGAGGGCTTGTCGCGGAAGAACTCGCGGTGAACGCGGGTCCAGACGAGGCGACCGTCGGTGTCGATGTTGATCTTCGTGACGCCGAGTTTGGCGGCGGGCAGGTACTCGTTCACGTCGACGCCGGACGAGTCCTTGATGGTGCCGCCGGCCTTGTTGATGCGGTCGACTTCGTCCTTCGGAACGGAGGAGGAGCCGTGCATGACGAGCGGGTAGCCCGGGAGGCGGTCCTTGATCTGCTTGAGCACGTCGAAGTGGAGGGACTGCTTGCCCTTGAACTTGAAGGCGCCGTGGCTGGTGCCGATGGCGCAGGCGAGGGAGTCGCAGCCGGTCTTCTTGACGAAATCCTGAGCTTCGGCGGGGTTCGTGAGGGTGGCGTGGCCGTCCTCGACCTTGATGTCTTCCTCGACGCCGCCCAGCTTGCCGAGTTCGGCCTCGACGGAGATGCCCTTCTTGTGGGCGGCCTCGACGACGCGCTTGGTGATTGCGACGTTCTGCTCGAACGGATCGTGGGAGGCGTCGATCATCACGGAGCTGTAGAAGCCCGAGTTGATGCAGTCATAGCAGGTCTCCTCGTCACCGTGATCCAGATGGACGGCGAAGATGGCCTCGGGGAAGATGGTGTCGCAGGCGCGGATGATGGCCTCGAGCATGCGCTTGTCGGTGTACTTGCGGGCGCCCTTCGAGATCTGGATGATGAAGGGGGCCTGCGAGTCGATGGCGCCGCGGAACAGGCCCATGGCCTGCTCGGCGTTGTTAATGTTGTAAGCGCCAACGGCGTACTTGCCGTAGGCGTGTTTGAACAACTGAGCGGTGGTAACAATCATGGTGATATGGAAAAGCCGAAGGGTGACGCTACGGAGCAGCCTCCTTGCCTCGCAAGGGTTTTTTTGGTGTGGACCCAGCGAGAAGCGAGGCGCGGACCCGATGTAGGAACGCTGATATCGGGGCGGCGTGGAAGACCCGTGGAGGCGGGGCTAAGAGGCTCGGGATGAGAGGATTGACGGTGCATGGATGTGCTGCGCGCAAAGTGCGGTGGGCGGGGACCGAATGATGTATTGGGATGAAGCGGTGGGGCGCCGGATGCCGCCCCGTGCCACCGGCTTTGTTGTTCCAGTCGAATCAATGCAACTCCGGGGCCGACTGTGATGGGCTCGAAACTGGGTTTGCGGGCGCTTTAAGGGCGCGGGAGCGCCAAATATAAAAGATGGCGGGATACACCATGAGCTCCATGAGAGTGGAGGTGACGACGCCGCCCACCATTGGGGTGGCGATGCGCTTCATCACGTCCGCGCCCGCCCCGTGGCTCCAGAGAATGGGGAGCAGGCCGGCGATGATGACTGCGGCGGTCATAGCCTTGGGTCTCACGCGCTTCACGGCACCTTGGTAGATGGCGTCATGGAGGTCGCGGGGTGTGCGCAAACGTCCGGACTTTTTCCATTCCTCGTAGGCGAGGTCGAGGTAGAGGAGCATCACGACCCCGGTCTCGGCGTCGAGGCCGGCGAGGGCGATGATGCCGACCCACACGGCGACGCTCAGATTGTAATGGAACAGGAAGAGCATCCAAAACGCGCCGACCAGCGAAAAAGGAACCGCGAGCATCACGATGGCCAGTTTGGTGAATGACTGGGTGTTCAGGTAGATGATGAACATGATGGCCAGCAGCGTGAGGGGGATCACGATGCGGAGCCGCGCGTTGGCGTGCTGCATGTACTCGTACTGGCCGCTCCAGGCGACGGTGTAGCCTGCCGGGATCGTGAGTTCGCCTTTTTGGATGGCGGCAGCAACGGCGGCCTGTGCGCGGCGGACGTAGGTGCCGATGTCGATGCCTTGCACGTCCACGTACACCCAGGACGTGGGTATGCCGCCCTCGCTCTTGATGGACATGGGGGCGGAGACGATGTGGATCGAGGCGAGTTCGCTGAGAGGGACCTGGGGCAGGAGGCCGGAGCTGCCGCCCATGCCGGGGGCGGTTTTGACGGGCACGGTGATCTGACCGATGGCCTCGGGGCTGTTGCGGAAATCGCGGTCATAGCGGAGGGTGACGGCATAGCGCTCGAGACCTTCGACGGTGGTCGTGAGGGGCATGCCGCCGAGTGCGGCCTGGATCACGTCCTGGACGTCGCCGATGGTGAGCCCGTAGCGCGCGATGGCGTCGCGATTGATGTCGATCTGCACGTAATTGCCTCCGGTGGTCCGGTCGGAGAACGCGCTGCTCGTGCCTGGGACGCCTCGGACAATGGCTTCGAGACGGGTGCCGATCCGCTCAAGTTCGGGGAGATTTGGGCCGGAGACCTTGATACCGACGGGGGTCTTGATGCCGGTGGAAAGCATGTCGATGCGCGTGCGGATAGGCATGGTCCAGGCGTTGGTGAGCCCGGGGAACTGGATTGAGTCGTTCATTGCGGACGTGAGCTCGTCCACGGTGTAGCGGCGGTGGGCGACGATCTTGCCCGAGGCGTTTTTGATGTCGACGGCGGGCCAGTCCGACTCCGGCTTCAGTTGGATGGTCGTTTCGACCATGTCGAAGGGGGCGGGATCGGTGGCGGTGTCGGCGCGTCCGATCTTGCCGAATACGCTCTGGACCTCAGGAAAGCTCTTGATGATGCGGTCGGTCTGCTGAATGAGTTCGCGAGCCTTGGTGGGAGAGATGCCGGGAAGGGTTGTCGGCATGTAGAGGAGGTCGCCCTCATACATCGGCGGCATGAACTCGGAGCCCAGATTCTGGTAGGGGAAGGCCCTGCCGACGGAACTCGCGAGATTGCGCAGCCGCCCTTCGGGCAGATGGTGAACGACGAGCGCGTTCCAAGGAAAGAATACCCAGGCCACGATGACGACTGCGGCGGTGATCACCCAGCGCCTCCAGCGTATCACCCAATCGAGTACGGGATGATAAAGCCAGATCAGCAGGCGGTTGAGGGGGTTTTTCTCCTCCGAGGGGATCTTTCCGCGGATGAACAGGCCCATGAGGATCGGGGCGAGCGTGATGGAGAGCAGCGCTGCGGCGCCCATCGAATAGGTCTTCGTGAAGGCCAGGGGCTTGAAGAGACGGCCTTCCTGCTCCTGGAGCGTGAAGACGGGAAGGAAGGAGACGGTGATGACGAGAAGGGAATAAAAGAGCGTGGGTCCGACCTCCACCGCGGCGTCACGGATGATTTCCCAGTGGGGCTTTTTTCCCCCGTCGTGTTCGAGATGCTTGTGTGCGTTCTCGATCATGATGATCACCGCGTCGACCATGGCGCCGATGGCGATCGCGATGCCGCCGAGGGACATGATGTTGGCGCTCATGCCCTGGCTGTACATGATCGCGAAGGCCGCGAGCACGGCCACGGGTAGCACGAGAATGGCGACGAGCGCGCTGCGCAGGTGCAGGAGGAACGCCGCGCAGACGAGAGCCACCACGATGCTCTCCTCGATCAGCTTGTCCTTGAGAGTGGCGACGGCTCGGTTGATGAGGTCGGTGCGGTCGTACGCAACGGAATAGTGGACGTCGGAAGGCAGGCTGAGCATTGCCTGATCGAGGCGTTTTTTGACGGCGTCGATGACCGAGCGCACATCGGCGCCGTAGCGGACGACAACGATGCCGCCCACGGTCTCGCCCTGGCCGTTGAGTTCGGCGATGCCGCGACGCATGTCGGGGCCGAGCTGGACGTGCGCGACCTGACGAAGCTCAACGGGGGTGCCGTCCGGTCCCAGGCCGACGACAATCTTGCGGATGTCGGAAAGGCCGCGCAGGTAGCCGCGGACGCGGACCATGAATTCCTTTTCCGACATCTCGACCGAGCGGCCGCCGACCTCTCCGTTGCTGCGTTTCACGGCCATTGCGACGTCGTTGATCGACAGATTGTAGGCGCGGAGACGCACGGGATCGACGGAGATCTGATACTGCTTCACGAAGCCGCCGACGGAAGCGACCTCGGAGACGCCCGGAACGCTGGAGAGCTGATAGCGCAGGTACCAGTCCTGCATCGACCGCAGCTCGGCGAGGTCGCGTTTTTTGGAATTGAGCGTATACATGAACGCCCAGCCCACGCCTGTGGCGTCGGGGCCTAGGTGGGGGACCACACCGCTTGGAAGGCTGCCCGAGAGACCGTTCAGGTACTCAAGAACGCGGCTGCGGGCCCAGTAGGGGTCGGTGCCGTCCTTGAAAATCACATACACGAATGAGGATCCGAAGAACGAATAGCCCCGGACGACCTTGGCGTCGGGCACGGACAGCATTTTGGCCGTGATCGGGTAGGTCACCTGGTCCTGGACGAGCTTGGGTGCTTGGCCCGGCCAATCGGTGTAGACGATGACCTGCGTGTCGGAGAGATCCGGGATCGCATCGAGCGGGATATGCCGCATCGCGTAGATGCCGGCGAATGACAGCGCCAACGTGGCGACGGCGACGGCAACCTTGTTTCGCAGGGAGAAATCGATGATGGCCTTGAGCATGGCGGAGGGCGGTCAGGGATTGGGTGACGAGACCGGGGCTCCCGCCGCAGTGGCCGGGGTGGGTTTGAGCAACTTCTGGATCGCCTCCCGCAGCTGGCTCTCGGAATCGAGCATGAACTGGCCCGAGGTGACGATCCGCTCGCCCTCCTTGAGGCCGCTCAGGACGATATCTCGTCCGTCATCGACACGTCCGCCGAGGACAAGGGTGCGGGGCTCGAAGACGCCGCCGGGGAGCGACACGAAAGCCGTGTTGTGTTCGCCGCTGCGAAGCACGGCGGAGTCGGGAACAAGCAGCGCCGATGCGGCGAGCTGCGTGGGGATGCGCACCACCGCGAACATGCCGGGCCGGAGACGTCCGTCGGGATTTGGAAGTGCGATGCGCGCGATGGCGCTGCGCGTTTCGGCCTGCACTTGCGGCAGAATCTGCTCGATGGAGCCCTTGTAGACGGCATTTCCGCCATAGGTGAGGTGCACTTGGACGTCCTGGCCCTGGGAGACTCCCTGGAGATCCTGCTCGTAGAGCTGGGCGTTGACCCATACCCGGGAGAGATCGGCGAGTCGGAAGAGCGGCTCACCTGCCTTGATCATCTGACCTTCGACGAGGTCCTTGGCGGTGACGATTCCGGCAAACGGAGAGGGGAAGGGATAATCGCGGCGTGCCTCCCCGGTTCGTGTGATTTCTGCGATGAACGCATCGGAGACCCCGAGTAGGCGCAGGCGCTTGAGCGCGGCCCCGGTCAGTGGATCCGTTTGGCCGGGGGTGGATTTCAGGGCCACCAGATAGTTGAGCTCGGCGTTGTAGAGTTCGGGGGAATAGATCTCGAAAAGAGTCTCCCCGGCCTTCACGGAGGCCCAAGTGGCGTCAACGTCGAGTTTGTCGATCCAGCCGTCGAAACGCGTCGTGACAACCCGCAGCCCGCGTTCGTCGTACGCGACGATGCCGACTGTGCGGATGGTGCGGACGGCGGGGCCGCGTGTCACGACGCCGGTCTTGAAGTTCATTTCCTGGATCACCTGCGGAGCCACCTGGATGGCTTCGGGGACGGAGGGGATGTCCGATTCGGCGTGCTGCTCCTCGTACACCGGCACCATTTCCATGCCCATTGAGTCCTTGCCGGGGTTTTTGCTCACTTCTGTGGACATGGTGGACTTGTAGTATTTGATGCGCCGGTGCGCCGACGGAGCGTTCATCGCCAGCCTGACCGCAGAGCGATCCTTGGGGAGGGGGACCAGACTCATGCCGCAGATGGGGCAGTTTCCTGGTTCGTCCCGGACGATCTGGGGGTGCATGCTGCAGGAGTACAACTGTTTCGCGGCGTGCAGCTGCGACGGCAGGAGGCCGGCGATCGCGATTGCAAGCAGAAGCAGTGCAGGCAGGCGCGGCTTGGCTGAGGGCGGAGTGGAAGTCGTCGCGTGGGCGAGGCGTTTCATGGATGGGAGTGGGTTGAATCGGCGCGAGGCGAAAGCGAGGGAACCGCGGAGAGATCGCCGGCGGACAGTTGGACGAGATCGGAAAACGCGAGGTCCTGCTGGTGCTCGGCGTCGATGCGCTGGAGTGTGAGATCGAGGCGCATGAGTTTGATGCGGATCAGTGAATCGAGTCCGGACATGCCGGAGGCGTACGCGGCCTCGCCTGAGACGAGATCGCGATCGATGGTCGGGTACCCGGAGGCGTCGATATAGGCGACCATGCGTGAGGACTCGCGGAGCATTGCGAGGCGCTGCGCGAAATCGACGGCAAGGGAGAGCCGGCGCGCGTCGAGGCGCTCGCTGGCGGCCAGTTTCCGTGCCTTGGCCGAATTGAGGATGGAGGTGATCTTTTCGCGCCAAATGGGCAGGGTCATCGAAGCTGTAGGCCGGAACAGGAGGGGATTCATCTTCAGGTCAGCCATGAGGCCTGCGGCGAAATCGGGCGTGCCAGCCGTCGATGCCACGCCTGCCTGGGCTTCGGCCATGTCGACCATCGCCCGCATTGAAGCCAGGTCGGGGTTGGCGGATACGATTCGCGTCCAGAGGGTCGCGTCGTCAGGGAGCGGATCGGTGGAGAAGGCCGCGGTGGGCCAGGAGGGGGCGGGATCCGTTGCCGTGAGGCCGAGTGCAGCCTTGAAGCGTGCGCGGGCGGCGGTGCGCTGGTCGATGAGCGACGCGAGTTCCGTGTCGAGGCGTCGGGAAGCGTCGAGACTGTTGGATTGAGCCTCGAGGGTCGCCATGCCCTGGCCGGTCTCGTAGCCGGCCTGGGAGGCCGCCGTCAGTCGTGCCATCAGGACGGCCATTTCACGACGAACCTGAATTGAGCGGTCGATTGCGATCAAGTCGGCCCAGGCGCGGCGGAGTCCGGAAGTGGTTTCGACAAGGGTGGAGACATAGGTCCGGTAGGCGATCTCGCTGTTGGCGGAGGCTTCTCGGGCCATGGCCTCGCGCTTGGGGGTCGACATGATGTCGGCCATGAATCCAGGCATAAGCGACGTCACGGCGCTGGCGATATCGGCCTGGAAGGTGAGCTTGGGATCAGGCAGGGCGCGGGCTGGCGCGATGGAGTAGACCGCCGCCCTCCAGTCGTCGTAGGCGGCGGCCACCTGGGGGTGGTGCAGAAGTGCGAAGGCCAGATAGTCGGACGGCAGGGATCCCTGGCCGGGAGGAATGACTGTGTGTGTGGGGGCGTCGGGACGCAGGGTGCGGCCGATCTCGGTCACCTCACGTCGTTGCAGTCGTTCGGAGGATTTTGGTGCAAGCGTGCAGCCTGACAGCAGGGATGCCAACAGGGTCGAGCAAAGGAGTACGCTCCTTCGCAGCACCAGGGAACTGGGGACTGCCTTGGTCCCGAATAGGGGGAGGGAGCGGAGAATCGGTTGCACGGATTGGATTGCGAAATGCTTTTGGTGGAGGGTGCCAAGAGTTTGGCGCTGCCGGATTGCGGAGCCGCGGACGAGAGGTGTACCCGCGAACAGGCCAAATCCCTCATCCTGGCCAAACGGGATACGGTTCCGAGGAACGGCAGAGTTTTTTTGAGGGATTTTTGCAAAACGGGGGTACAGACTGCGCAAATCCAATGAACAACGAAGACCACTCACTTCGGGAGACACTCGCCGATTGGCGTGTGGCGCCTCAGACCGACGCGGGATTCCGCGCGCGGGTTTGGCAACGGATCGACAGGGCTGCTTCGCGTGAGAGCTGGCCGGTTTACGCGCGCCGGCATGCCACGGGTGTTGCGTTTGCACTGGGCCTCGCGCTGGTGGCGGGGGGCTGGTTCGGGCGCACCTATGCCCACCAGCAGGTGAAACGTGACCGTGACAGGCTTGCCTGGGACTACCTTGCATCGATCGATGCCAGGTACCAGGCTGACCAGTTTACGCGGCAATGAGAAATTTGCTGATCAGCGTGGCGTTGGTCTTGGCGGCGGGATTGGCCGCCTCGACGATTGTCTATCGACGCTGCTGTGATCCGGACCTTCACCAGGCTGCGCGAACGGGCGACGCCGAACATTGGCTGAGGCGGGAATTCCATTTGAGTGACGCACAGATGGCTGCGATCGAGAACCTGCAGATCGATTATGACAAGGAGTGCAGCATGCACTGCCAAAGCATCATCCAGGCGAATGAACGACTGGCGGCCATCCGAAGGGCTGCCAAGGCCGATCCCGCGCTCCTTGCCGGAGCGCAGCGTGTGCTGGATGACCGTGAGGCCCTCTGTCGCGATGCGATCAAGGCCCACCTCAGGCGTGTGGCAGCTCTGATGCCGCCGACTGAGGGGAAACGCTACCTCGCGATGCTGCTTCCGAAAGTCGACACCTTTCGTCACGAAGGTGCGCCCAATCTCCGCCTCGATCCGTGAGTACCGACGACGCAGTCGGACCGGATGACGAGGTGCTGATGTCGCGGGTGCGCGCGACGGCGGACGCCGGCGCTTTCAACGAGCTGATGATTCGTTGGGAGGTGAAGGTGAAGCGCTACCTTGCGCGTGTGCTTCAGAATCGGGCCGAGGCGGAGGATCTGGCGCAGGAGGCTTTTGTGCGCGTGTACGAGCATCGGGATCGCTACCGCGACGGGGCGCGTTTTTCCGCATGGCTGTATGCGATCGCCGCGAATCTCGCGCGGAATCGGCTCCGCTGGTGGAGTCGGCGCCCGTCGGTGGCGCTCGATTCGTGGTCGCCTGACGGCATGCAGCCACCGATCGAGATTGCCGACCCGCGTGCGGGAGCTGGCGTGGTCGAGCGCCGGGAACGTGTGCGTGTGGTGGGAGAGGCCGTCGCCGCGCTTCCGATCAAGCTTCGCGAGGTCGTGGTGCTCTGCGAGTTCGAGAACCTGAGTCAGGCGGAGGCTGCGGAAGCGCTGGGAACCTCGGTCAAGGGGATCGAGACCCGGCTCTACCGAGCGCGTGCGGCGCTGCGGGCCTCGCTTGGATCGATATCGAACTGAGACTGCGTCGGGTTCGGCGCAGGGAGCGTCAGCGAATGCGCGTGTAGGTGTCCCCGAAGAGGAACAGGAGATCAGGGTTGGAAACTTCGATTTGGCCCCGGGGCTTCAGGTTGACGTAGAGCCTGTGATTGCGGCGGCCGAGCGTGTAGGTGCAGGCGATCGCCGAGCGTATCGTGCCCTGGTCGCCGTAAAGCAGGAGCTGGGCGCTGCCGTCGTGACTCAGCACGATGCCGCGGTCGCCGGAATGCGAACCGGTGGCGAATGTCCCCGCCAGAGAATTGCGGATGCGGGCGTATTCGTTCCGATCGGTGATGGGTGTGAGAGAGGGCGCGAGGTTGACGCTGTCGACGTAGAACGCCGAGTACAGGGTGTAGCCGTTGAGCAGCAGACCGGCGGCGAGTATGGCGAGCGCGATCCACGGCTGCACCCCGCGGTGGCGGCGGCTCACGGACGATTCGGGATTGGAAGCCGGCGAGTCTCCGTCGGAGACCCGGGTGGCGAGGTGCCGAATGATGTCGTCTGCGGACAACTCGGTGGCTCCGGCGGACGTGTTGGAGAGGTCGGAAAGGAAGAGGCGTGACGCACTGGTTCGCACGAGGAAATTTCCGGCGTCGGTGCTCAGTGCGACATGGGGAGCGGCGTCGTGGTTTTGAGCCGGATCGACCTGACTGAAGGCCTTGAGAATCTCGCGTACCTCTTTGGCGGATACGAGGCCGAGGGGCCGGACGCCGAAGTTGGGGTGGGCGTTTCGGTAATCTTCGGACAGATTGCTGGTGGCTACCTTGAACATGGGGTCAGTATTCGATCACGTAGACCGGATCGTTGTAGAACCCCAGGCGGAAGGAGCCGGTGGAGAGATTGCCGTCGTCGAGGCGCTTATCGATATCGGCCAGCTGGATACGGTCGGAGGTGACGGCGCTGCCGTTGGCCGAGATGATAGAAATGGCTGCGCGCACATGCTGGCCGCCCTGTACGACATTGGTTTCCCACATGTAATAACCGCCGATCGGAGTGGGATGGGTCCAGGGCGACTCGCGGAGATAACGTTCCATGCCTTTGGGAAACCTGCCCGGGGTGCTGGAGCCGGAAGGCCAGTCGCCGTTCTCCTGGAGATAGTGATGGTAGGCTTGTGAGAAGACGCGGAGGTCGTTGATGACGGCCCGGCTTCGAGCCCGGACAACGTAGTTCTTGAGCCGGGGTACGCAGATGGAGGCGAGGAGGCCGACGATCAGGACGGCGACGGCAATCTCGACCAGGGAGAACGAGCGGCTACCCGATACAAATGGGACAGGTGGGGTGCGGGCGGGCAGGGCTGGGCTTGGGGCGCGCATCGCGTTGACGAATACCATGCCCGAACTCGGGCTGCGCGCAAGTCCACCGAGGCGGCGCCGAAGCGCCGCACGGATCACTTCGGAAGTTCGACGTGGAAATGTTTGAGGGAGGTACCCTCGAGCTGCTGCAGAGCCGCGACGGCGATGCGGAGAGTGACCTTGGCCTGGAGTTCGCTGATGCGGACCTGCTCAAGATCGTCCTGGGATTGGAGCACCAGACGGGCGGTCGACAGGCCTGCTGCAAACCGGGCGCGTTCGAGCTCGTATTGCTGCTCGCTGAGTTGGGTGGCCTTAGACGCGACTTTCACGCTGTCGAGGTTGGCGCGGACCGAGCGGACGGCAGCGCGGACATCGAGCATCAATAATTGCTCCTGCTGGAGGTACTGTGTGCGCGTCTGATTGAGGGTGTAGACCGCGGTGCGATACTGGGCATTCTGAGCCTTCATGCCCCAGGGCATGGTAAAAGTGAGGCCGACCTGCCAGTCGTAGCCGCCGTTGCTTCCGAGTTGGTCGTAGGCGCGTCCGGCCGAGCTTTCGCGCGTATTGTAACCGACGCTTGTTCCAAGATCGAGGGAAGGGAGGCGTGCGTTTTTCGCGGTCGCGGTGTCGATCTCCTGCTGGCGGACGGTCATCTGGGTCGCCAGGAGATCGGGCTGGTTGTCCTTGGCGAGTTTGTAGGATAACGCGAAGGAAGGGGCCTTGGTGGGCACCGACGGAAACTCGACAGGGCGGAGCACGTCTGTGAATTCGAACTGGCCGATCAGATTGAAGAGATTGTCCTGGTTGTCCTGGAGGGTTTGCATGGCGAGGATGACGCCCTGCTGGGCGGTCTGGACGCCGACCTGGGCCTGGAGGACGTCGAGATCGGTGGCCACGCCCACCTGGCGGCGCGAGACCGCCTCGTTATAGAGCGCCTGGGCGAGTTCGAGGCTGTGTTTTTTCACGGCCAGCTGTTCGGAGGCGTAACACAGATTATAATACGCATTCTCGACGTTATCGATGACCAGGAGCACCCTGCTCTTGTAGTTGAGGGAGGCGATACCGACGCCGATGCGCGCCCGGTTGATCGCGGCGCGGTTGACAGTCGAGCCGGCGCCGGCGAGCAGGGGTTGGGTGATGCCCAGGGTAATGTTGCCAAGATACGCGGGATTGAGGGATCCCGGGGTGAGAAGCAGGGAGAGAGCGCGTTCGTAGGACAATCCGGTGGCCACTGAGACCACGGCGCCGGTTGTGATCTTCTGGGAGACTCCGATGCTTCCTTGCGTAGAGCGGGTATAATAGTCGCTGGCGTAGGTCTGGGAGGCGTTCTTCTGAGCGTTGTCGGTGAAGATCGGCAAATAGTCGGCCTTGGCGATCGTCAGGGTTTCACCTGCGATGGCCGAACTGTAGCCCTGGATCTTCAGGTCGAAGTTTTTGACGAGTGCTCGCGCCACGCATTCATCGAGCGTCAGGGGGGCTTGGGCCTGCGATGGCTCCTCGCCTTGGAGGGCAAAGGAAAGGGTGAAAAGTGCGCTCGCAGCGAGCAGGAGGTTCAGGGACTTGGCCATGTGAAGAAGTTGCGTAATCGGGAATTGAACACGCGGGGATGAGGAAAGTTACGAGAATTGGGGCTCGCAAACATTCGAACTTGGCCCGGCGCGGACGGGAGTAAGACGCGCTGATCGTGGGCTCGTTACGGGGAAATTCGTGACGGGCACGGATTTCCCGGGGGACCGCCTGAAGGTCAGACGCGTGCGGGTGGTGCTGATGAAGGAACAGTCAGACGCTTAAGGGGAAGGGTCGTCGCGAGAAAGGCAAAAAAAAGACGGCCAGCGCGAGCGCCGGCCGTCCGCAAGGGGGGCGGCGGCTCAGGGAGCGGGCGAGGCCTTGAGCTGGCGCTCGACCATCTCGGTCATGACGGAGCTCGCGGTGCCGTTAGCGGCGATCATGGCGAGCTGGGAGTCGATGGCGTCGTACATGGGATTGCTTGGCGAGATGACGGGCAGCTTCTTGCCGACGGCGTAAACGAGGGTGCCCTTGCCGGAGGCAACGGTCATGTCGGAGACCTGGCCCTGGTTGAGCTGTTGGAGCATGCCGAAGATCGAATAATCGATATCCCGGGGGGGCTGGTTGAGGGTGAAGGTGGGGACGGACTTGGCCTCGATCTTCACGCCTTCGGCCTGCGCGATGGCATTCACGGCGGCGTCGAAGGAGACGCCGGATTTCAGGCGGGATTCCAGCGAGTTTTTGATGATGTGCCCGAGCTCGATGAAGCGCATGTGGCGTTGGCTTTCGACATAGTCGGACACGACCTTGTCGCGCACCTCGGCAAGGAGGGGCTCACGGGCGGGAATCGTCTTTGACCAGAAGATGACGGTTGCACCGTTGGTGGTTGCGAGCGCATCGGAATAGAGACGATCGGGCCCGAGCCTGAAGGCCTCGGTCTTCACGTCGACATTGCCCGGGTAGTCGGGCGAGGTCTGATTCCGGGCGAAGGGCGTGAGTGTGTGCGTCTTTTCGCCGCGCTCGGCTAGGAGAGTGGGAATTTCCGCGGCGGTCGCCTTGTTGTCGTAGAGGAAAACGGTGAGGTCGGCGGCGGCGTTCTGTGCGAGCAGCCGGGCGCGATCGACGCGGAACGCGGCGGCAACCTGATCCTTTACCGCGTCGAACCCAATGGTGAGCGGAGCGGATTTTCCCGTCGACGCAGGCGGCGTGAAACGGGCGGGATTGGCATCGTAGAACGCCTTCAGGTCAGCATCCGTGACCTTGACCTTGGAAAGGTAGTTGGACGCGGGGAAGTCGACGCTATAACCGCTGAACTGCGGAGGAATTTCGTAGCGGAAGGCGTTGTCGGAAAAATAGCGGGCGATCTCAGAGTCGGTCGGCGCGATCGCGGGCTTGAAGCTGGCGTAGTCGATCGTGGCGACATCGAGCGTCCAGAGCGTGTCGGCGCGTGTGAGCTGCTCGGCGACGTCGGAGGGCATCACGTAACCGGGGCCGGCCAAAAGCTTGCGGATCTGCTCGACGCGATAGTCGTCGGCCAGAACTCGGGAGACGGTGGCCTCGGTGAGGCGCGGGTTGCCCTTCAGGCTATCGCGGAAGCGATTGTAGGTTGCGGCATCGAATTCGCCGTTCTGATCCTGAAACGCGCGGAGGGATTTGATGTATGTGGCGAGTTCGGCGGGAGTGGGTTCCGGGATATGAAGTTTGTTGGCGAGGTAGAGGCTCGCGTAACGCTGGAGGGCGAAGGGCTGCAGTTGATCGTTGTCGAGTCCGTAGCCGATTTGGAACAGGGCGCTCACGCTCGCGTCGCCCATGAGGCGCTGCTGATCTTCAGCCGTGACGAGATTCAGGTCGTAGAAAGGCCTGGTGGCCACTCGGTTCTCGGCGCGACCGATGCCGGGGGAAGCACCGATCGTCAAAATGAAGGAGATGATCGTGACCGCGAGGAGGATCGCGAAGACCGTGCGGAAGTGCTTTTGGAAGGTAATCTGAATCCAGGAGATCATGGAAACCGGCAAACGTAGGTGCCGGCCCTCGGCTGGCAAGGTCGAAGTGAGCTCAGGATAGGTCCATCCGTGGAGAGGGGCGGGGCGCGAAAATGGGTGTGGGCATGGGCGCTGAAATCGTTTCGATCTTCAGTTCCATGTCAGACCACTCATTGCTCAGCAGAATCGAAGCAGGCCGTCAGGCCGTGATGGCGCAGACGGAGCCACTTCACGCCGAATTTGGGAAGGCCCGTAGCCAGTGGAAAGCCGACGGCACGCGGGTGACGCCGGTCGACTTGGCGATTTCAGAGGCCATTACGGCTGTGGTGCTGGGCCGCTTTCCGGAGGACCAGTTTTTCAGTGAGGAACTGGCGCACGACGGGCCTCCGATCCAGGTGACCTCCCGGTTTTCCTGGGTTCTGGATCCGATTGACGGCACAAACAACTATGCGCTGGGGCTTGCCCATTGTGCGATCGCGCTGGCCTTGCTCGACGAGGGCATGCCGGTCTACGGTTTCGTGTACGATTTGTCCCGCAGGCGTTTGATCGAGGGCGGGCCTGGCTTTGGGGTGAAGGACGGTGATAGCGAGGTGCGAGTACGCACGGCGCCGCTTGGCGGGCAGGCCCTCGTGGGGTTTCACAGCCCCTACGACCGTTCGCTTGCGGGGCAGGCGCAGCGCTTGATTGAAGCCTACAAGATCCGGGCGTTGGGCAGCAGCACGCTGCATCTCGCTTACGTGGCTGCGGGCATTCTCGACGGGGTGGTGGACCACAACGTCAAACTCTGGGACATCGCCGCGGCGGTGCCTCTGGTCTGGGCGGGTGGCGGAGAGACGCGTTTCCTGAACGGTGAGCAGTTTCCGGTGCGGGCCTTTGACCTTCGCATGAAGCGGATCTGTTACGTCGCGGGCAGCCGGGCGACCTGCGAGCACCTGATCGCGACGCTTGGCGTGTGAGTTGGCGTGGCGGCGAATGCCGCCGAGCCGCTGTCTGAGTGCGCTTTGTGCAAGCTTGGGCTTGCCCAAAGCGCGATGTGCCCGATTCTGCCGGCTATGAAGATCTGTTGCATTGGAGCCGGCTTTGTCGGGGGTCCCACCATGGCGGTCATCGCTCTCAAGGCGCCCGACATTGAAGTGACGGTGGTGGACATGAATGCCGCGCGCATCGCGGAATGGAATTCGGACCAGCTGCCGGTGTATGAGCCCGGTCTCGACGAGGTGGTGCGTGCGACGCGCGGGCGCAATTTGCGGTTCACGACGGACGTCGAGGGTGGAATCCGGGAGGCCGACATCATTTTTGTGGCGGTAAACACGCCGACCAAGACCTACGGCATTGGCGCGGGGCGGGCTGCTGACCTGCGCTACATCGAGGCGGTTGCGCGCACGATCAGCCGCGTGGCGGTGGGGCCGAAAATCATCGTGGAAAAATCCACGATCCCGGTGAAGACCTCGGAGACGATCAAGGACATCTTTGCTGCGAATGGCGTGGGTGGAAATTTCCAAGTGTTGTCCAATCCCGAGTTTTTGGCCGAGGGCACTGCGGTGGCGGACCTTTTTAGTCCGGATCGGGTGTTGATCGGCGGCGAGCGCACCCCCGAGGGAGAGAAGGCGGTGGAGACTCTGGCTTCGGTCTATGCCCGCTGGGTGCCCCGCGACCGAATCATCACGACGAACCTGTGGTCGGCCGAACTCTCGAAGCTTGTGGCGAACGCGTTCCTGGCGCAGCGCATCTCCTCGATCAACTCAATCTCGGCGCTGTGTGAGGCGACGGGGGCGGACGTGGACGAGGTCTCGCGGGCGATTGGCCGCGACTCGCGCGTGGGTCCGAAGTTTTTGAAGGCGTCGGTGGGATTTGGCGGCTCCTGTTTCCAGAAGGACATCCTGAACCTCGTCTACCTGTGCGAGAAATTTGGGCTCGGCGATGTTGCGGCGTACTGGGAAAGCGTCGTGAAGATGAACGACTGGCAGAAGCGGCGCTTTGCCGCGCAGATCATCGGATCGTTGTACAACACTGCGGCCGACAAGCGCGTGGCGATCCTGGGCTTCGCGTTCAAGAAGGACACCAACGATACGCGGGAGTCGGCGGCGATCAGCATCTGCCGCGATCTGCTTGCCGAGCAGGCGCATGTGGTGGTCTACGATCCGCGTGTGCCCGCCTCATTGATACATTCGGACGTGCTGGGTGCCGGCAAGAGGGATGCACGCCTGACCGTGGCGCAGACGCCCTACGAGGCCGCCGAGGGCGCGCACGTGGTGGCGATCGTGACGGAATGGGACGAATTCAGGTCGCTGGACTACGCACGGATCTTTGCGTTGATGGCAAAACCCGCGCTGTTTTTCGATGGGCGCAACATCGTCGACCTTGCGGCGCTGCGCCGCATTGGCTTTCGGGTGCACGGTATCGGCAAACCGAACGACGCGTGAGCGATGGGTTTGGCGTCCGGGCGTGGCGGCGATCTGGCCGTGGCGCTTGGGATTGCAGAAAACGTTTTGCCAGGGGCGGGGATTTTTGAGGATCTTCGCGGGCCCGCATGATTTGGTTCTATCGCATACTCTTTTTCCCCGTGATGCTGGTTGCGTCGCCGTATTATATCCGGCGCATGCTCCGCCGCGGTGGCTACGGGGAGAACTTCGGTCAGCGTTTTGGCGCGGTTCCGCCGCTGCCCGGCAAGCGGGTCGGAGCGCGCAGGATCTGGCTTCAGGCGGTGAGTGTCGGCGAGGTGCTCGCCGTGGGGCCGTTGCTCGAGCGACTCGCGGCGATGCCGGACGTGGAGATCTACCTGTCGACCACCACGAGCACGGGCTACAAACTGGCCCGCGAGCGTTACGCGGCGCGCTGCATCGGCATCGCCTATTTTCCGATCGACGGATGGCCTTTCTCGGTCCGCGCATGGAGGCGGATTCAACCGGACCTCATCCTCCTGACCGAGGGGGAACGGTGGCCTGAGCACATTAGCCAGGCCGAGGCGCGAGGCATCCCCGTCGTATGCATTAACGCCCGCATGTCGGACCGCGGTTACCGTCGTATGATGCGGGCGCGCCGACTCGTCTGCGGTCTGTTTCGTGGAATCACGCTGTGGCTGCCCGGTTCGGAGCAGGATGCCGAGCGCCTGCGTGCGATCGGGTTTCCCGCGGGGCGCATTCGCGCGACGGGCAACCTGAAACTCGACGTCACGATCGTGCCGCTATCGGGAGAGGAGAAGGCCGGGCTGCGTCGTGAGCTGGGCCTCGCCGACGTGCCGACGCTTCTCGGGTCATCCACGTGGCCGGGGGAGGAGGAGGCCGTGGTTCGGGCCTGGCAAGCTTGTCGCTCGGAGGGAGCGGGACCGGTGGCCTTGATCCTGGTGCCGCGACATGCCGAACGCCGGGGGGAAGTGGAGGCCGCGCTCGATGCGTTGGGGTTGGCGTCGCATTTTCGCTCCCGTGGTCCAGCTCCCGCGCCGGTCGATGTGGCGGTGGGCGACACGACGGGCGAACTTCGCAAACTGACCCAGCTGGCCGACCTGGTCTTTGTTGGCAAGAGCCTGCCGCCGCATCACGAGGGGCAGACCCCGGTGGAGGCCGCCGCGCTTGGCAAGCCGATCCTCTTTGGGCCTGAGATGAGCAATTTCCGCGAGATCGCCCGCGACTTGGAGCGTCGGGGTGCCGCTCGCGTGGTGCGCACCCCCGAAGAGCTCGCGTCCGCCGCGAAAGAGTTGATGGCCGATCCCTCCAAGCGTGCCGCGATGGCGGCGGCTGCGCAGACATGGCAGCGCGACAACCAGGGGGCGCTCGAGCGGACGCTCGCGGAACTGCGGCGTGAACTCGATGCGGTTCGCCGAGCCTAGCGGACCGCGTTGATGCTGTATTTCTCGATCACGTCCGCAGGCAGGGGCGTGGGTTTCCCCTCGGGCAGCGTCACGAGCACATAATCGCAAACGCCCTCGCATGAGAGTTTGCGGGTGTCGGAGCGTTCAATCTGAAAGGGAACGCGGCAACCGTGACTCGTGAAGCTGTCGATCCAGGTCCGGACGATCATGTGGTCACCGAGGCCGAGCGGACGTTTGAAGGAGATCTGAGCGGAAGTCATGAACCACCCGAGTCCGCGTCTGGCAAACTCGGCCATGCCCATCCCGTAGCAGCGCTCCATCTGGTCGAAGCGGGCTGCGAGCACATAATCGAGATAACGTGTGCTGTGGACATGCTGATAGAGATCGATGTCGTCGGGCCGGACGGCGATTTCCGACTCGAACTTTGCGTAAACGCTCATGGGAGAAGTTGACTGGAGAGAAGGGAGGATCGCGAACCGAATTTGACGGAGCCGATGGGTGGAAAGAGAGGGTATCGAGACGTTTGGGGACGAAACGATGGGAGGGGGGGGAGCCATTGCCTGGGGACGGACATCGGCTGGGATGGGTGCGATGAGGAGAATCGGGCGCGCTGATTGCCCGGGCCCGATCGCCTCCGGCAAATAAAAATGAGAACGGTATATATTGATGAAAATTCTGGCCAAGGCGGAGCGGTCTCTCTAAAACGTCGGTTGCCGCGGCTTTCGCGGAATACAAAACCCAGGCAACGCAGCTTTCCCCCTGCAGCGTTGAACCCTCCAGCCTCCACACCTCCATCCCGACAGCGCTACGTCGTAAATGATTGCGACGATGCTAGGCTGACGCATGCACCAATGGGATTTGCCAAGCGGGCCCCCGGCTTTTCCCGATGAACGCCCATTATTCTTTCGGCGAGTGCCAATGTCGGCGTCAGGGGCGACCCAATATCAGGCCGGACAATTTTTGTCTCGCGGAAGCATGGGCGGGGCGGGTCGATCGCCTGAGGGGTGCGGTGGGGCGTGTATCGCACAGAATGCGTGCCGGACATCAGTGTGTACGCAACTCAGCGGATGGATTGTCGACGGGATATGGGGCGGGAGTGGACGGATAGGAAACCGGTCCGGGCTACGGTACGGCGGAAAGAATGCAGTAATCGTGAGCAGGGGGGCGCTGGAGAGGGAATTCGGTCTGGAGGAGAGCCTGAGTTGAAAGATTGGCGTGGAGTGAGGGGACGCGGGGAGTGTGAATCTTGTGGCCATTGAGCGCCGGTTGGGTTTTTGGGGTGTTCGGGCATGAACGCGCTTATTCACGACTATTTTTATCTATTCGGGCCACTGACGTTGGCGGTGCAGATTGGACTGTGCATTCACGCATACCGAACGGGGCGTCCCTTTTGGTGGATGTGGATCATCTTCATTGCGCCTTGGATCGGCAGTCTGGCGTATGTGGCGATCGAGATCCTGCCCAACCTTGGCAGCACCGGGCGGCGGGGGATGCGGATATCGGGCTGGGTGCCGGCGACGGTGCAGATCCGGAGACTTCGCCAGGAGTTGGAGGAAGGGGACACGGTGGCGCGGCGCCTCAATCTGGCCGCGGCGCTGCATCACATGGGAGAAAAGGAGGAGGCGGATGCTGTGGCTTCGGAGGCGGCGCGGGGGGTATTCAAGGGGGATCCGGCAGTGGTGGCGGAAGTGGCCTGGTACAAGATCGAGGCTGGGCATGTGGAAGGGGCCCAAGCACTGCTGGATGGCATCGATTCGAAGCCGGACAGGATGACCGCAGTGAACCTGAATCTGCTCAGAGCGCGGATCCTGGCGGCGCGAGGAGACTCGGCAGGCGCGCTGAAAATACTCGAGGGCCTGGTCGACAGCAGTGTGGGCGAGGAGCGGCGATACGCCCTTGCACTGTGTCATGCCCGTCTCGGCCAGAAGGCGGAGGCGCTTTCGGTGTTGGAGGACATCATCCGGGCGTATCGTCGGGGAGGTGCGATCTGGCGTCGTGCAGAGAAGCACTGGTTTCAAGCCGCGATGAAGGCGAAACGGGATATTGAGGCCGGGATTGTGCCTGGAGAATCGGACAAGGCGGGGCAGGTGACGACCGAGGGCGTCACGGCATCCACGAAAATCCGATGAACGAGGGAACGGATGAAGATCGCCTGACGTCAGTGATCGGACAAACTTACCGAGTGACACCTGTGCAACTATGAAAAAAACACTCCATCTAGTCCTGAGTAGCGCTGTGATGGCGGGGCTTGCCTGCAGCAGTATGGCGGCGGTGCGCAATCCGCTGGCGCAATCCGAGGTGGAATCGGCTGCCGGTTCCGTCGACGCCGTGGCGATTCCGGCGTATCAATGGGAGCAGGATTTCATCTGCTGGTCGGGTGGCGAGCGGCCGGGGCACGGGACTGTGGCGCTCACGCCGGTCAAGCTCGAGCATGCGGTGTACGAAAATGCCTGGATGCCGGGGCAGATGACGAAGCGTCCGAAACCGGTGGTGCAGCCGCTGCCGAAGTATCCACAGGATTTGCGCGATGCCGGGGTGAAAGGAGATGTGCTGGTGGCATTTCTGGTGACTGCTCGGGGCACGGTGGAGAAACCGCAGGTGCTGGCCGCCTCAGATTCACGATTTGCGAAGGCGGCGGAGGTTGCGGTGTTAAGGTGGAGTTTCCGTCCGGGTGTGAGGCATGGG
>JAJXVO010000278.1 GCA_021782105.1 bacterium
GGATCCCACCTGGGTGACCGGCCGCGCGCAGCAGGGCTGGCTCGCCTTGAACATCCAGGCCCACGACATCCACGCCGTGGACGTCGCCTCGTACTACACCGCCGAGGAGAACGGCCCGCTGGCAAACTACTGGGCCCAGGGTAACGAGGATCCGAATACCAGCTATTTCCTGCGCATGTACCTGGCCTGCTATCGCGCGGTCGATTACCTCGCGTCGCGACCCGACTGGGACGGCCGCGTGCTCGTCGTCACGGGCGCCAGCCAGGGCGGGCTCCAAACGCTGCTCGCCGCGAGCATCAATCCGAAGGTCACCGCCGCGCTCGCACTCGTGCCCGCGGGTTGCGACCAGACAGGCCCCGACGTCGGCCGCTCGCCAGGCTGGCCCCAGTGGTATTACCAGACCTGGCTGGGCCAGGACCCGGCGAAGGTGAAGGCCGCCAGCCGCTACTACGACATCTGCAACTTCGTCTCCCGCATCCGCTGCCCCGTCCTCGTCGGCACGGGCCTGATCGACACCACCGTTCCCCCGATCGGTGTCTATGCGGCGTTCAACCAGATCCGCAGCCCCCGCGAGATCATGGCCATGCCCCTCTCCGGCCACAGCACCAACCAAGATGCCTACATCACCCGCTCCGAGGCTGTGCTCTCCCTGCTCAAAACCGGCGCCTCCCCGGGTCTCTCGACCGCCGCCGACGGATCCCTGCGCTGGAAGGTCAGCCTCCCCTCCGCGGCGCCAACCGGCACCTCCTGCGCATCCCCCGTGCTCAACACCGACGGCTCGATCGTCACCGCCCTGCCCGGCGCCTCCCCAGGGACCGTGGAGGCCTACGCGGCCGACGGCTCCCAACGCTGGACCTTCACCGCACCCGCCGCCGTGTCGGGCGCGCCCGCCTGCACCGCCGACGGGAACATCGTCTTCGGCTGCACCGACGGCACGCTCGTGGAGCTCGATTCGTCAGGCTCCAGAAAATGGGAGACCGCTGCCGGCGCCGCCCTCTCCCGCTCGCCCGCCATAGGGCCCGACGGGATCGTCTACGCGACGACGGCGGACGGCGCGCTCCAGGCATTCACCGCGGGAGGCTCCCTGCGCTGGCGCACCGCCCTGGACGGGGGCTCCCCGACCTCGCCGATCATCGGCCCCGACGGCACGCTCTACGCCGGCTCCTCCTCCGGCGCCCTGCACGCGGTCGCGGCCAACGGGACCGAGCAATGGACCTTTGACGCCGGAAGCGCCATCTCGGGTGCGCCTTCGCTCGCCGCCGACGGATCCCTGTATTTCGGAACACAGGACGGCACGGTGTATTGCCTTTCTGGCGACGGGACAAAGCGGTGGTCCGTAGCCGCCGGCGGTGCCGTGCGGGCGACTCCCGTGATCGGACCCGACGGCACGATTTACGCCGGTTCGGCCGACGGGCGCCTCCACGCGATCGCCCCCGACGGAACCCCGCGGTGGGAGTTTCCCTCCGCAACCGCCGCCGCATTCCAGCCGATCGTGTCCAGCGCCGCGGTGCGCGGCGACGGCTCCGTCGTCTTCGGCACGGCGGACGGCCTCGTCGTCTGCGTCGACCCCTCCGGCGCCCAGCGTTGGGCCACGACGGTCGGTGCGGCCTCCGACGCCTCGCCGCTGCTGGCCGACGACGGGACCCTGTTCACCGGCAGTTCGGATGGCAGTCTCTGCGCTCTCACGGGCACAGAAGCCCCGCTGCTCGCCGATTGGATGCAGGTGCGCCGCGACGCCCACCACCACGCCTGGCAGCCCATGGGACGCTCCCCGGCGGGCGGCGGCAGGCTCACCGCACTCTCCGTCCGTGCCGAGCCCGGTACCGGCGCGGGCGCCCTCGTCGCCGGCTTCATCGTCGGCGGGCCAGGAACGCGTTTCGTCCTCCTGCGCGCCGTGGGTCCCACCCTCGCCAAGTTCCAAGTCGCCGGCGCAATGACGGATCCCTTCCTGACTCTCTATCAGGGGACCTCGCCCATCGCGACCAACGACGATTGGAGCACGCAGGCCAACGCCGGGCTCATCGCGTCGACCGCCGCGGCAGTGGGTGATTTTCCACTCCCGGAAGGCAGCAAGGATGCAGCGCTGCTCACTAATCTCGGCGCGGGGCTCTATACCGCCTACCCACTCGGGCAGGGACGGGCGACGGGGATCTCCCTCCTCGAACTCTACGACGCTGGAGGCACCGGCACGAGCGCCTTCACCGGCCTTTCAGCCCGCAATCAGGTGGGCACCGGCGCACAAATCCTCGTCGTCGGCTTCATCATCTCGGGAGGGCCTCGCTCGCTCGTCATCCAGGGGATCGGACCGAACCTCGCCAAGTACCTCAGCCCCGTGCTTACCGATCCTGTGCTCCGGCTGTACCAGGGCACCCAGCTGATCGCGGAAAACAACGACTGGGGCTTGAGCTCAGACCCGGCCCTGCTCTCCGACGCAGCCAAATCGGTCTACGCCCAGTCCCTTTCCCCCGGCAGCAAAGACGCCGCCCTCGTCGTCACGCTGCCGTCCGGTCTGTATTCGGTCGAACTTCTCGGCAATAACGGCCTCACCGGCCCGGGCATGATCGAGGTCTACGCCCTACCCTGAGCCGCCGGCCCCCCCGCCCCCCTTTCCGACCGTCCATCTTTTTCCTCGTCCAAGCAGGAGGGGGTTTTCAATCTCTCCGGCAAATGTCGTTTCCCACTCCTCCCGCGATCCTCGCCTCCCACGATTTGCGTGCGGCCGATCTCGAGTCCCGTGCCGACCAGTCCCTCCTTCAAACCTACGCCTGGATGCAGCTGTCGCGGACGGTCGACAACCGCATCCTCGAACTGTTTCGCCAGGGCCTGATCAAGGGGACCGTCACCGGCGGACAGGGTCACGAAAGCCTCATCGTCCCCCTTGCACTCCTCGCCGACAAGGCACGCGACGTCGTGTCGTTTTCCCATCGCGGGCTCGGCGGACACCTCATCTGGTCCGATCATCTCTGCACGCACCTCAACCAGTATTTCGCCAACGCCGAAAGCCCCACCCGCGCCCGCGAAGGCAATGTGCACCACGGCGATCCCGCGCACCGCTCGCTGCCGATGATCAGCCACCTCGGCGCGATGCTGTCCTGCGTCGCCGGCTCCACCGACTCCCAACGCCGCAAGGGCATTCCCGCCGTCGGCTTTGCCTTCCTCGGCGACGGCGGTTCGAGCACAGGCGACATCCATGAGTCGCTCAATCTTTCGGCCCTGCTGTCCCTGCCCGTCATCTTCATCATCGAAAACAACGGTTACGCGTACTCCACGCCCACCCGCGAGCAGTACCCCGCCGGCGTCGAACTCTGGCAACGCGCCGCTGGCTACGGCATCCGCGGACTCAAGCTGGACTGCGCCGACCCGGAGCAGGTCCTGCGGTTTTTCTCGAAGCTCATCGACGAGACGCGAGCCAATCCCCGGCCCGTGCTCGTCGAGGCGCGCACGCTGCGCCTTCGGGGCCACGCCGCCTACGACACCGGCGACTACCTGCCCCCGGGCGAGGCCGAGGCCATCGCCGCCGCCGACCAGCTCACCGCCTTCCGCGCCCGTCTCGTCGCCGCGCATGGAGCCGACAGGATCGGCGCCATCGACGCGGAACTGTCCGCCTTCATCGAGTCGTGCATCCAGCGCACGCTCGGCGTGCCGCGCCCCGCGCCCGAGGGCATGGAACTCGGCCTCTACGCCCCCGAAGTCACTCCCGCTCCCTGGTCTCCGTCGCTCGCCCCCCACGGTGCCGCGCCAGAGAAACCCGAGCTGCTCGGTTTCGCCCAGGCCCTCAACCGAGCCCTGCGCAAGATCCTCGCCGAGCGTCCCGAGTCCCTCGTGCTGGGCCAGGACATCGCCACCTACGGAGGCCCCTTCAAGGTCACCGAGGGCCTCTTCGCCGAATTCGGCCGCTCGCGCGTGCTCAACACGCCGCTCGCCGAAAGCGCCTGCACCGGCTACTCCCTGGGCCTCGCCGTCAACGGCCACCGCCCCATCATCGAATACCAGTTCGCCGATTTCTCCACCGAGGCCACCACCCAGGTCGCCCTCAACGCCGCCACCTTCCACTTCCGCTCCGGCGCACGCGCCCCCCTGGTCTTGCGCCTGCCCTGCGGCGGCGGCCTCACCTTCGGCTCCTTCCATTCCCAGGAGCTCGAATCGCTGTTCCTGTCCATGCCCGGGCTCAAGGCCCTCTACCCAAGCACGCCCCAGGACGCCTTCGACGCCCTGCTCGCCGCCTTCGAGGACGACAACCCCGTGCTGCTGTTCGAGCACAAGGCGCTCTACCGGCGCGGCAAGGCGCTCGTGTCGTGGAATCCCAACTACCGCGACGTGTGGAAGCCCAGGCGGCTGCGCGAGGGCGACTACGCCACCGTCGTGACCTACGGTGAGATGGTCCACCTCGGCGCCGAACTCTGCCAGTATTTCTCCTCCGAGTACGGGCATGAATTCGAGCTGTTCGACCTGCGCGCCCTCTCCCCGCTGCAGTTGGGCGACATCGAGGCCTCCCTCGCCCGAACCCACCGGCTCATCGTCCTGCACGAGGGCCGCCGCACCCACGGCTTCGGCGCCGAACTCGTCGCCCGCCTCACCGAGAAGCTGTTTTTCTCGCTCGAGGCGCCACCCCTGCGCATCACCGCCCTCGACCTGCCCGTCCCCTTCGCCCCCGAGCTCGAGCAGGCCTACCGCCCCACCTTCGACAAGGCCATCGAGCAAATCGCCGCCTGGATCGGCTGAGCCCGCCCCCCCGTCCATGCCCTCCTCGAAACGCAGCGCCCCCCCCCCCCCCCGCCTCCCC
>JAJXVO010000030.1 GCA_021782105.1 bacterium
CTGCGATTTGATCGGGCCGGCCACGAGGCCTGGTGCGAGCGAGGCGGCTCCGAGCCCCATGCGCAGGGCTGGGTTGAGGGTGGCGGCGTCTTCGCCGAGGTATTCGCGCAGGTGGCGGACCACCTCTGAGGGGGAGTCGAGCGAGGGCAGGACGTCGACGAAGCGGAAGAGCCTGGCCTTGAAGGCCGGGTCCCGCAGGGACCATTCCATGAGGCGTGCATAGACGCCCTTGCTTGAGAAGATGCCGGGTGCCGGGTGTTTCGCCATCAGGGCGAAGAGCTCCTGTCCCTGGGCAGCGACCACGCGCTCGAGCGCCTCGTCGAAGGGGAGGAAACCGGCCTCCGTGCGTACGGTGGGCAGATTATTCATGGTGTGAGCGTACCGTCTGGCGCGCCCATTTCCATCCAGAAGCGGAGAGCGGGGGCGGGCCGTCGCGCGGGTGAATATGGTGGCTGGACGGGGAAGGCCGGCGCGGGCAGACCTGATGCCATGTCCAAGGAGCGATACATAGCGGCGAAGCAGCGGTGGGCGGAGAAGCAGAAGGCCGCGGGCGTGCGTGCGAGCGAGGAGCGTTCGGCGCAGAGGCTGCCCCCTGGACAAACGCTGACCGAAGGATTTCCGGTGCTCGATCTGGGCGTCAGGCCCGATGCGTCGCCGCGGGCCTGGACGCTGGCGCTCAGCGGCCTGGTGGAGGCTCCGGAGGTGCTCGACTGGGCGGCATTTGGGGCGCTGCCGCAGGTGGAGGACGTGAGCGACTTTCACTGCGTGACGACCTGGAGCAGGTACGACTGCCGGTGGGGTGGCGTGGCGTTCACGACGCTCTATGAGCGGGTGAAACCGAAGCCCGAGGCGCGATTCGTGTATTTTACGGGGGCGGACGGGTATTCGACGAACGTGCCGCTGGAAAGATGCCTGGATGACGACGTGTTGGTGGCGACGCATTTCAACGGATTGCCGCTCACCGCGGAGCATGGCGCGCCGGCGCGTGTGATCATCCCGAAACTCTATGCGTGGAAGGGCGCAAAATTCGTCAACGGCATCGAATTTCTCGCGCACGACCGGCTGGGATTTTGGGAAGTGCGCGGGTATTCGAACACCGCCGATCCCTGGACGGAGGACCGTTACGCCTGAGGCGCCGCGGGCGGGCGCGGGCGCTCCCGCCAGATGAGGTGTGTGAGGAAGTACCCCAGGACGCCGAGCACGGGCCCGATCACGATGGCTCCGAGGTAAAGCGCCAGAATATTGCCTCCGGAGAGCACGGCCATGGGGTCCCGGTGGAGCTGTGCGAAGATGGCACCGGGGTGATCGCCCATCAGCAGCCGTCCGACGAACACGCAGGCGGGCACCTGGATCACGGCGGTCGCGGGGTTGGAAAGGTACTGGAGCACGAAACAGACGGGGAGATTGGCGCCGACGAGGAAGCCGATCGTGCAGGCGATGATGGATTGAAGCGGAAGGAAGGGGACTGCGGTTACGATCATGCCCACCAGCCAGGCGCGCGCGAGGCTCTCCCTCGAGGGGACCCACAGGTCGCGTTCGAGGAACCGGTCTCCCAGCAGACCATGCAGGCGGCCACCTCGGAGCTTCCTTCGGGAAATGCCCCAGCGGTTGAGCCGTCGTAAGGTCCAGCGAAAATTCATGAGATCCGTCGAGGCTCGTGGCCGGCGCCGGCCTGTCAAGCGGCGCCGCACTGGTGCGGATTCGACAATCGGGCGAATCGATTTGCGGATGGGTAAAATCGGACCTAGTGGCTCGCTGTCATGGCAAACACTCCTCTTGTTGGAATCATCATGGGCAGCACGTCCGATTGGGACACCATGCAGCACGTGGCTCTCACGCTTGAGCAGCTTGGGGTCCCCTTTGAGAAGCGCGTCATCAGCGCACATCGCACCCCGGATCTCGCGGTTGAGTATTGTCGCAGCGCGGAGTCCCGCGGTCTCAAGACGATCATCGCGGGAGCTGGCGGGGCGGCGCATCTGGCGGGTGTCGCGGCGGCGCTCACGCCGCTGCCCGTGCTTGGCGTGCCGATGGAATCGGCGTCGCTCAAGGGCATGGATTCCCTTCTTTCGATGGTGCAGATGCCCGGCGGCATTCCGGTGGCGACCTTCGCGATCGGAAAGGCCGGAGCGGTCAATGCGGCGCTGTTTGCCGGGGCCATGATCGGGCTTGCCGATCCGAAGGTCAAAGCGGCCGTCGACGGGTACCGTGCCGCGCAGACCAAGAAGGTGACGGAGTCCAAGCTCCCCTGAACGGGAAACGCACGGTGGACGGGACGCGGACGCGTTGCGCCCCCAGCCCGGCAACGCACCGTTGACCGGTCGTCGTGCCCCTGCCAGTGTCTGCCGAATAGCCATGCTGCCGTCTCCCAGCACGTCCATCGCCGCGGACCCCGTCCGGCAGTTTTCGGTTTTTGCGGAAAACCGGGTCGGTCGCCTGAGCGACCTGATTGTGCGGTTGCAGGCAAACGAAGTCCACGTGATGGCGATCACCGTGCTGGACACGATCGACTCCGCGATCATCCGGCTGGTGGTGGACGATCCCGACAAGGCGCGCGAGTTGCTTGCGAGCGGTGGCTTTGCCTTTCACGAGGCAGAGATTCTCGCGGTGGAGATCTCGGCGGAATCGGAGCTGAAGGGCGTGCTCGCGGCGCTGTTGGAGGCGGAGGTGAACATTCACTACGTCTACAGCTTCATCAAGCGTCCCGAGGGCAAGTCGGCCCTGGTGATCAACGTCGAGGACACGGAGATCGCCGCGCAGAGCCTCAACCATCGCGGGTTCAAGGTGCTATGCCAGCGCGACATCTCGCGCTGAGCGCGGGTCATTCGATGGCGACGTTCTGGCCGTCGAAATAGACGGTGCTGCCGCCGACGTGCACGCGTGCGCCCAGGCCGGAGCCGGTGCAGCTGACGCGAGGGTGGGAGTGACCGGCGGGCTCCACGGTCATGATCACGAAAAAGTCGTGGTTGCTCACCATGGAGATGGTGTTGGACCAGCGGCCCTGTTCGACGCTGATGCGGGGGGAGGAGGGCGAGATGACGGTGGCCTTCAGGGTGGCGCCGTTGGCCGCCTGCAGTTCGAAACCGTCGGGTTTCAGGTGAATGTCGCCTTCCTCGGTGTGCATGAGCCAGCGGCGGGCGGGGGCGCCGGTGATGTGGTCGGCCACGGCCATGAGCACGGGGGCGCCGGATTCACCGGAGTAATCGACGGTCCAGGCGCGCAGGGCGCGGATGCCGATGTCCTGAGTTGGCTCGAGGCGGGGGCTGTTCGGGTTGGTGGGAGCGACGGTGAACACCGCGTCGAGATTGATGCTCACCGAACCCGAGCCGTCGGGCAGGCCGGAGGCCCGCAGGACCTTACCGGGGAGCCAGCCCTGGGTTCCCGGGATGACCACCACGTTCTCGCGCTCGGGGGCTGGTGTATCCAAATCCTCGATATCGCGGTTGCGCTGCACCGCCCAGCGTCCTCCGAGGGCGAGCAGCCGGAAGGAGCCCGCGTCTCCGAAGCTTGCGAGGCCGCGTGTGGGCCGGGCGTTGGCGGTGATGGCCGCGATGGAGTCGTTGGAGTCCTCCCAGCGATTGCGAAACAGGTAGACGCCTTGTTGGGAGTCGGCCCATACCCTTGGAATGAGTGTGTCGGGGGCGGCCGCGGGCTCAGAGGACGTCATGCCTTCGAGCGCAAAAATGGCGTCGGAGGGTTTGGTGACGTCGAAATTGCCGTCACCGTTCTGTCCGAAGCAGTGCTGGTAGGTCCATTGAAGGGCGGCGCGGGAGCCGGCATCGGCCAGGACCATAAGCAGGGCGGTGTCGCCTCCGGCCAGAGGGCCTTCCATCCAGCGGGGGCCTGGCACGCGTCCGTTGAGAGAGGGGGCGAGGCCGAACAAAGGCAGATCGGGCACGCGGTCTGGCGAGGGCGGTGGCAGCAGGAGAGTGGTGTAGAGGGCGGGCCAGCCCCGGGCGGAGGATGCCGCGACGAGGTCTTCTCCGTGGTTGCGGCGCCAGGCGATCAGGAAGGCGCCGAGCCCCTGGCTGAGCGGAATCCGGAGTTGATTGAGACCCTCTCGAGGCCAGCCATGGTCGCCCAGGGAGGCGAGGTAGCGGACGACGAGGTCGCGGACTGAGGAGGCCGCATTTGCGGCGTCGGCCGGCACGCCGGGGTCGCCCTCGATGGCGAGGGCGGCGAGGCCCGAGGCTGCCTGGGCAAGGATGAAATCGCCGCCGGCGGGAACTCTTGCGGAGACGGAGTCGGGGAGCACTGGGTTGAGGGCGAAGGTGAGCAGGGCGCTGGCGATGGCATCGCGCCGTGCGCGTGGCCAGGCGGCCTGGGCCAGGTCGTAGCAGATGGCGATGCCGACGACCTTGGAGGCATGTGTCTCGCACAGAGGCAGGCTTCCGTCGCCTCCGAGTTCGGGGGCATTCAGGCTTTCCTCGCACAGGTCGAGCGCCTTGAGGGCGGCGGCGCTGTCGCCTCTCCACGCGTAGCGCAGCGCCCAACCGACGGCCTGGTTGGTTTGGAGCCACGGGGGCACGCCGGCAGTGCGGAGGGCTGCCAGCCGCCGGTCCACCTCGCGTCCGAAGGGGGAATTTAGGCGGGACAGCGTTCCAGGCACGTCTTCGGCTCCGAAGAATAGGCGCGGATGTTTGCCGGGATGCAGCGGCTGTGCCGCGAGCCGGGTGCTCCCCAGGCAGGTGAAGAGTACGATCAGGATGAAGGGTGCGACCCGGGGACGACGCAGGTGAAAGACATTGCCGCAACGGCGCGTGATGCGACAACGGCTCGACCGCGCAACCGACGAAGAGGGGAGTCGTCTCGGGGGGGGCATCGAGGCAGCGATCATCATGGTTTTCCGTTGCGCGTCGAGCCTCTGCGCTTGTGGAAGGGGTAAGGGTTTTTTCGCAAAAACCGGGATTGAAGGGATTCGGCGGGAGACCGATATTAACCCAAGCATGGACTCACGCCCACCCCCGACCGTCGCCCCAGCTGCGCCGGGAGTGCCTTCGTCGACGGACAATGGCGCTCCTTTGATGCGTGCGGCCTTTGAGCAGGCGTCGGTGGCGCAACTGGCGTGGAGCCTGGAGGGAGTCGTGCTTCTGATGAACCGGGCGGCGGAACGTTTGTTTGGCTACCGCTCTTCGGAGGTGGTGGGCAGGCTGCACGCGTCGACTCTGTTTGACGCGGCGGAGCTTGCAGCCCTGGCGGCGGATGTGTCGATCGCGCTTCAGCGCTCGGTGTCGCCCTCCGATGCCCTGATCCTGCACGCGCAGACGGCGCGGCACTATGGCCGGTCTCGCGAATGGACCCTGCGCCGCAAGGACGGCACGCCGTTTCCTGCGATGGTGTCGCTGGGCGAGCTGCGCACCTTTCAGGCTCCGTTCGAGTGCACCCTCGCCGCCGTCACCAACATTTCGGCGAGGAAGCGCACCACGGAGGCCTTCCTGGCGAAGCAGCGCCAGCTCGAGGAGTTCATCCACCACACTCCTGCTGCGGTCGCGCTGCTCGACAGTGAATTGTGTTACGTGGCCGCCTCGCATCGCTGGGTGACCGACTACGGGCTTCCAGAACAGGACCTTCGCGGACGTTCGCATCTGGAGATGTTTCCGAATCTGCCCCGACACTGGCGCGACGCCTACCTGCGTTGCCTAGGAGGGGCGGTCGAGAGGCGCGATGAGGATCGGTTCACCAGGCCGGACGGCCGTGAGGAATGGATTCGCTGGGAATGCCATCCCTGGTATCGCGTCGACGGCGACATCGGCGGCATCACGATCTTCTCTGAGGTCATCACGGAAAAATACCTCGCCGAGCAGCGGCTGAGGGCCTCGGAGGCGCAGCTCAACGAGGCGCAGCATCTGGCGCGCATTGGAAGCTGGGAGTACGTCGTCGAGACCAAGAAACTGTCCTGGTCGAAAGAGACCTACCACATTCACGGCCTGGCGACGGATGTGCCTGTCGACGTGGGCATGGGCGTCGATTTCTACGTGCCCGAGCACCGCCAGATCATTCGCGACTCGCTCGAGCGCTCGATCAAGAACGGGCAGGGCTGGGACTACGAATTGCAGATCGACACGACGGCGGGCAAGCGCCTGTGGGTGCGGGCGATCGGCAAGGTCGACCTGTTTGGGGGCAAACCCGTGCGCGTCTTCGGCACGTTTCAGGACATCTCCGAGCGCAAGCGCTGGGAGACGGAGATACTCCAGGCCAAGGACGAGGCGCTCGACGCGGCGCGGGCCAAGAGCGATTTCCTCGCGAACATGAGCCATGAGATCCGCACGCCCCTCAACGCGGTCATCGGCATGGCGAGTCTCCTGCTCGATTCGAGCCTGAACCTCGAGCAGCGCGATTGCGCGAGCACGATCCGCACGGCGAGCGAATCGCTGTTGCAGATCATCAATCAAATTCTCGACTTCTCGAAGATCGAGTCGGGCCGGATCGAACTCGAGAGCCAGCCTTTCGCACTGGCCGAGTGCGTGGAGTCCGCGGTCGAGATCGTGGCGTCGAGCGCCGCGGAGAAGAAGCTGGATTTGCACTGCTGGATCGACCCGGGGGTGCCTGGGATCATCATCGGTGACGTCACGAGGCTGCGCCAGATCCTGGTGAATCTCCTGGCAAATTCCGTGAAGTTCACCCAGCGCGGCGAGTTGGAGGTCGTGGTACGTCCGCTGCGTCCGGAGATCGTCGACGAGCAACACGAGCCGGATCCGACGGGCGTCACCCAGGTGGAGGTTGAATTTTCGGTTCGAGACACCGGCATCGGCATTCCGCCGGACCGGATGGACCGGCTCTTCAAATCGTTTAGCCAGGTGGATTCCTCGACGACCCGCCAGTATGGCGGCACAGGGCTGGGCCTGGCCATTTGCCGCCGACTCGTCGAGTTCATGGACGGGCGCATCTGGGCGGAGAGCATGCAGGGCATCGGGTCCACGTTCACCTTTGTCCTGCCGTGCATGGCGGAGCCTCCCGACGGGGAAGCGCAGCCCAAGCCGATCGCGGGGCGTGGCGTGGTGCTCCTGCTGCCGGTGGGCAATGGGCGCCGCCTATTGCGGGCGCATTTGGAAAACTGGGGGGCCGAAGTGAAGGTCGCCGACTCGGCCGTCGATGCCGTCGCGATCTTGCAGGCGTCCAAACGAATCGACGCGGTGATCGTCGATTCCGCCGTGGCCGATCACGGGGTGCTCGTCCAGAAGACGAAGCCGAGGAAGGTTCCCATCGTGGTGATCAGCCCGTTGGGCGAACGCATGGCCGCCCAATCCCAGCTTGAGCCCGATGCGAGTGTTTCGAAGCCCCTCAAGCCGAGACTGCTGCTCGCCGCGCTCGAACGCCTGTTTGCCGCCCCTGTTGCGGCGCCCCCTCCCGTACCGTCCGTGATTGCGGCCCCTCCTGCTCCGCCTGCGCAAGGCTCCGACGCCGAACATCCCGAGGTCCTGCTCGCGGAGGACAACGTCGTGAACCAGCGTGTGGCGATCACCATGCTCAAGCGCATGGGCTGGCACGTGACCCTGGCGGTCAACGGACTCGAGGCAGTCGACGCCGTGCAGCGGAGGGATTTCAAGATGGTCCTGATGGACATGCAAATGCCGGAGATGGATGGACTGGTCGCAACCCAGGAAATACGGCGGCGCGTGTCCCACGACCGCCAGCCGATCATCATCGCATTGACGGCCAACGCCCTGCCCGGAGACCGGGAGCGCTGCCTCTCGGCGGGCATGGACGATTATCTCAGCAAGCCGATCCATCCGGAGGAGCTGAAGGCGAAGCTCGAGCATTGGAACGTGCGTTCGGCGCCGGTTCGCGCGCTCGGTGCGCGGTAGGTGCGGCCCCGGCCGGCCCGGGCATCTTTTTCGCGTGCCAAACGCGGGAGGCATCTTCATGGGGTGGGCATGAATCGACGGACTGAATCCGGCACACCCCGGGCATGGCTGGGGAGGGGCGCTCGATGAGCGAACGCGCTCACCCGAGGGCTGTGCTTCAGCTCGTGGTCGCCGCGCTCCTGTGGAGCCTGGGTGGACTCCTGATCAAAACCGTCGACTGGCCGCCCCTTGCGGTCGCGGGTGGACGGGGTGTGATTGCGGCGGTCTTCCTGCTCCTCACCAACGGGAGGCTGCGCTTCACCTTTACTCCCCTTCAGGTCGGGGCCGCCGTGGCCTACGCGGCCTGCACGGCGTCCTTCGTTGCCGCGACGAAGCTGACCACGGCCGCGAACGCGATCCTCCTGCAGTATACCGCGCCCGTGTGGATCGCGCTGTTCGGAGCCTGGTTCCTGGGCGAGAGGGCCACGCGGGCGGACTGGCTCACGATCGCGGTGGTGATCGGCGGGATGGGACTGTTTTTCGCGGACGGTGGTCTCCAGTGGACGAATACATTGGGCAACCTCGTCGCCCTGGGCAGCGGCCTGGCCTTCGCGGCGATGACCATGCTGCTGCGCCGGCAGAAGGACGGATCGCCGGTGGAGTCGATCATCCTCGGCAACCTGCTGACGTTTCTGGTGAGTATCCCGTGGATGGTGACGTCGCGGCCCCCGTCCCCGGTGGGGTGGGGTGCGCTGGCCGTGTTGGGGATTGTCCAACTCGGGTGCTCCTACTGGCTCTACGCAAGGGCGATCCGGCATGTCACGGCGCTGGAGGCGGTTTTGATTCCGGTGATCGAGCCCCTGCTCAATCCTGTGTGGGTTTTCGTCTTCCGCGGCGAGAAACCGTCGGCATGGGCCCTCGTCGGAGGAGTGCTTGTGCTGGGGGCCGTGACGCTGCGCGCCGTGCATGCCTTGCGTTTGCGGCGAGTGCCTTGTGCGTGAGAAATCCACCTGGATGGCGACGGGTAAAGTTCCTGTCCGGGACAGGTGTTTATACCGCTCCGTACGGGTTTGCGGGTTTCTCAAGCCCGATGTAGGTTCGAACCATTACCCAATGGTCCGGCGGACTAGGATCCTCGGTGACGCCCGCCTTCCTTCAAAGCAATGCCACTCAACCCCCTTTTTCCATCAGCCATGGGCAAGGCGTTGACGTGGGCACTCCGTGTCGGGTCTCTGTTTACGATGCCCGGGGGGGGCCGTGCCGCGGAGGCAGGTTTGCTGGCGGACAAAATGCCAAGCCTCGCAGTCGGTGCGCTGCTCCTGGCTGTTGGGGTTTTCGTGTTCCTATGGCTCAAATCGCGGGCCGCGCTGGCAGAGGCTCGCGAACGACTCGAAGAAGCGGCCCTGATGCACGAAGTGCTCGCAGGCGCCAGCGTGCTCGTGTGGTCGGCGGACGTCAGTGCCGGTGCGGATGGGCGGCTGAAGTGGAGGACGACGGTGCGCACGGAATCCCGCGGAAGTCGCATGCTCGGGCTTGCTCAAGCCTCCGGCGCGGACGGCCCGTGGAGCCTGGCCAGCACTCCGGATCACGAGGAGATAAGGCGCATCGCGACCGAGGCGATCGAATCGGGGGCTCCTGGCTACCACCACGAGTTTCGTGCACGCACCGAAGACGGCCTGGCGTGGCTTCACGAGGAGACTGTCATCCACCGCCTCAAGCCGCGCGCGTGGCGCCTGTTCGGCGTGATCACCGACATCACGGAACACCACCGGATCGAGGAGGAGGCGCGCAGGGCCGCCGCGCAGGTGAAGAGCTTTCTGGAGAGGGCCGACTGCCTCATCTGGCATGCCTCCGTTTCCATGGAGTCGGGTGTCTGGACCTGGGACTTCGACGTCCCCCCTTCCGGCATGAGGAAGCGGATCTTCGGCGAGGTCGACATCGTGAGGACCCGGCGCTTTTACGCGGGGTACCGCGTCCCGGCGCTCGAGGAGAACAATCGGCGGAGCCAGAGCGCCATGTTGTCGGGAGCCTCCGGATACGAACAGGAGTTCGAAATCATCCGCGTGGCCGACGGTCAGATTTTCTGGATTCAGGAACAGGTGTCCATCGTGTCCGACGGCCCCCTGCGCTGGCAGCTTGGCGGGGTGATGCTCGACGTCACCTCCCGGCATCAGGCGGACGACGCGCGGCGTGACAAGGAGGCGCAGCTGAACCGCATCCTGATGGACCTCGAGTGCATGCTGTGGCTGGCCAACGTCACGCGGGAGGAATCGGGGGCCTTCACCTGGCGTTTCGTGCTCCCGGACTCGCTGCTATATCGCAAGCTCTTCGGCTGCGATCCGTCGGTCAAGGGGGACGCGCTATGGTGCGATCAGAACGTCCCCGACATAGCGGCGATGGACGAGCGGAGCACGGGCGCCTTGCTCACCGGAGCTCCGGGGTACGCGCAGGAATTCTGCTTCTTTTCGACTTCAGGGGTTCACTGGCTTCATGAGCAGGTTGCCATAAGGCCCACGGGATCAAATGCGTGGCAGGCGGTGGGGGTGGTGACCGACATCACAGAGCGGCGCACAGCCGAGCGTGAACTCGCGTCCGAAAAGGAGCGCCTTGCCGTGACGCTTCGGGCCATGGAAGAGGGCGTGATCACACTCGGGCTCGACGGAGCGGTACTCTACATCAACCGGGCGGCGGAGCAGTTGTTTGCCGTGAGTTCCGAGGAGGTGCATGGGAGTCCGGTGACGAAGGTTTGCCGGCTGGTGGACAGCGCGAGCGGCGACGAGTTGGAGTGGCCCGTGAGGCCGGTGCTTCGGGAGGGCGCCGTCGCCGATCTTCCCTCCGGCGCCGCGATCCACACCGAGCGGCGCCGTCCGGTCGATGTCGAGGGTTGCGTGATGCCGCTGAGGGATTCTCAGGGAGTCGTGCTCGGGGCGGTCGTTGTTCTGCGCGATGTGACGGACCGCCGCCGCCTCGAAGCGCAGTTGCAGCGGGCCTCGAAACTCGAGTCGGTCGGGCTGCTTGCCGGGGGAATCGCGCACGATTTCAACAACATCCTCACGGCGATCATGGGAAACCTTGGCCTTGCGCGGATGGAAACCGAGGCGGGATCCGCCGGCGAGTCGTTCATCATGGAGGCCCACCACGCCGCCGAGCGCGCGCGGGGTTTGACCCAGCAGCTGCTCACGTTCGCCAAGGGCGGCGAGCCCGTGCGGTCCACGGTGCCGCTGCCAGACCTGGTGACGGAGACTGCGGAGTATGCCGTGAGAGGCTCGGCCGTTCGTTGTCGGTTCGATCTGGCCGCCGGGCTGTGGCCGGCCAATGCCGACCGCGGACAGCTGACGCAGATCATCCAGAATCTGGTCGTCAATGCTGTGCAGGCGATGCCGGAGGGGGGCTTGGTGACGCTCTCGGCCACCAACGAGGTGGTAGGGATCGGCTCTCCCCTTCCGATCGGGCCGGGGGATTATGTTCGGATCGTGATCGAGGATACGGGCAGCGGGATTGCCCCTGAGAACCTCGGACGGATTTTTGAGCCTTACTTTACGACCAAGGCAAAGAGCAGCGGGCTGGGTCTTGCCGCCGTGTATTCCATCATCCGCCGGCACCGCGGCTGCATCGACGTGGAGTCGGAGCAGGGGCGAGGTGCTAAATTCGTGCTGCGCTTGCCTGCCGTGCGGGGGGACAGGCCGGCGGCCGGCGAGGCCCAGGTCGCTCCGACGCCGAAACTTCGGGGGCGGGTGCTCGTGATGGATGATGAGGAACCGATCCGCACGCTGATCGCACATCTGCTTCGGCGTGTCGGGCTGGAAGTCGCCCTGACGGCGACCGGATCCGAGGCGGTCGCCTACTACCACGAGGCCTGGAAAGAGGGGCGCCCCCCCCAAGTGCTCGTGATGGACCTCACCGTGCCCGGCGACATGGGCGGTGCCCAGGCGCTCGACGCGATCCGAAAGATCAATCCGGACGTACGCGCCATCGTGGCTAGCGGATACTCGAGTGATCCGATCGTCGCCAATTTCAAGGATTACGGATTTTGCGCGCGCGTCCTGAAGCCCTTCAACATCCAGCAATTGATCGGCGTGATCATGGAGGTTCTGGGCGGATCCGAAGGTCCCAAGGACGGCGGAACGCCATCGTGAGCGAGGGAGCGGTCGGGGAGGGGTGGAAACAGGCAGCCGGATGAGCGCGTCACTTGACCCCATGCCGAGGCGTCAGTTAACTCACTTCATCCCATGGCATCCGTAGGCCACCGATCATTTGTACTCGCGGTTATTGCGGCCGCGCTCGCATGGCCCGGGCAGGCCGTGGCCGGTCTGAACACGGACTCCCCGTTCCTGCCGCCCTCCTCAGCGCAGTCGGTCGGACCGGGGGCCAACGCGACTCTGGAGTTCCGAGGAATCTTCGAGATGGACGGCGTCGACTATTTCAACATCGCCGACCTCACCACGAAGAAGTCCGCCTGGGTGCGGCTCAATCAGCCGGGCGCTCCGTTTATCGTGAAGGCTCATGAGGTGACGGCGAATGGCGACATGATCTCCGTTGAACAGGGCGGGGGCATGATTCGCCTTGCGATGATCAGGCCCAAGATTGGAAACGCGCCTCTGGTGACGATGCCGCAAATGGGCCCGCGCGGACCCGTGTTCCCGGTGATCCTCAATCCCACGGCGGCTGATGAGGCGCGGCGCATGGAGGCTTTCGCGGCGGAGGTCCGTCGTCGTCGTCTGCTGCGCCAGCAACAGGCCGCGGAGCAGCGGGCGGCCCGCCAGCCGGGTGTCCAGGGCGTGCCGCCCCCTCAGGCTCGCTGACGCGTCCTCCTCGGTATTCGGAAAGGCATGCCGCCGCCGAAACCGCGTTGCGCTTTTTCTCGGGAATGGGATTCTGCGCCGATCTCATGACGCCCCAACGCTCCATGGCGATGTCGTCCAAGGACGGTCCATCGAACGGCACCCTCATCCGGTGGCTGTTCGGCCTGGCCTGGCGTTACCGCGTGCGCTGCCTGACGGTGTTGGGGCTGCAGCTGGTTCTCCTCGTGCTCGGCCTCTTCGGCCTGAGCTTCACCGGCATCGCCATCGACTACCTCCGGCACAAGGTGCAGGGCGTGCCGCTGACGCCGGGAATGCTGCCCGCCTCGTTCCTCGCCAGCGCGACCACGGAGAAGGTGCTGCTCGTGCTGGGCGGCTGCATCCTCGCCTTCGCCATCCTCCGGTCGATCCTCAACTACATCCACTCGATCACGGTCAACCTGCTCGTCCAGCAGAACCTGGTCGTGCATCTGCGGGCCGAGGTCTATGAGAAGCTGCAGCGGTTGAGTTTCCGGTTCTTCGACGCGAACACGACGGGGTCGATCATCACGCGCGTCACCGGCGACGTGCAGGCGGTGCGCATGTTTGTCGACCAGGTGCTGATCCCGAGCGTGATCATGCTGATCTCCCTGACGGTCTACATTGCCTACATGTCCAGGCTGAGCCTGCCGCTCACGCTCGCGTGTCTGGCGACGACGCCCCTGCTCGCGCTGCTCTCGGCCTGGTTTTCAAGGCACATCCAGCCGCGCTATGCCGAGAACCGACGTCTGGTGGAAAACCTGGTCCAGCATCTCGCGGAGACGGTGCAGGGCATTGGCGTGGTGAAGGCGTTTGGACGGGAGGACGAGAATCGCGACCGCTTCGTGCGAGCGAACCAGGCCATTCTCGCCCAACAGAAGAACATTTTCTGGCAGGTCAGCCTCTACTCGCCGGCGGTCGGTTTCATGACGCGGATCAACATGATGGCGCTGCTCGGTTATGGCGGCTGGCTCGTCATCCAGAACCGGCTGGCCCTGGGCGGCGGTCTGATCGTGTTCGCCGGGCTGCTCGAGCAGTTCTCCGGGCAGGTCAACAACGTCGCCAACATCGTCAACTCCGTGCAGCAGTCGCTCATCGGCGCCCGCCGCGTCTACGAGATCCTGTCGGCGCCCGTGGAGGTGAAGAGCGCCCCGGACGCGCTGCATTCGCTGCGCCTGCGCGGCGCCGTGCGCTTCGAGCGGGTGAGCTTCGCCTACGACGGCATCGATCCGGTGCTGCACGACGTGGATCTCGAGGTGGCTCCCGGCCAGTGCGTGGCGATTCTCGGGCCGACCGGTGCGGGCAAGAGCGTGCTCATGAGCCTGATCCCGCGATTCTACGACCCGACGCGCGGCCGGGTGCTCATCGACGGTCACGACGTGCGCAACATCGACCTCGAGGAGCTGCGCCGCGCCATCGGGATCGTCTTTCAGGAGAGCTTCCTGTTCTCCAACTCGGTGGCCGCCAACATCGCCTTCGGGCATCCCGAGGCGACCCCCGCGCAGATCGAGAAGGCGGCCCGCATCGCCGCCGCCCACGACTTCGTCCAGGATCTGCCACAGGGATACGACACCATCCTCGGGGAGAGCGGAAACAACCTGTCCGGCGGGCAGCGGCAGCGGCTCGCGATCGCGCGGGCGGTGCTGCTTGAGCCGCCTATCCTGCTGCTCGACGACCCGACGGCGGCCATCGACAGCCACACCGAGCACGAGATTTTCGAGGCGCTCGACCGTGCGATCGCCGGCCGCACCACCTTCATCGTCGCCCACCGTCTGAGCACGCTGCGTCGCGCCGACTTCGTGATCGTCATCGACGATGGCCGAATCGTCCAGCGTGGCACCCACGAGGAACTGATGCGCGTGCCCGGTCCCTATCGCCACGTGGCCAGCCTCCAGCTCGTCGACGGCGCGACGCTCGGGGAGGAACTGCCGGGGCGACCCGGCAAGGGAGGTGCGGCATGAAAGACGGACGCTCCCTGCGCGATTTCATGATCACCCATCGCCCGGCCGTCGACGAGGACGACGACATGGCGATGCGCCCGCTCGACTGGAACCTGATCCGCCGGATGTTCTCCTACGCCGTCGAGGTGAAGAGCAGGGTGAGGGCGCTGGTCGTGCTCACCCTGATCCGGTCGATCCAGCTCCCGGCGCTCACCTGGGTGGTGAGCCTCGTGATCGTCGGGCCGATCTCGCTGCATCACGCCGCGGGGATCGCCGCCGGTGTGCTCGGCTACGCGGCGCTCGCCCTGACCACCGACGGGTTGTTCCATTTCAGGCAGCGGTACGCCCTCGAAATCGGCGAGACCGTGGTCCAGAACCTCCGCCAGGCGATCTTCGACCACGTCCAGGCCATGCCGATGGGTTTCTTCAACCGCGTGAAGCTGGGCCGTATTCTCGGACGTGTGACGAGCGACGTGGAGGCCCTCCGCGTGGGCATCCAGGACGTATTTTTCGTGAGTGCGGTCCAGGGGGGGCAGATGCTGTTTGCCTCCGCGATCATGGCGTTCTGCGACCTTCCGCTGTTTTTCGTGGTGCTGGGCATGGCGCCGCTGCTTTGGATCATGAACCGGCGGTTCCACGGGCGACTCAGCCGCGAATCCCGTGCCGCGCAGGCAAGTTTTTCGCGCATCACCGCGACCATCGCCGAATCCGTCAACGGCATCCGCGTGACCCAGGGCTTCGTCCGGGAGGACACGAACGCGGGCCTGTTCCGCTCGCTGCTTGCCGACCATTCGCGCTACAACGTGGCGCTCGCGCGCACATCGGCCTTCCTCCTTCCGCTGCTCGAGCTCAATAGCCAGTTTTTCGTTGCGGTGCTGCTGGTTTTCGGCGGCTGGCGCGTCTCGCACGACGAGATGACCCTGGCGAGCCTGATCCAGTTCTTCTTCCTCGCGAACCTGTTCTTCTCGCCGATCAACGTCATCGGCAACCAGTACAACCAGGCGCTCGTGGCGATGGCGGGGGCCGAGCGCGTGTTCCGCCTGCTCGACACCGAACCCGACTGGGAGGAGGCGCCCGGCATTCCCGATCTTCCGGACCCCAGGCCAGCCCGGACCGGGGTCGAGGTCGAGTTCCGGGAAGTGGGCTTCGCGTACGATCCGGGGCGTCCCGTGCTCTCCGGCGTGAGTTTTCGGGCATCACCGGGACAGACAATCGCGCTGGTCGGGCACACGGGCAGCGGCAAGAGCACGATCGTCAACCTTGTATCCAAATTCTACATTCCCACCGAGGGCGTGGTGCTCGTCGACGGCATGGACCTGCGCTCCGTGTCATCGCGCTCGCTGCACCGCCAGATGGGCATGGTGCCGCAGCAGAACTTCCTGTTTGCGGGGACCGTCTCCGACAACATCCGTCTCGCGCGGCCCGGGGCCACGGACGGGGAGGTGCTCGAGGCGGTCGAACGGCTGGGGTGCCGCGACCTGGTGGAGGCGCTTCCGCGCGGACTGCAGACGTTGGTGGGCGAACGCGGCGCGGGTCTTTCCCAGGGCCAGCGCCAGCTGGTGTGCTTCGCCAGGGCCATGATCGCGGACCCCAGGCTGCTTATCCTCGACGAGGCGACCAGCTCGATCGACGGGCTCACCGAGGCCCGCCTCCAGGGCGCGCTCGCGGAGCTGCTCAAGGGCCGCACGAGCTTCGTGGTGGCGCACCGCCTGTCGACGGTCCGGAGCGCCGACCTGGTGCTGGTTCTCGAGGCCGGGCGTATCATAGAATCGGGTACACACCCCGAACTGCTGTCGCAAAACGGGCACTACGCCAGGCTCCACAGGCAGTTCGCCAGGGCCGATGCGGGGCCGTGATCCCCTCCATGCGGCCTGTCAAGCTTTCGTAAAGGCCGATTCGTCCCCTAGAACTACGCGATTTTTCACTCGGCAAGAGGGCGATTTTCGCTCTAGAACGCACATCGCTTAAAGTTTAAGCGAATCTTCAATCAACCCAACTATCACAATGGCCAAAAAATCCGCACGCAAACCCAACGCCCAATTCATGAAGCCCGTGCAGCCTGATGCCGCCCTTGCCGCGGTCGTCGGAGCCAAGCCCCTCCCCCGGACCGATCTCACCAAGAAGCTCTGGGACTACATCAAGAAAAACGGTCTTCAGGACAAGAAGGACAAGAAGATGATCAATGCCGACGCCGCGCTCAAGGCGGTGTTCAATGGCAAGGCGAAGGTCAGCATGTTCGAGATGACCAAGCTCGTCTCGGGTCACGTTTCCTGATTTTTCAGCTTTTCCACTCCGAACCGCCGTCGCACCCGCGCCGGCGGTTTTTTTGTCGGGTGAGGCCGGGCGGGTCTTGCGGGCGCCCGGGGGGGCAGGCAGGGTGCAGGGCTCCGATTCCATGACCTCGACCCATTCCGCTCCCGGAACGCCCCGGCATACGCGCGCGATCGCGATGCTGCTGCTGGCCAATTTGTTCTGGGGGCTGAGCTTCCCCACGATCAAGGCGATGACGCTCGCATTCGAGCGCCTGGCACCGGGATGCGGGACTTGGTTCATCACGGCGATGAGCGTGATGCCACGCATGCTGATGGCGGCCGGTGTGCTCTTGATTTTCCAGGCGCGCGATCTCGCCTCCACGACGGCCGCTGAACTGAGGCAGGGGGTGATCATGGGACTGTTCGCGGGATGCGGAATGTTGCTGCAGAACGACGGTCTGCAGTTCACGGCCGCGTCGACCTCCGCATTCCTGACCCAGTTTTACGCGATCCTGATCCCCGTTTACCTCGCCGTGCGCAGTCGGCGCAATCCTGGGGCGCGGGTGTGGGTGTGCTGCCTGCTGGTGATGGCGGGGTCGGCCATTCTTGGGCGTTTCGACTGGCATGCGCTTCGTCTGGGACGCGGGGAGCTCGAGACGCTGGCCAGCTCGCTGTTTTTCATGGGGCAGATCCTGACGCTGGAGGCGCCGCAGTTCCGGGAAAACCGTCCCGAGCGGATCACACTGGTGTTGTTTGCCACGGAGGCGCTCATCTTCTTGGCACTGTCGGCTGCGACGGCGCCCTCGGCTGCGGCCCTCGCGCTGCCGTGGCGATCGGCCCCGTTGCTGACGTTCAACGCACTGTTGACGGTGTTCTGCACCCTCGGGGCGTTTCTATTGATGAATACCTGGCAGCCGAAGATCACGGCCACCGAGGCGGGGCTGATCTATTGCGTGGAGCCGATCTTTGGCTCGGCCATGGCTCTGGTGCTGCCCGCCTGGTTCTCGCGGATGGCCGGGATCGACTATGCCAACGAAACGCTTGCCTGGCCCCTGCTTGTGGGCGGAGGACTCATCACGGCTGCAAACATCCTGCTCCAGCTCGCCCCGCGGCCGAAGGCGGTCGGCGTGCAGCAGGCCTGAGCCCGATGAGTCACCCGTTTGCCGTCGGCACCCTCGGCGCGCGGATGGCCCGGACCGTGCCCGGGTCGAGCTGGATGGTGCGCGTGGGGAAGGCGAAGCTCAGGCGACGCGCAGCCACCAGCCGCATGATCTTCAGGTTGATCCGCTCCTTGATCTCAAGGTGCTTTTCCCAGCTCGGGCTCGCGGTGAAATAGATCATCTCAATGTCGAGCGTCGAGTCGCCGTAGCCTGAAAAACAGATCCAAATCGACTCGCGGTGCAGATCGGGGTCGGCCTGGAGCAGGTTGCGCAGATCGGCGAGGAACTGCTCCATCTGCTCGGGTGTGGTGTCGTAGCTTAGCCCCAGCGTCTGGTCGATGCGCCTCTGGGGCATGCGGCTGAAGTTGATGACGGCTTCGTTGGCGACGGTGCGGTTTGGCAGGGCGATGAGGGTGCGCGCCGCCGTCCGCACCTTCGTCGACCGCATGCCGATATCCTCGACGGTGCCCGTATGGGCGCCGATCTGGACAAAGTCGCCGACGCGGAAGGGCTGGTCGACGGCGACCACGAGCGATCCGAAGAGGTTTGCGAGCGTATCCTGTGCCGCGAGAGCGAAGGCCAGGCCGCCGATGCCCAGTCCCGTCAGGAAGGTCCTCACGTCGTAGCCGAAGCTTTCGATGATGGTGAGCGTCGCGACGATCACGAACAGCACGATCACCGTCTTCTTGATCAGCGGCAGGAAGGCGGCGATTCCGAGTCCCTTCTTGTTGGCGACGGCCCCGAGATGCTCGACCACCGCGTCGATGGTCCTGAGCACTCCCCAGAAGATCACGATCGGGAAGGCGACTTTATAGGTGACGTCCACCGCGTGGCTGAGCGCCGGAGGCATCCGCAGCACCTTCAGGGCGGCGTAGCTACCCATGACAAAGACGAGACTCTTGAAGGGCTCTTCGAGCGCCGGGAAAAGGCGGTCGTCGAAGGTCGTCTCGGTGTGTGCAGCAAGCCGCTTGAGGACCGCGAAGATCGCGGTCGTCACGAATTTCCTGAGTATCCAGGAGATGATCAGGACGCACGCGAAGATGGTCCAGTGGGTTGGCGTGTTGCCATTGGAGCTCACGCCGAATTTGGCCAGAAGAAGATCGACCAGGCGCTCGGGCAGGTCGGGCGTGGCCGCAACTGCTCCGTGGGCCGGGGTAACCGCAGCCGTGGCCGCCGCGTGGGCAAGGGTTGCCAGGCAGAGGATCGGTGCCGACAGAAGGAGGCGTCTGAGGGACATAGGGAAGTGCGAGGCCTTCATTGTCCCCGGCCCCCGGGGGAGTCAACTCCCCGTCCGTCGCGGCCTCGTGTGCAAAAAGAAAACCGGCGCCACGCTATTGAAAGCCGTGAGCGCCGGGTTGTGAGTTGGGAGTCGAGGATGTATTCGATCGGTGTTTACAAGTGCGACCGACGGCCGGCCCCTTAGTTCACCGAAATTTTCCTCGGTTTGATCGCGGCCGTCTTCGGGAGGGAGACGCGCAGGACGCCGTCCTTGATCTCGGCGAGAATCTTTTCGGCGTCCACGAGGTTGTCGTGGTCGATGACCAGCTCGAAGGGAACTCCGGCCGACTCGCGATAGAGCAGGCTCCACTCGGAGGGCTGCTTCCACGCGGGTTTGCCGAGAATCCGGATCTGCGCCTCGTCGACGGTGACCTCCAGAGTCTCCTTCTTCACACCGGGCAGTTGGACCGTCAGGCCCCAGGCGTCCTCGCTTTCGCGGGCCTCATAGACGGGCTTGATCGAGGGAAGGGTGGCCGACTCGGTGGATTGAGCTTCGCGGTTGAGTGCGCGGTTGAGGTTCGGAATCAGTGAATTGAATAGAGTCATGATGATGTCCTTTGGAGAGGGTTGAGTGAGTGTGTGCGGGGTTCAGTTGACCGAGATCGTGATCTTGCGCGGTTTCGATTCCTCCTGCTTGGGCAGGGTGACGGTGAGCACGCCGTTTTCGTAGGCGGCCGTGACCTTGTCGGAGGCAACCTCGTTGGGGATCGTGATCGAACGGCTCAGCGAAAAGGTTTGCTCGCTGTCGCCCGACTGGTCCTTGCGGGCGGCCTGGATGGTGAGGGCGCCCTCGACCATTTCGACGGCGATGTCCTTGCGCTCGACTCCCGGAAGTTCGGCCCGGACGTACGTGGCGTTTTTGTCCTCGTAAAGATCGACCGGGAACGACGAAGCAACCGGGTTCATGCCGAAGCCGCTCAGCGCGGATTCGTAGAGGCGGTCCATTTCACTCTCCAAACCGCTCCAGGGACTGCGCCCGGAAACGCGGAAGGCGGGTGTCAGACTGCGGGTGGCGGGATAAGTATAGCGAATGACGTGCATAGTGATGTCTCCTTGTGTGTTCGTTGATTTGTGTCCTACGCCGCCTGATTCTGCATGCCTCGTGCCGCGGACGGGCCTGGTCGTAGGGCATTGATATGAAATTACTAACGAATTACGTAGTGAAAGTGGTGTGACACAGTCCGGGAAAGCCTGGCGCGGCGCTGGGAAATCGGGTCACAGTGTCGGCGCGGCGCTCGCACCGGGAGAAGGCGGATGGTGTGGAGACCTTCATTTCCCACGGTCGTCGTGGAGATTGGAAGCGATTGTTGGAAAACGGCTAATGTTGTTTTTGAAGGCGGGCGCATCCACTTCGGGCATTGACGAGGTTTTCGTCGGCTCGTTTCCTCCGGCCATGCACGATGTTCGGCCAGTCGACCCTCGGGTGAAATTCAAACGTGTCGTTCTCAAGCTCTCCGGCGAAGTTCTTCGCGGCGGAAAGACGGGGGATGCCATCGATGGTGCGACGCTTGAGCGGATCTGTCGTCAGGTGAAGGCGATCCACGACCTTGGCGTCGAGATGGCAGTTGTGATTGGCGGCGGGAACATCTTTCGCGGCGTCCTCGGCGAGAAGCGCGGAGTCGACCGCACGACCGGCGACTATATGGGAATGCTCGCCACGGTCATCAACGGCATGGCGATCATGGACTGCCTTGAGAAGCTGGGAGTGACCACGCGCGTGCAGAGTGCCATACCCATGAATCAGGTCGCCGAGCCCTTCATTCTTCGCCGGGCCGTGCGCCACCTCGAGAAAGGCCGCGTGGTCATCTTCGTCGCGGGCACGGGAAATCCCTATTTTTCAACCGACACCACTGCAGCGCTGCGCGCCAGCGAGATTCACGCCGAGGTGATCATGAAGGCGACCAAGGTCGATGGAATCTACGACAAGGATCCTAAGAAGTACCCCGATGCCGTGAAATACGAGCAGATCTCATTCATCGATGCCTTGCGCCAGCGGCTCAACGTCATGGATTCCACCGCGTTTTCGCTCTGCCTGGACAACAATATTCCGATCATCGTTTTTGATTTGAATGATCCGCAGGCGATCCTGAAGGCCGTTACCGGCGAGCGGGTCGGCACGCTGGTCCAGGGTTGATCCCCTTTGGGACCAGCCCATACTCGCCACCCTTTCAGCGCCTCCATTTCCAACCCCAGTATCACCATGTCCGCTCATCCCATCGTCTCCGACACTCAGGCCCGAATGAAAAAGGCCATTGACCACACCCTCCACGAGTTCAGCACCATCCACACAGGCAAGGCGTCGCCCGCGATGGTCGAGGGTGTCATGGTCGATGCCTATGGCAGTCAGATGCGCATCAAGGATTGTGCTGCGATCAGCACCCCCGATTCCCGGATGATCGTCATTCAGCCCTGGGATGCCGGCCTCGTGAAGGCCATCGAGAAGGGCATCCAGATCGCGAACATCGGGTTCAATCCCATGATTGACGGCAAGATCGTGCGCGTGCCGCTTCCCGAGATGAGTCGCGAGCGCCGTGCAGAATTCGTGAAGGTGGCGCACAAGATGGCCGAGGAGGGCAAGGTGCACATTCGCAACGTGCGCCGCGACATGATCGAGGTGCTCAAGAAGGCCAAACTTCCCGAGGACGAGAACAAGCGCGTCGAGAAGGAGATCCAGACTTTGACCGACAAGGCGATCAAGGACATCGGCGACCATGTCGCCTCGAAGGAGAAGGAACTGCTCACGGTGTGAGGCGCCCGCGCGTTGGCCCGCCTTCCAGCGAAGATTCCGCCCATGGCCCGCCCGTCCCCTCTTTCCCGCCCGGCCCGCATCGTCGTGAAGCTGGGCACGGGAGTGCTGACGTCCGGTATCGGACAGCTCAATACCGAGCGCATTGCCGGCATCTGTGCGCAGGTGGCTGCGATGCGTGCGCAGGGCAGCGAGGTCATTGTCGTCTCCTCCGGCGCCGTCGGGCTTGGCATGGGGGCGCTGGGGTTGGTCAAACGGCCGCGCGAACTTTCCAAGAAGCAGGCCTGCGCGGCGGTTGGGCAGAGCCGCCTGATGCAGACTTGGCAGGACGGATTTGCGCCGCACGCGATCACGGTCGCCCAGGTGTTGCTCACGCATGAGGACCTGCGCATCCGCTCCCGCTACCTGGGTGTGAAGGAAACGCTGAGGCTGCTCATCGGTTACGGCATCGTTCCGGTCATCAACGAGAACGACACGGTCAGCGCCGCGGAGCTCAAGTTTGGCGACAACGACACGCTGTCGGCCATGGTGGCGAGTTTGATCGAGGCGACCCATCTGTTCATCCTCTCGACGGCCCCCGGCCTGATCGACATGAAGGGCACCGGTCGCATCGTGCCGCTGGTCGAGCGCATCACGCCCGAGATCGAGGCGATGGCGGGTGGCACGACCAGTGAGACCGCGGTGGGCGGCATGATCAGCAAGATTTCGGCTGCAAAGGTGGCCGTGCGCGCCGGATGCGGGGTGTTTATCGCGAGCGGCG
>JAJXVO010000279.1 GCA_021782105.1 bacterium
CCTTGTCGTCGGTCGTGATGTTCACCTCGAGGTCGAGGTTCTCGTCGGCAATGTCCTTTTCGGCCAGCTGGACATGCCGGAGTTTCTCCAGGGAATCGGAGGCGTTGGACACCAACTCACGGATGAAGATTTCCTTCTCCGTGTAGAGCGAGTGGATGACGATATCGAGCAACTGCTTGATCTCGGCTTGGAACTCGAACTTTTGCGGAGTCTGCGTGGACATAAGTCAGGGTGTGTTGGATGTGAACGAAGGTTGGAACCTGTCATGATACTCCTCCCCGGAAAAAATCAAGATGCGTGTCGTCACACGCCCCGACGCGCAGGAAGAAAGTAGCGGCGCTCAACCGTCCCGGGCCGGAGGATCCGGCGCAAGGGCCGGGTCAGCGGTTGAGGGTCGCCATCATCGATTCCGGATAACGGGAGCCAGAGGCAAGGCCGGCAGGGAAGATCGCGTCGATTTCCGCGACTTCCGTGGGGCTCAGGATCAGGGCGACGGCGTTGATATTCTCGTCGAGATAACGACGTCGCTTGGTCCCCGGAATGGGCACGACGTCCCGGCCCTGAGCGAGCACCCAGGCGAGCGCGAGTTGCGACGGTGTGCAGCCCTTCGCCGTCGCGAGAGCCTCGAGTTTGGCGACAATCTCCAGGTTCTTCGCAAAATTGTCTCCCTGGAATCGCGGCGAATGGCGTCGGTAATCGTCGGCGGCGAAATCCTCGAAATGTTTGATTTGTCCGGTCAGGAATCCGCGTCCGAGCGGGCTGTAGGCGACGAAGCCCGTCCCAACCTCGCGGCAGGCCGTGAGCACGCTCTCCTCCGGGTCTCTGGTCCATAGGGAAAACTCCGTCTGCAGGGCCGTGATGCGATGCACCTTCGCCGCCCGGCGAAGCGTGTCGGCCGAAGCCTCGGACAACCCGAGGTGGCGTACCTTGCCGGCGCGCACGAGTTCCGCCATCGCTCCGACGGTCTCTTCGATCGGCACCGTCGGGTCGACCCGGTGCTGGTAGTACAGGTCGATGTAGTCGGTGCCCAACCGGCGCAAACTCGCCTCGCAGGCGGAACGCACGTAGTCCGGGCGGCCGCAGATTCCCCGCACGCCGGGATTCGAGGGATCGCGCACGATTCCGAACTTGGTCGCCACGATGACCGAGGCGCGGCGCCCGGCGAAGGCCCTGCCGAGCAGTTCCTCGTTGTGATGCGGGCCGTACATGTCGGCCGTATCGAAGAACGTGATGCCCTGGTCCAGGGCGCGGTGCAGGGTCGCAAGCGACTCCGTGTCGTCGCGTATTCCGTAGAAGTCGCTCATTCCCATGCAGCCGAGGCCGATGGCGGACACGACAAGACCGTCTTTCCCGAGCATTCGCTTTACCATGCTCACATACAATCCAAGGCCCGGCGAATTTCAACGCTCCGCGGAGCAAGACCGCGGCCATGGATCCGCCCGCGGCCCGGAGCGGGCGCGCGGACGAAAGCGTGGAGGGGGTCAGGATTTGAACGTATGCATCGCCACCAGCGCCGCACCGATCGACTGCGAGAGTTCGCCGAGCGTGGCAGCCACGATCTTCTGGCATTTGCGCTGCGTGGGCCAGAGGTAGGGCGAGGCGGCCTTTTTGACGTTGTCGAGGTAGCGCGTGCGAAACTCTGGCGTCGTCGACTCGGGATCCATGAGCCCGCCGCCGACCACGACATATTCGGTGTCCAGAGCCAGCGTCAGCACGGCGATTTGCAGGCCCATCGCCTTGGCCTGAAAGTCGAAAATCTCCAGCGCCAGCGGATCCCCGTTTTGCGCGCGGGTTCGCAGGGAGAGCACCTTCTCCTTGGTCGAAGCCGTGGACGTCGCCAGTTCGTGGTTCGGGTATTTCTTGAGCATGTCCTCGAGGATGTGAGGAAGGCCGGAAATGGTGGTGTAGGCCTCGATGCAGCCCCAGGTGCGACCGCAGCCGCACGGATACGGACGGACGCCGAGCAGGTGCAGGGGCGCCGGCATGTGCGCGCCCTCCATGCCGGACAGGGTGTCGCCATCGAGAGGGAGGCCGTCCTGGCTGACATAGGCGCAACCCAGGCCGGAGCCCGGGGCGACCATCAGCACCGAGGCCCGCTTTCCCGCCGTCACACGAGCCGCTTCGGCGACGCCGCCGAACCGGCCGTCGTTGCCGACGACCAGCTGAATAGGACGCCCGGCCGCGTCGGAGAGCGCCTTGGCGTAGTCGGCATGAAAATTCCATCCCTCGAAGACCGCCGGAAGATTCGCAGCGCGGCCCAGGACGCCGTAACTCAGGTAGGGCCCGGGGATCGCGAGGCCCACGCCCCTCACTTGATCCCAGCCGATCGAGTGCGCGGCCATGAACGCGGTCACGCCCTCGAGCCAACCCTTGATGACGGCAGCCGTGCCGAGTTGCGAGTTCGTCGAACTCTGCTGGAGCTTCTGGGAAATCGTGGTGCCGTCTTCCCAGACGCCGCCGGTTTTCGAGGTGGTGGCACCGCTATCCGTGCCGAGGTAAACGCCTTTCTTGATCATGGTAAGAGCGCTGATGCTTGTGTTTTAGGGGGGACCACCGGCCTGCCTCGCATCCTGCCGCTCGACGGCGGGCGCGCGTATCGCCGGGATTGCAGGAATGCGTTTAGAGTCTCTCCGGAAATTGGAAAGGCCATTTTCCATCCTCCCCGTTCCCGGAGAGAAGACCTGGGAAGGGCCGTTCGGTCGCACCGATCGGTCACATCAAGCGCCGCAAAAAGTGATGTTAGCGCCTCGCGGCGCTCCGCCGAGGGCGCCATGCGCGAAGGCGCATCCACGCAGCACCGACCAAAGTCACCTGCCACCGACGCAGGCGCCACTTGTCCCTGCGCGTGACCCCACCCGGCCGGTTGCGCAGCAGCACGCGCAGCTCCCTGCGATTGTCCATCAGGTACCGCGCCCTCAGCCGGCGAATCGCCCGGCTCCAGTCGTGACCCGAAGCCGACCGCGGCCCCGTCGAATGCTGCCAGCGACGGTTGATGAACAGCGGCGCCCCGATCTTCAGGCACCGATATCTGGTCCATATTCGAAGATAGTAATCGAAATCCTCCCCCGCGTTCATCTGGGGATTGAACGGATTGTCCCTCGCCACCGAGGTGCGGACAAAATGCCCCATCTGAAGGGCGTAAAACGGATCGAACTCGAGAAATTCGAGCAGGTTCGTGATCGGCAGATCCTGTCTCTCCCGCAGGCGCCAGTCGTCGCTTTCCACGCGCTGCTCGCAGATCGCACCCCAGATCGCGTCGTATCCGGAAATCCATGGCGACACCCGCTCGAAGGCGTCGACGCAGATCAGGTCGTCGGCATCGAGGAAAAACACCCAGTCCGATCCCGCCTCGGCCGCCCTCCAGACTGCGCCGTTCCTCGCGGCGCTGCGCCCGAGTTTTGCAGACGTGTCGTCCACCACGCAGTGCTCGATCTCGTCAAAGAGGCCCCGGTGGTTGCGAATCGCCGCGATCACCGAGTCCCTGCAGGCTTCGGCGACCTGTTCGTGTCCGGGGCCGACCGGAGTGATGACCGTGCATTTCATGTCCCCAGACTGACGCACCGGCTGCGCGCAGGTGTCAGCTGATTTCACTGACACGCGAGGACGACCCGATTCCGACGCGCCAGGCACCGAAGCGGGCGCGCCTCTAGACCGGCGGGTCATCCGCGGTCCTTACAAGCCTCTTCAGGTGGAGCAGTTCCCTGAGCCCAAAGAAGATGCTGAACAGCACAAAGACGTGAAACAGCGCCGGCAGCCAGGTGTTGAAGGCGATGAAGACCGCACCGTCGAGCAGGTACGCCACTCCACCCACGATAAATGCCCACACCTGCCCTTGCGTTGCGAAATATCCGATCAGCACGAAGAATCCGAGCGGCACGATATCCAGTGCATAGGACGCCGCCGGGATGCTGTGGAAAAATCCGTCGAACACCTGGGTCACAGCCAGACCGAACAGAAAGGTGACGCCGCCGCCGAAATGATGAATGAGCGTGTTGACGACGGACAATCCGGCGATCCACCAGAACCATCGTGCGGAATTTTGGACCCGGCGATTGTGCGAGACCACGGAGTCGGTCGTCAAATCCAGCGCGGGTGGCGTCGACGGGGAGGATGGGGAAGGAGTTGGCATGGGGTGGCTGGAGGGGGGGGAAACTGAGGGGGCGAATCGGGATCGGTGCCGCGAATCTTCGCGAGGGGTGGCCGCAGGCAGCGGCACGTGTCGCGGCAACCCTGCGACTCAATCGAATCCCCGGCCGCACTCAAGCCATTCGCCACCCCAATCTCCCCGCTCAGTCGTTCCTAATCACAACCCAACCACCCGAGGCCCAATCATTATGTCCGCCCGGAATCAGGGTGAACCGGGCCGAGGGCAGGCTGGCCGCGAGCCGCTCTGCATGGACGACCGGTATGACCCGATCGTCGCGCGCGCCAAAGATCTGCACCTTCCCGCGATACCCTCGCAGCGCGCGGACATTGTCCCAGCGATCGCTCAGCAACAGGCTCACGGGCAGCCAGGGCACGTGGTCGGCGACGACGCTCGCAAGGGTGTCGAACGGCACGACGAGCACGATCGTGTCGGGCGGCCCCGCCTCCGAGGCGAGCACGCAGGCGGGGCCGCTTCCAATGGACTCTCCGATGACGCAGACCGGCACGCCCGGGTAGCCGGCGCGAAGGTGTCGGTAGGCGGCGATCGCCGCGGCATCGATGGTGTCGCGGGAGGGTTTTTCCGACCGCGCACCGAATCCGGGATACTC
>JAJXVO010000280.1 GCA_021782105.1 bacterium
AGGCGTACGGGGAGAGGTTTGGGCTGATCGACCTGGACTTCGGCCGACTGGCGGAGCTGCCGCTGGGAGGCTTCGACGGCGTCCTGTTCGATTTCGGCGTGTCGTCCTACCAGCTCGACGAGACCGCACGGGGATTTTCGTTCCGCACCGACGCGCCCGCCGACATGCGCATGGATCCTCGTTCCGGGGTGCCGGCGAGCCGCTGGCTTGAGACGGCGTCCGAAGAGATGCTTGTCCGCGCGATCCGCGACTACGGCGAGGAGACCCACTGGCGCCGCATCGTGCGTGCCATCGTGGCCGCGCGGGGTTCGGGGGCGCTTGGCCGCACCGCCTCGCTCGCGGAACTGATTTCGGCCGCCGTCCCGGCACGCGACCGGCACGCCTCCAAGATTCATCCGGCCACGCGCGCTTTTCAGGGCATCCGCATCGCGGTCAACGACGAACTCGGAGCGATCGAGCGGGCGCTGCCCGCGGCCTTCTCGAAACTCGCGACAGGCGGCGTGCTGTGCGCCATCAGTTTCCACTCCCTCGAGGATCGCATCGTCAAGCAGCAGTTCCGCCTGTGGTGCGGGCTGCCGGTCGATACGTCGGACTCCACGCCCAAGGACCTCCGCAGCCGCGTGGCCGAACCGCTGACGCGCCGGCCGGTGACTCCCGGAGACGCCGAACTCGGGATCAATCCGCGAAGCCGTTCCGCGAAACTCCGCGCCATCCGAAAACTTTAGCATCTTCCCTAACCGCGCTTGCCCGCGCGTCTTTTCCCCCCCGCCGCTCCGTCGTCAGGCCCCTCCATGAAACATTCCGACTCCCACGCCTTCGTCAACCAGCTGCTCGTCTACACGCTCGCCATGATCGTGACCAGCGGCTCGGTCGGACTTGGCGCGGTCTGGCTGCGCTATCAGATCGCAGCCACCGCCAACCACATCAAACAAACCGAAGCCCGCATCGACGACTGCCAGCGCCGTCTGGATGAGACGGTGACGGCGATCGAGACGGAGAAAAGTCCCGACGTCCTGCGCCATCGCGACGAAGAGCTGAACCTTGGTCTCGTCGAGCCCAAGGAGATGCAGGTGAACCGCGTCGAAGAGGACGTCGAATCCCGCCTGGCTGCGAAACACAACCGGAGCCTGCTGACCGAGAACGGCCCCGCGCTTGTGGTGTTCAATCCCGACCTTGCCCAACCGGCCTCCGCGACGCGATGAGACGTGGGTTTGCATCGAATTATCGGACCGCGGTGATCGCCGCGATGATCGGCGCGTGTTTCGTGTCGATTGCCGTTCGGCTGTACTGTCTTCACGTCCTGGATCGCTCGCAGTTCCTCACCATGATCGAGAAGGCGAGGTACGCCATCGACGTGGAGAATGCTCGGCGCGGCGACATCCTTGATTCGCGCGGCAATCTGCTTGCGACCAGCAATTCTCAGGTGGTGCTCGGCGTCGATCCCCAGGCCGTGCGTCCGGAGGACGAGAAAAAGTGGCCTGAGCTGGCGGCCCTGATCCACGTGCCGCTTTCGGAAATCCAGAGGGTTTTTACGACGAAGACCCGGCCCCCCGAGGTGAAAGCCCCCAACGTCGCGGCGCTCGCCGCGGCGAAGCAGGAAGCGGCCGCGGAAGCGGCCGATCAGAAACCGCCCGTCGACGTGAGCATCGGACCCAAGTTTGAATTCAACCTCGCCGATGACGGCAGCGGCAAGACGACCGTCCCCGCCGAGGTGCTCGACGACCAGCTCGACGAGAACGGCCAGCGTCCGATCCGGTGGGCCAAACTGCGGGACGACCTCAAGGAATCCGTCTATGACGAGGTCAAGAAGCTCGATATCAAGGGCGTCTACGGGAACCTCGTCTACCGCAGGGCCTATCCGCACAACTCGCTCGCGGCCCACGTCGTGGGCTTCGTCAACCACCAGAACGTGCCCGTGATGGGCATCGAGAAGTACGCCAATTTCTATCTCGCGGGGCACAATGGCTGGATCGTGACCGAGGTGGACGGGCGCCGGCACGAGCTGGCCCAGTTCCGCACGCGTCAGGTGGATCCGATCGATGGATACAACGTCGTGCTCTCAATCGACTCGGTCGTGCAGGACATCGTCGAGCAGGAGCTCGACTACATCGGCGAACATTTCAAGCCGCTCAAGGCGAGCATCATCGTGAGCGACGCCCGCACGGGCTTCATCCTAGCCCTGGCGAATTATCCGACCTTCAACCCGAACGAATACCAGAAGGCCAGCATCGCCTCGCTGACGGATCCCGCGGTGTCCGACGTGCTTGAGCCTGGATCGACCTTCAAGATCGTGGCCACCTCCGGCGCCCTGCAGGAGGGGCGGGTGACTCCCGAGACGCGTTTCGACTGCAACGACGACACCGTGGTGCTCAACGGCCACGTGCGGAAGCTGCCCAGGGACGACGAGCACTTCGACCACAAGCTGACGTTGCGAGAGGTGTTGTCGCACTCCTCCAACCGCGGCGCCTTCCGCTGCGCCTACCTGCTGGGCCCTCAGCTGTTCTACGACTACGCGAAGGCCTACGGATTCGGCGAGTACACGCATTTTCCCCTCGGTCCCGAGTCCCGGGGCGTGTTGATTCCGCCCAACAAGTGGGATGGCCTGACCTTCACGCGCATGCCGATGGGCCATTCCGTGAGTGCGACGCCCCTGCAGATCCAGTTCGCCATGGGCGTGATCGCGAGCGGCGGGGAGCTCCTGCGGCCCCAGGTCATCCGCGAGATCCGCGATTCGCACAACGAGGTCGTTTTCCGCTACTCACGCGACGTCCGCCGCCGGGTCATCAGCCGCCGCACTGCGGAGACGATGGCGGCGATGCTGACCTGGGTGACAGTGCCGCACGAGGGCACGGCTCCCGCGGCGGGCATCCCCGGTTTCCAGGTCGCGGGCAAGACGGGCACCGCCGAGAAGATCATCAACGGAAAGTATTCGAGAACCAAGCACGTTGCCTCGTTCGTCGGCTTCTTCCCGGCGAGCCGTCCCGCGCTGGTGATCTCGGTGATCGTCGACCAGGCGTCGGCCAACCTGCCCGGCGGCGTCGCCTACGGGTCGATCGTGTCGGCGCCCTCCTTCCGCCACATCGGCGAAAAACTCATCCAATACCTTAACATCAAGCCGGTGGACGAGGCTCCGAGGTCTCCTTCGCTGCTCGCACTCAGCTCCCGCTAACATGATCGGATATCTCACCGCCGACGCCGCGCTCGTCCACGCCTTCCGCTCGCAGCCCGCAGGCCGCGCGGCTGGACGCGACACCCTCGGCAAACGCATGTTCAAAATGGCACCCAAGCTCTCCGACTACTTCCAGCAGGGCGAGATCGCCGCCATCCGGGGCGAACTCGACCGTCCCATCTCCGGCATCGCCATGGACAGCCGCAGGGTTGTCCCCGGCAATCTCTTCTTCGCCCTGCCGGGCCTGCGCTCCGACGGGACCCGCTACATCGACGAGGCGATCGGCCGCGGGGCGGTGGCGGTGGTGACCCGGCGGCTACCCCTGACTGCGCCGACGAAGGTGACGTTCATCCAGGCGGACGACCCACGCGACCTGCTCGCGCGCGTGGCCCAGCGCTATTTCAAGTTTCCCGACCGCGACCTGCGAATGGTCGGTGTCACCGGCACCAACGGAAAGACGACGGTCACCCACCTCATCAAGCATTTCCTCGAGGACGGCGAGAAGGCGGGGTTGCTTGGCACGATCGCGTACGACCTGGGTGTCCGCACGGTGCCGTCGTTCAAGACGACCCCCGAGTCGCTCGACATCTTCGGCATGATCGCCCAAATGCGCGACTCGGGTTGCCGCAGCGCGGTGATGGAGGTGAGTTCCCATGGCATCGACCAAAAGCGGGTGCACGGGATGCAGTTTGGCGTCGCGGTGTTCACGAACCTCACGCGTGACCACCTGGATTATCACCACACGATGGATGAATACTTCGAGGTGAAGGCGCGCTTTTTCACTGGCGGGGTGGGTCGGACGCCCGAGATCGCCGTGATTAACCTGGACGACCCCTACGGGGTGCGCCTCGCCGCCCGCGTGGCTGGGGAGCATCCGACGGTCCGGGTGGTGACTTACGGGGAGGCACCGGAGGCGATGGTGAGGGCTGAGGAGGTTTCCCTCGGGTTCAAGACGAGCGGTTTCCGTCTGGTGTGGCCGGAGGGGGCGCTGCAGGTCGAGTCGCCGCTGATCGGCCGTTACAATGTGAGCAACCTGTTGGCGGCGTTTGCGGCGGGCTGGGCGATGGGCCGCACGCCCGCGGCCATGGCCGCCCGGCTGGCGTCGTTTCACGGCGTCGCGGGCCGCATGGAGCGCATCGAGATGGGCCAGCCCTTCAACGTGCTCGTGGACTACGCGCACACCGACGACGCGCTGCGCAACGCTCTGGGCATGCTCCGCGCCATCACGCCGGGTCGGCTGCTGGTCGTCTTCGGCTGCGGTGGAAACCGCGACCGCACGAAGCGTCCGCTCATGGTTCGCGCCGTGCAGGAGGTCGCCGACTACGCCTTTGCCACCGCAGACAACCCCCGCAGCGAGGGCCTACAAAAGATTTTCGAGGACATGCGCCAGGGCGTCACGGACGATTCCAGGATCACCTGGGTCGATGACCGCCGCCGGGCCATCAGCCTTGCGCTCGACATTGCATTGCCGGGCGACTGCCTGCTGATCGCTGGCAAGGGGCACGAGAGTTATCAGGAATTTGGAGACACGGTCATCCCCTTCGACGCCCGCCAGGTCGT
>JAJXVO010000281.1 GCA_021782105.1 bacterium
GCGCGGGCCACGGCTGGGCGCACGGCGGGTGCCGGGGCGCACGGTGATTTACGCGCTTGGAGGCGTCGACGAGACGCGAGTGGCGAGCTGCCGTGAGGCCGGCTTTGGCGGTGTCGCCGTGCTGGGGGCCGTGTGGGGTGCGAGCGAGCCGCTTGAAGCTTTCGTACGACTGCACGAAGCGACCGAACGGGAAATCTCAAACCGCTGATGGAATGGCCACGAAATTCACAAGAAGAGCACGATGCCGTGCTGAGCGGTTCGCCGCAGCGGTGCCGTCTGTTCGTCTGCGCCTCTCTTTTTTGTGTTTCTTGTATTTTGGGTGGCCAAATCCTTCGGCCGACGCCCCATGAACCTGCCGCCTGAACAACGTCATCCGATCATGTGCCTGACACGCGAAGGCGGGGCTTCGGGGCCGGTGGAGCAGGCGCGGCTGCTGTGTGAGGCGGGGGCGCGGTGGGTGCAGCTGCGCATGAAGGAGGCGATGCCGGAGGCGTGGTTGAGCACGGCGAAGCAGGTGGTGGGGGTTTGCCACGACTTTGGAGCGTTGTGCATAGTCAACGACAGCGTCCTGATCGCGATCGCCTCCGGCGCCGACGGGGTGCACCTGGGCCGGCACGACATGGATTGGGGGCATGCGCGCCGGATGCTGGGGCAGAAAAAGCTGATGGGCGGCACGGTGAACGACGAAGAGGATGCCGCGCGTGCGGTGGCGTCGGGCAGCCTGGACTATGCCGGGGTGGGACCGCTGCGGTTCACGGGCACGAAGCAGAAACTGGCGCCGCTATTGGGGGCGGAGGGAATCGGGCGGCTGATTGAGCGGCTTGGAGGACTGCCTGCGTGGGCGATCGGAGGGGTGCGTCCGGAGGACCTTCCGGCGCTCCGGGCGACGGGCGCGAGCGGCGTGGCCGTGTGCGCGGCGCTGTACGGCGAACCGTCGGTGAAAAGCAACTACGATGCCTTTGCGAAGGCCTGGGAGAGGAATTTTCCAATATGAACACGACCTGCACACCGATTGAAATCGGAGGCGTCAAACTTCGCTCGCGCCTGTTTCTGGGCACTGGGAAATTCAGCTCGGGGAGCGTGATGGCCGAGAGCCTGAAGGCATCGGGTGCCGAGCTTGTGACCGTTGCGTTGCGGCGCGTGCGGGTTGGCTGGCCGGACGACGATCTCATGGCGTGGATCGACCGCAAGGTGCACCGGCTGCTGCCGAACACCTCGGGCGTGAGGGATGCGCGCGAGGCGGTGCTGGCGGCCGAGTTGGCGCGGGAGGCGCTTGAGACGAACTGGGTGAAGCTGGAGATCCATCCGGATCCGAAGTACCTGATGCCGGATCCCGTGGAGACCCTGGTGGCGACGCGTGAACTTGTGAAACGGGGTTTCGTGGTGCTGCCGTACGTGCATGCGGATCCGGTGCTCTGCAAACAACTGGAGGAGGCGGGGGCGGCGGCGGTGATGCCGCTGGGGGCGCCCATCGGGAGCAACCGGGGACTTGAGAGCCGGGCATTTTTGGAGATCATCATCGCGCAGTCGAAGATTCCGGTCGTGGTGGATGCCGGGCTGGGAGTGCCTTCGCATGCGGCGGCGGCGCTCGAGATGGGGGCGGATGCGGTGCTGGTGAACACGGCGATTGCGGCCGCGGAGGACCCCGTGCGGATGGCCGCGGCGTTCCGGGCGGGCGTCGATGCGGGACGGCTGGCCTTTGAGGCGGGCGTCGCACCGCGCAGCCTGCGTGGGGAGGCCTCGGCCAGCTCTCCGCTCACAGCATTTCTGGCGACAGTTTGAACCTCGAACCACCTGCTCAATTGAACCACAGAGGCACAGAGGACACGGAGAATTCAAAAATGCCGAGGATTCACAATGGCTGTCGGGAGCAACTTTACGTCTCCAACTCGCTGCCTTTCCTCCGTGTTCTCTGGGTCTCGGTAGTTCACCCCGGTGTTTTTCGTGGCCAATCCCTCAGGGCAAAAACGACATGAGCTTTTCACGAATACTGGACGAACATCGGTTTGAAGACGTGGTGGCGCGGGTGCGTGGTGCCACGGAGCGGGACGTACGACGTGCCCTGGGCCGCGTGCGTTCGGGGCTGGCGCTCGACGACCTGGCGGCGCTGCTGTCGCCCGCGGCGGAGGCGCACCTTGAGGAAATGGCGGAGATGAGCCGGCGGCTTACTATCGAGCGCTTTGGCCGAACGCTGTCGCTGTACGCGCCGCTCTACCTCTCGAACGCCTGTGCGAACGTCTGCACCTACTGCGGCTTCAGCGCGCACAACAAAATCCGCCGGAAGATCCTCAATCCGGTGGAGATCGAGGCGGAAGCGGGCGTGTTGAGCGGGCACGGATTCGAGCATGTGCTGCTGGTGACGGGCGAGGTGGGCCACGTGGGTGTGCCGTACCTGCGCGAGGCGATCCGGCAGCTGCGGCGGCGGTTTGCATCGATATCGATCGAAGTGCAGCCGATGGGGCGCGACGACTATGCCGAGCTCGTGGGCGAGGGGTTGAGCGCGGTGCTGGTTTACCAGGAGACCTACGATGCGGCGGCGTACAAACGCACGCACCTGAGCGGGCCGAAGGCGGACATGCGGCACCGACTGGACACGCCCGACGCGCTGGGACAGGCGCGGGTGAAAAAGGTGGGGCTGGGGGCCCTGTACGGGCTCTCGGACTGGCGGGCGGACTCGTGGTTTGTGGGCCTGCACCTGCGGCACCTGGAAACGACGTATTGGAGGACGCGGTACAGCATCTCCTTTGCGCGGCTGCGTCCGCACGAGGGCGACGAGATCGCGGTGACGCCGTTTGGCGAGCGGCAGCTCGTGCATGCGGCCTGTGCGTTCCGACTGTTCAGCCCGGAGGTGGAACTCTCGCTATCGACGCGGGAAAGCGCCCGGTTCCGCAATCACGCGTTCCGGCTTGGCTTCACGCACATGAGTGCGGGATCGAAGACGAATCCGGGCGGGTACACGAGCGCGCCGGAGTCGCTCGAGCAATTTGCGATCGACGACGACCGCAGCCCGGCGGAGGTGGCAGAATTTCTGCGCGGACAGGGGTACGAGCCGGTCTGGAAGGATTGGGATGCGACCTTCGACGGGTTCGGGCTGGTTGCACCGCGCGAGCTTGAGGGAGGGAAGGTTTGAACCACAGAGGCGCTGAGGCCACAGAGCAATTCCGCTGGAACCTGAACGGCTTGAGGGATTGGCCACAAAAAACACGAAAAGGCGCCGGGGGGGCCGGCGGTGGTCGAGGTGCGCCCATGGGCGCACGCAACGCAAAGCCGAGACCACTGGGATTTTGTGTTTTTCGTGGCAATTCCCTTCCGACGGCTTTGGTTGCAGCGCAGTCTCCCCGAGGATTCTATCAGCCGCGCCAACTATCACATTCAACCATGGAACTGAGCTCCCAGGACATTGCCCGATATCAACGCCATCTCGGACTGAAGGGATTTGGTCCCGAGGCGCAATTGCGGCTCAAACGCGGACGTGTGCTGGTGATCGGCGCGGGCGGGCTGGGGAGCCCGGCGCTGCTGTACCTGGCGGCGGCGGGCGTGGGGAAAATTGTGATCGTGGATTCGGACCGCGTGGACGTTTCGAATTTGCAACGCCAGGTGCTGTACACGGAGGCGGACTGTGGCGTGTTGAAGGTGGAGGCGGCGGCGAGGAGGCTACGTGCGCTCAATCCCCTGATCGAGGTGGAGGCCGTGGTCGGGCGTTTCGAGCGGGCTAACGCGCGGGAGCTGGTGCGCGGCTGCGACGTGGTGGTGGACGGCTCGGACAATTTCGCGACGCGGTACCTGGCGAACGACGCCTGTGTGCTGGAGGGGAAGCCCCTGGTGTACGGGGCGATTCACGGCTTTGACGGACAACTCAGCGTCTTCAATTACAAGGGCGGGCCAACCTATCGCTGCCTGTTTCCGGAGCCGCCGGCGCCGGGCACAGTGCCGAACTGTGCGGAGGCGGGGGTATTGGGTGTGCTGCCGGGCCTGATTGGAACGGCGCAGGCGTGCGAGGTGTTGAAGCTGCTTTCAGGCGTGGGCGAGCCTCTGTCGGGGCGGCTGCTCCTGTGGGATGCGCTCACGATGGAGGTGAGGACGGTGAAACTGGCGGCGTCACCGAATCGTGGGGACATCCGCGAATTGCCTCCCGAGGGTTACGGGGAGACCTGTGCCGTCGGCGAGGCCGGGGGGGCGGATCCGGATGAGATGGACGTGGAAACCCTGCGAGCGCGCCTGGGTAATCCGGGTGGGATACAGCTCATCGATGTTCGGGAAGACTATGAACGGGAGACCGCCGGCACGATCGAACCGTCGGTGCACCTGCCGATGAGCGAGATCAACGCCTGGAGGGTAGGCAAGGGGCTCGATCCTGCGAAGCCGACCTGCGTGTACTGTGCGGCGGGAGTGCGGAGCCTGCACGTGCTGCCGACGCTGCGGGGGCTGTTTGGATTCGCCGACGTACGGAGCCTGCGCGGGGGGATGCACGCGTGGGCCTCGAAAGGGAGATGACTTGTTGAATCACAGAGCACAGAGAACACGGAGGAAAGGCTGCGGAAGAAATTTAACAGGGATGGAGGGGATGAAAGGGATGGGATCCGAATTTCGAAAACAGAGAACACGGAGATGAACGCGATCATTTCGACGAGAGGAAGGTATGAACGTTGTTGGATGCCACGGACGACATCCTGGCTTGCGGACATCCATTCCATCCCCTCCATCCCAGTTAAACCCG
>JAJXVO010000282.1 GCA_021782105.1 bacterium
TACAGCTCCTGCTCGCCGGGAATGCCGGTCATGTGCGGAGAGGCGCCGGTGGCGATGATGACGGACTTGGCGAGAATGATGCGGTCGCCGCAGACGAGCGTGCGCGGCGAGGTGGAAAAATCGACGGAGGAGACGAGAACCTGTTCGAAACGCGTGCCGAACTTGGTGGCCTGCTCGCGCAGGTTGCTCATCAGCTGGAATCCGTCCACGCCGGAGGGGAAACCGGGGAAATTCTCGACCTCGGACGTGGTGGTGAGCTGGCCTCCCGGCAAGGAGCCCTCGAGGACCAGGGGATTGAGATTGGCGCGGGCGGTGTAGATGGCGGCGGTGAGGCCGGCGCATCCGGTGCCTACGATGACGACGTTTTCGACCGGGGTGGACATGGTGATGAATGGACTGGGGTATGAAGAAGGGTGAAATCCGCGCCGCGGCAAGGGCGGGCTTTGGAAAAGAGCCGCACTCCGTTGCGTGGACCGTCTAGTGGTCGGGATTGATCTCGTGCAGCTGTGCCTTGAGCCACGGGATGACGTCGTCGCGATGGGCCTCGAGGTCTTCGGGCAGGACCAGTCGGGACCGCATGCGCACGCGGGAGAAGGGTTTTGGGACGATGAAGCGGTCCCAGCTGCGCAAGGTCCAAAACGACGAATAGTCGATGCCTACGAGCACCATGGCGGCGCGTCCGCGGCGGGTCACGATCACCGCTCCCGCCTTCAGATCGTAGAGGGGGCCGCGGGGGCCGTCGGGGGTGATCCCGATGTCGCCGCCCTGGCGTAGCACATCAATGAGGACGCCCGCGGCCTCGCGCCCGAGTTTGCTGCTCGAACCGCGTACGCAGGCCAGGCCCGAGGCGGTGAAAAACGCGTCCAGCCAGGCTCCGTCGCGGCTTGCGCTTACCAGCGCGTGCACGCGGCGCTTGGAACGGTACCGGCGGGCCACCTCGGCGATCACGAAGAGGCGGTTGTGCCACAGCGTGAATGCGACCGGCAGGTCGTAGCGCTCGAAGGGCGCAAAATCCTCGGGAGTGGTTTCCCAGCGCAGGGAACGGTTCCAGGCCTGGATGAACATCGCCAGTGGCCACGCGAGCAGGCGCCGCCAGCCGTAAAGGCGGGCGACCTGGGGACGGGGCGGTGCGCTGGGCGCAGTTGCAGGCGACTCCACGCGCGCAGCTTGCAGGCCGCCTCTTGCCAAGCCAAGGGGGATTTGGTTTGGGCGGAGGAAAGTCGAAATTGGGAACCCGGGTGTCGGATTTTCCTCCTGTGCCCCTGGCCTTTCACCTCCGGATCGACCCAAGAATACGGTCAAAAGTGGCACGCGCGAAGGCACCCGGCGGATGAACGAATCCATTCGTTCCATTCCTTGCGCTTGGTTCGTTCCCTGGTGCCCGATTCAGCCTCCGGATTTGGGAGCCCCCGATGCTGGCTGGCCAACCGCGGTCATCATCTCGGTGATGGGCGGGTGCCGAATGGCGAGGGCCACCCATGCCACTCGGCCGTCCGGGTTGGGGAGGGTCCCGCCGAGTAGCTCTCGGGCAACCACGGAGCCGGCGTTTGCGGGCTTGTGAGGCGATGAATGTGCCGGTCCACGGGGGGGCCGGGCTGCTGGGGAGGGGTTGATCAACGCGACTTCAGCGCTGAACGATGGCCGAATGCTGAAGACTTATTTGGATTGGTGACGGGAGTCATCGTCGGGCGTCGAGGCCTGAGTCGTGGCGATGATTGCCGCTTCGCGTGCCCCCAAATCCGGGAGAGCCCGAGCCGATGCGGATGCCTCTTCGGGCTGCGCTGTCGCCCATCGGCTGTAGGCATCTGCGATCCAGTCTGGATTGGTCTGAATGCCAGAGGTTGCCCATACGGCCGCGAGTGAGAACTGACTGGATTTCGACAACGCGAAGATCAAATCATGGCCAAGCTCGACTGCTTCGCTTGAATTTTCGCTCGAGAGGCGGCTCACGAGTCGTGCGGTCGCGAGCGGGTGTGCCGCGGCTCCGGACCTGATCACGGCAGCAAGCGCGACATCGCGCGAAATGTCGGTGGGTGCGAGCGCCCATGCGCCGGCCGCGTCGACATCGGTTTGGGCCCAAGTCGACAGTGCCGCGCAGATCTTTTGCATTCGGGTCTGGGCATCGCGCTGTAGGAGAGCCGCCGAAATCGAGGCGAGAGCCTCCTTGGAGGCCTGTGATTTTGTCGGTTTGCCCGACACGGTGGTTGCCGCCGCCGATGGGCGACTGATGGTTGGGGGAGGCAATAACGGTCTGCTTCTTTCGCGCTCCACATTCGGCAACGACTGTGTGAGCCGTTCGGGCGTGCCCTTCGAAGGCCCGCTCTTGGGAATGGCGTCCGGTTTGACCTCCGGGGAGGAGCGCGGCCCTTTCGACAAAAGCAGGGCGACCGTTCCGGTCAGCAAAAGGAGAACGCAGCAAGCGGAGAAATTTCGCATCGCCATAATCCTAAATACCGGGGTTGAACCACAGAGGCGCGGAGGACACAGAGCCTGAAATCAAAGTGGCGGTGGATTCGGAGCTCACTGGAATTGGGTGGTCGCCGGGCCGGACCGGCGCGTTTCCAGGATTGGGCCCGCGCGCCAGGACGCGCGCGGGCTGACTTTACGTTATCTGACGGATCGTGGCGATGGCGTCACGGCGCCTGAAACGACCACAGCTGGTTGTTTCCGCCCGTCCACGACCACACCTGTACATTGGCGCCGTTGCTCGTTGACGCAGCGGACACATCGAGAGCGAGGCCGCTATTATACACAGGGGAGATGCGGTAGTAGCCACCGCTGGCCGGCGTGAGGATCCATTGCTGATTCGACGCGGAGCTATAGTCCCAAATCTCGACATTGGCGCCGCTGCCGCCGGAGCCATACACATCGAGCGAACGGCCGCTTTGCACGCCGATGATCTTATAGGTGCCGTTGCCGAGACTGGTCACCTGCCACTGCTGGTTGGTGCCGCCGTTATACGGCCACTGGTCGACGTTCGAATTATTTGCGGTGCCTTTGGCGTACACATCGAGAGCCTGGCCGCTGTTGCGGGAGATGATTCGGTAGGTGCCGTTGGCGAGAGCGCTGCCACTGCCGCCGCCGCTGCTGCCGCCGGTGGTCGCGTTGAAATTCGCGCCGATCCACGACCAACCGTTGCCGCCCGTGATCTCCAGGCCGGCCTCGATGACGTCGAGGTACATCGAGTTGCTGAACCGCCCGCTGCCGCTCCGGTTCGATTGCAGCCAGTTGTAGAATGTCTTCATATCGACATTCAGACTGCCCGATGTGGGGAGGCTGCTGCCGCCGGCGGTGCCATGCGGAATGAACGTATAAACGTAATAGCCGGCGGCGGTGTTCATGCCCTCCCAAAGATCGAAGGTATAGCCGCCGGCCGAGAGCACGTTCGTGCCGGTCTGGGTGCCGATTGGCCAGGAATTATTGCCGGCCCAGACCATGACCTCGAGCTGCGGAGTGCTCTTGGCATTGTCCCAGCGCAGGAACATGTCGTACGCGAAATCGCCCGACATGCTCGTTCCGCCCGAGGAGTAGGAAAACGTGCACGGGATCGTGCTCGCGGCGGAGAGCTGCATCGGGAACAGATTATCGTTCGCGGGATTCCAGCCATAATGCCAACCGCGGATGCAGGCGGGGTATCCGTACAGGTTGCCCGATGGGAAATTGTACCAGAACGTCATGTTCGGTGTGCTGCCGCTACCGAAAGTCTCGTTGATAGTACTGTTGTTGAAATTGTTTACCCACGCGAATTGGCTGCCGTAGACTTGGCTGGGGCCGGCAAACGTGCGAGGAACGAAGGCTGCCACGAGGGCGCCGAGGATCAGGAGGCTGAGTACGCGCAAAGTGCGACTCGGGGAGACATGGCTAGACGTAGTCATTTGTCACCTTTCAGTTTTGTTGGGGGATTAGAGCGAGCGTGGTGACTCGCTGGGCGTGTGGGGGTGAGGTGATTGAAGGTTAAATCATCGCTGAATTGTCAAACCGAAAATGCCGGCAGTCCGCGGTTGACCGATGGTTCAGGGGGGCGAGTCGGACTCGCACCCTTTGACTGCTTGAGCCTGGCTTTGGGGAATTGGCTCCTGGTTGACCCCGTTCGATTGGGTCATGCCTGAATGGCATGAAGATGGGGCCGCAAAGAGCCCGGCAACGACGAGTGCCGGTGCCGGCTGAGTGGGTGGGGAGTGGCGGGACTCCTGTGAGTCAATGCGGTGTGTGTGGTGAACAGTTCTTGAATCGACGGCGCAAAAAAGCCGCGGATCGGGGATCCGCGGCTTGGGAGATAACGGCTATGGTTCTGAAGAGGATCAGCTGGTGAAATGACGCTCCATCTCGCGCATTTCTGGGCTCTCGCGTTTTGACTGCCAGAGCGACCAGATGATTGCGGCGATGCAGAACAGCGCGATCACGAGGCCGACGAGGCGGCTGGAGGTTCCGCTGATGATGTTGTATTTGATGATGATGCCCAGGGTGAGCAGACTGACCATGTTCATCACCTTGATGAGGGGGTTGATGGCGGGGCCGGCGGTGTCCTTGAGCGGGTCGCCCACGGTGTCGCCGGTGACAGCGGCCTTGTGGGCTTCGGAGCCCTTGCCGCCGTAGTTGCCGTCCTCGATGAATTTCTTGGCATTATCCCAGGCGCCGCCTGCGTTGGCCATGAACACGGCGAGGAGCTGGCCGGTGAGGATCATGCCTGCGAGGAAGCCGCCGAGTGCCTGGG
>JAJXVO010000283.1 GCA_021782105.1 bacterium
CGACGGGAGAATGGGGCGAAAAACCGGATCGAGGGGGCGAAACGCCTTTACGACGGAAGGGATGGGGAAACCGAAGCCAACAAAGTTGTGCGTTCCAGAAAATCGGCCTGTCCCTGTTCGGCGGGTTGAGTCACTCGGCACTTGATCAAGCTGGCCGAAGCAGGCCAGCGTTGGCGGATTTACGGTCGGGCCTGGCTGGCCATGACGGTCGACGTCTTGTGCCGCAATCCGCCTGGCGGTGCGAAATTCAACTCCGTTTTTCATGTCCAATCCTACCTGTCCAGCCTGCTCGCTCGACGACGTGCTCGGTCACGCCGACCATTGGGAATGCTCCACCTGTGGGCACGAGTGGCCCAAGGAAGCCCCGGCCGAAGTGGCTCGCGTGGTCAAGGATGCCAACGGAACGCCTCTGGGCGATGGCGACACGGTCGTGTTGATCAAGGACTTGAAGCTGCGAGGTTCGTCGCAGGTGCTGAAACAGGGCACCAAGGTCAAGGGCATCCGCCTGGTCGAGGGCGACCATGAGATCGACTGCAAGATCGACGGCAGTTCGATGGCCCTCAAGGCGTGCTTTGTGAAGAAGGCTTGAACCGGGGGGCGCGCCGGGCGCAAGTGGTTGCGGGGCCCGCGCAGCGCTTGTCGGAATCCCGCTTGCCGGTGCCTGCGCGGCCGGTAGCGTGGGCGGCTCATGAGCACATCCGGCGGGACCGACAGGGATCGTGCGAACCGAGGGGAGGAGGCCATCCTCCCGCCGGAGTCCGCGTTGGTCGCGGCCGAGAGCGGAGGCGGCACGGCGTGCCGGACCGGGAATGCCGATTTCATTGTGAAAGGCACCCCTGCCTTTCGTCTCACGGTGCTGTCGATGTTTGCCGCGGGCTTTTCAACTTTCGCGCTGCTCTACTGCGTGCAGCCGCTCATGCCGATCTTTGCGAAGGAGTTTGGACTTCGTGCCGCGTCGGCGAGCCTCGTGCTGTCACTGTCCACGATGGCGTTGGCTTTCGGCCTGATCTTCACGGGACCGCTCTCGGACGCGGTGGGACGAAAAAACGTGATGGTCACGGCGATGCTGGGCGCGTCGGCCTTCACGCTCATAGGTGTGTTTTCGCAGTCGTGGACGCTACTGCTGATTTTGAGGATTCTAGTTGGGTTGTGCCTGAGCGGCCTGGTGGCGGTGGCGATGACTTATTTAAGCGAGGAGATTCATCCCAAGGACTTGGGCTTTGCGATGGGATTGTACATCGGGGGCAACGCGATCGGCGGCATGCTGGGCCGTCTGGCGGCGGGCGTGCTGGTGGATTTCGTGTCGTGGCGCGTCGCATTGGGAGGCCTAGGCCTGGTGTCGATCGCGGTGACTCTGCTGTTTTGGAGGATTGTGCCGCCCTCGCGCCATTTTCGGGCATCGCCGCAGAGCCTGCGAACGCTGGCCGCAGGGTATGCCACGCATCTGCGGGACCGGGCGCTACCCTGGCTGTTTTTGGAGGGGTTCCTGCTGATGGGTGGGTTCGTCACGTTGTTCAACTACATCTCATACCGTTTCCTGGAGGCGCCCTACGGTCTGAGCCAATCGATCGTGGGATGCGTGTCGGCAGTTTACGTGGCAGGGATCTATAGCTCTCCGCGGGTGGGCGCCCTGGCCGACAAATTTGGGAGACGACGGGTATTTTGGGTGGTGATCGGAGTGATGCTCGCGGGTGTGCTGGTGACGCTGGCGTCGTCGCTTTGGGTGATCCTTGCGGGCATGCTCCTTTTCAGCGGCGGCTTTTTTGGCGCGCACTCGGTGGCGAGCAGTTGGGTCGGCCGGCGAGCGCTGAAGGCCCGGGGGCAGGCTTCGTCGCTGTACCTGCTTTCCTATTACCTGGGTGGAAGCGTGGCGGGAACGTCCGGCGGATTGTTCTGGCACGACCATGGCTGGCCGGGAGTGGCGATCTTCATCGCGGCGCTTTTGGTCGTGGCGCTGATCGTCGGCCTGCACCTGATCCGGATTCCGCCGTTGGAGCCTGTGCCGCCCGCTTCAAAAATCTAGGCAGCCAGGGAGCGCGCGGCGAGCGCTGCCCGAGTGGCGGTCACGCGGTAGGACGCGGGCAGTCCCGTCTTCCGCGCCGGTGGGCCTCGGCGTCGGAAATCCGCTCCGTCCAGCCTCCGCGCGGGGACTCGGCGAGGTCGTAGCGGGGGGAATACGGCTTGATGTCGATGAGCGGCGTCCCGTCGAGAATGTCGACCCCCGCGATGTGCAGCACAGCGCCCTCACGGGAGAGCAGCCGCACGAGGCTCATGCCGATCGGGTTTGGCCGTGCCGGTCCCCGGGTGGCAAAGATGCCGTGTTCGGCGTCCTCGAGAAAGGGTTTTACCCGGAGGCGCGGGGCAGGGGCCCTGTGCAGATGATAGATCAGGTACAGATGGGAAAAACCCTCGATATCGGCCAGGCCGTCAGCATATTCCGGATACAGCTCGACGCGGCCCAGGCAATCGGCGGCGTACACGGGCTGGATAGGGGTGGTTTCGGGCTTGGCGTGCCCGCTGCGAATCAGGCCGATCGGAGCCAAAGTGATGGAGGGACGGTTCATGGCAGGTTGATAAGCCGCGCGGAACGAGGTCAGGAAGCGAACAGGTAATGAGCTAATGCCCATTAATCTAAAGGCCACCTCTAAGTTTGAACCGTTGGAGGATGGACGTCGGATGTTGGATGTCGAAAATGGGGAGGACGGAGTGGGCAGATGCCAGAGTATAGTGTCAAAGCCCGGGGCCAAGAAATCGAAGGGCGGAAGGGGGAAACGGTAAACAGATTCCCTTTAACCCGGTGGAACGATGGGCCACGAAAGATGCCCTCGGCGTCCGGGGGGGGCGGACATGGGTCTGAGCGCGCTGATAACCGCACGCAAATTTCTGAAACGCGGATGGGCGTGGCGTCGGGTCTAGGCGCGGCGCCAGACCTGCCAACGTTCCTTGCCTGCGTAGAGCGGCAGAGAGTCGTCGACTGCGGTGTCTTCGATCCGTTCGAAGTCCGGACCGAGCAGGTGTCGCAGTTGGTCCTCGGCGAGGGGGAATGGTGGAGGCTCATCCTCGGGACCGAAGAAGAAGAATCCGCACAGCAGGCCGCCTGGACGCAGCAATTCGCGCATGCGGCGGCCGTAGGCGGTCCACCGCTCGTGTGGCAGTGCGCAGAGGAAGGTGCGCTCGTAAATCAGGTCGAAGGAGCCGGCCTCGCAGGCTCCCTCGAAAAAATCCTCGCAGCGCACGCGGTGGGCGAGTGGACCGAGGATCGTTTTTGCGCGGGTTACTGCCTGCGGGCTATAGTCTACCCCGAGGACGTCCCAGCCGCGGTGGTGCAGGGCGTTGAGCTCATACCCCGAGCCGCAGCCAGGAACGAGGGCGCGCCCCGGGCTTGTGCAGCGTGCCAGAAATTCCAGAAACGCCCGAGGAACAGCGGGCTGGTCCCAAGGCATGCGGCCGGCTGCGTAACGTTGATCCCAAAACGAGGTGTCGGGCGAGGTCATGGCGGGGTGGAGGAGCGAGCCGGCGGAAGCTTGGGTTGCGGCCGCACCGTGTCGACTTCTTACGCCTGCATCCGACTCACGAAGCTCGTTTCAGGGGGGGCGGCGTGGGGAAAAACCGCGAACAGCGAGATATTCAGGATCATAATACATAAATTTCATGGGTTTACCCGCACGGAAAATTTCCCGATGTATAGGCCGGTAAGAAGCGCGCGGGAGAGCGCATTCCGGAGTTTAAGAGATCGCGATTGAAATCTAATGCAGTCCTGGGAAGGGGGGGTGAAGGATGAAAACGTGCGCTCGGGAGCCCGGCGCTTGGCGATGGGGCTTGCGTAACGGGTGCAGGCAGCGAGGCTGCGGACTTCTCGTAGTAGCGTTAGGTGACAGTAGATGGTGAGTCTTCAGGTGAGCGTTGAGTTCAGGTGATGATTCGAAACCCGATTACCGGGAACATGCTGGCAGCGGACGAAGCATACGAAACATCAACTCATGAACTCCAAACTGTACGTCGGAAATCTTTCCTTCAATACGACCGAAGCCGCTCTTCGCGACGCTTTCGGTCATTTCGGCACCGTCACCGATGTCTATGTCGCCAGCGACCGTGACACCGGCCGTCCGCGTGGCTTCGCCTTTGTGACCTTCGGCACCGAAGAGGAGAGCAAGCTCGCCACGGAAAAGCTGAATGGCAGCGATCTCGATGGTCGTCAGATCACGGTGAATGAAGCCCGTCCGAAGGAGGCCCGCACCTTCGACAGCCCGAATCGCCGCGCCGGCGCCTTCCGCGCCCGGTACTGATCCGGCTCGCAGGCTTCGGCCCGCAAATTTCAAAGCGAGGTGCCTTTCCGGCGCCCCGCTTTTTTTGTGTCCTGATTTTTCCGTGGAATGCGGTCAACGGAAGGAAACGACGAAATCGAGGACGGTCAGGTCGAGAACACGTCTGTGCCTGAGGTGCCGTGCCTAGTGATCTCTGTCGCCGGCGGATCCGGAGGGCGGAACACATCGGGATCGCGCGCAAAAATAAGGCGGCGCAACCCGGGTGGGCTGCGCCGCGTGAACCAGAGGCTTAGGCCGTGGAGAGCTGTCGTGCCGACTCAATCAGCGGGAGGCGGCGGTGGCGGCTGGCCTTGTCCGCGGGGACAATTCGGGAAGCGCATGCCACCGGGACCGCCGGGACCACCCGGGCCACGCCCTGGACGCGGCGGGCGCAGGTCCTTC
>JAJXVO010000284.1 GCA_021782105.1 bacterium
GCCGATATCCGCGTTGGCCTTGGAATACTCGTGCTGGAGCCGGGTCGCGATCGCGTCCATCTGAATGCGGGCGGAGGCGAGCGTGACGCCGGGCTTGAGCAGCGCGAGTCCGTAGGCGTCGTTGTGATTCTCGCGTGCGGTCATGAACTGTCGGCCGGCCTGCGGCGCGAGCATCATGTAGAGATCGACGTCATGCGTGAAATGGAACGATGCCGGAAGCACGCCGGCGACGGTCGCGTCGAGGCCGTCGACGACGATGGATTTCCCGACGATGTCGGGGGCTCCGTCGAGGTAGCGCTGCCACGCCGAGTGGGTTAGCCAAGCTGTGAGCGGGGCGGCCTGCGTGTCGTCGGAGGCGGCGGGGGCACGTCCCAGGGCGGGGGCGACGCCGAGCACGTCGAAGAACCGCGAGGTGACCAGGCCGAGGGACAGGCGATAGGTCCGGTCGGAGGTCCTGAGGTCGGCGTTGGTGACCTTGTACAGGGCGAGGCTGGAGAAGGCGTCCTGCTGTGCGGCCCAGTCGAGGAAATCAGGATACGAAACCGACATGTCCTGGGTCGACGCCGAGGTCTCTGTGAGAAAGACCAGGCGTGCCTGGTGCGGGTAGGGCAGCGGGCGGAGCAGGGTGTTATTGAGGACGCTGAAGAAGGCGGTGTTGGCGCCGATCCCCAGGGCGAGGGTGGCGACGGCCACAGTGGTGAAGCCTGGATAACGGCGGAATTGCCGGAAGGGCGTGCGGAAGATGGAGGAAATCATGGTGCGGAACCTCGAGTGCGCGCGGTCGGAGGGCTATTCGGTGCGAATGGCATCCACAGGGTTGATGCGCACGGCGCGCAGGGCTGGCAGGTAGGAGGCGACGGCACCGACGACCAGGAGGAGGACGGTGGCGACGGCGTAGGAAGGTGGATCGTTGGGGGCGACGTTGAACAGCTGGCTCTGGAGCAGGCGCACGACGGCCCAGCCGCAGGCGACGCCGAAAATGATGCCTGGGACGACGAGGGAGAGGCCGCGGCGCATGACGTCACCGAGGATCTGGCGGCGAGTGGCGCCGAGGGCGATGCGGATGCCGATCTCGCGGCTGCGCTGGCCGACGACGAAGGACAACACGCCGTAAAGACCGATGAGCGCGAGCAGCAGGGCTATCCCGGCGAAGAAGACGAACAGCTGCATGTTATAGCGGCGCCCGGAGATGAAATCGTCCATGCGCTCGGCGATGGGCTTGGCGTCGAAGATCGGATTATCGGGGAAGGCCTCCCGGATGGCGCGGGTGACGGATGCGGCCGCGGCGGCGGGGTCGAGGCGGGTACGGAGGATGAGAAACGGCGTCGTCGGAGCCGGGAACTGACGCATCGAGAGATAGAACTCGGGAGCCACACCACGATCGAGACCGTGCTGGGTGGTGTTGCCCACGACGCCGATGACGCGGGCCCAGGGGAAATTCATGTCGGGATACCCGAGCCGGAAACGGCGGCCGACGGGGTCCTGGTCGCCCCAGAATTTTTTGGCCATGCTCTGGCTGATCACAACATCGAGATCGATGCCCTTGAAGATCGTGCCGAGGTTCGTGGGGGTGATGACCGTCCCCGGAGGAATCACGGGCTGCGGCTCGAGACCGTTGAAGAGGCGACCCTGGATCAAAGGGATGCCGAGGACGCGGAAGTAGTCCTTGCTCACCCAGTGATTGCTGGCATTGGGGAACTCTCCCGGCTTCGGGATGGGTTTCCCGTCCAGGTAGAACATGATGCTGGAGTCGCTCCACGAGAACGGAATATTGGTTCCCACTGCGGCGTCCTCGATATCGGGAAGCTTCTCCATGGTTTCGATCACCCGGTCGCAGAAACGAGTGATTGCCGAGGGGTCGCTGGCAAATTCGGCCATGGGTGGCGGGGTGACCTGAAGTGTCAGCACGCGCTCCGGGCGAATGCCTGAGTTGACCTCGAGCAGGCGCTGGAGGCTGCGGATCATGAGACTGGCGCCGACGAGCAGGACGAGTGCGAGGGCGACCTGGACGCCCACGAGCAGATCGCGCAGGTGCCAGCGGCCGAAGCGGGTGTGGAGGGTGCGCGGCGTATTCCTGAGGGCTTCGGCCGGATTGACGGCGGAGAGTTGCCAGGCGGGGGCGAGACCAAAGCCGATGCCGGTCAGCAGAGTGACGAGAAAAGTGAAGCCGAGCACGCGGAAGTCGAGCTGGGAGGACGCGGGAGCGAAGGCCTGCATTTCCCAGGGGAGGAGGCGCTGGACGAACGTGTATCCCCAGGAGACGAGGATGAGGCCGAACACGCCGCCGACCGCGGCGATCGAGATGCTCTCGAGCAGAAGCTGGCAGATGAGTTGGAGCCGCGTGGCGCCGAGGGCGCTGCGGAGCGCCATCTCGCGGGCTCGTGCGAATGAGCGGGCGAGCAGCATGTTGGCGATGTTGACGCAGGCGATGAGCAGGACGGCGCCGACCGCGCCGCACAACAGGACCAGCTCGGTGCGGGAGTTGCCGGCGAGCTGCTGACGGAGGGGCTGCACGCGGATTTCGATGCCGGCGTCGGCCTTGGGATAAGCCTGCTGGAGCCGCGTCGCGATGGCGTTCATCCGGGTCCGTGCGGCGGCGAGGCTGACGCCCGGCTTGAGCAGCCCGATGCCCCAGGCGTCGTTGTGGCTCTCGCGCATCGTCATGAAACGCTCCTTCACGACCGGCCCGAGATTGGTGTAGATGTCGACCGGACGCTGGAAGCGGAACGAGGCGGGCAGGACGCCGACGACGGCGACGTCGCGACCGTCGATGGTGATGGACCGGCCGACGATGTTGGGGGCACTGTCGAAATAGCGCTGCCAGGCCGCGGTGGTGATCCAGGCGACGGGATTGGCCGTGAGGGAGTCGTCCGGGGAGGCGGGGGAGCGTCCCATGGCCGGAGTGGCGCCGAGAACGTTGAGGAAATCGGACGTGATGAGCGCCAGGGAAATGCGCTCGGTGCCTGCGTCGGTCTTGAGCATGGCGCCCGTGATGCTGAACAGCGCGAGCGATGAAAAGGCGTCCTGCTGCTGGTGCCAGTCGACGAAATTCGGATACGACACGGACATCTGGTCGTAGGCCGTCGAGCGCTCGTTGAGGAAGACGATGCGGTCCTGGTGGGGGTAGGGCAGGGGGCGGAACAGGGCGTTGTTGAGGACGGTGAAGAACGCGGTGTTGGCTCCGATGCCCAGCGCGAGAGTGGCCACGGCGACGAAGGCGAAGCCGGGGTAACGCGTGAACTGCCTGAGGGCAGGGCGGAGACTGAGCGGAAGCATGGGGAGATGCGGCGCGGGGCCGCGGACGAGCCGTGGAAGGGGCGGAAAATCAGGGCATCGTGAGGTCGATGTGGTGCACCTCGAGCGTGCGTCCGAGCTGGCGGTCGTACTCGGCGACGGACTTGTGGTAATCGGACTCGGCCTGGGCCTCGTTCACTTCGGCATAGCCGAGCTGTTCCTGTTGATAGAGGACGGAGAAGGTGGAGCCGGTGCCGGCGCGCAGGCGTTTGACCTCGGCGTCGAGGGTTTTTTCGTTGAGTTCGCGGGCCCGGCGGGTGGTGGCGACGCGGTCGATCGCGGACTGCACCTGGATTGCGGCGTTGCCGACGGCGACGACGATATCCTGCTCGAGCTTTTCCAGGTAGGCGCGGGCCTGTTCGCGGCGGAGCCTGGCGGCGCGGTAGCGGCCCCGTTCGGCGGCGGAGGCGAGGGGGATGGACACGACGACGCCCAGCGATGACGACGGGAAATCGTGGCTTCGGAGGTCGGCCTGGGAGCCGGCCCAGTCGCGTCCGACTCCGTTGACGCCGGCGGAGGCGACGAGGTTGACCTGGGGCAGCAGCTGATTGCGGTAATAGCGCTGGTCGTAGTCGCCGCGGCGCAGCGCGAGCACGGCGCTTTGATAATCGGGGCGGAGTGCGAGGGCGGTGCGGAAGTCCTGCGCGGGATGAATCTTGGGTTCCTCGATCGTCGGAAACGGGGCGACCGTGAGGGCGTGTTCGAGCAGGGAGGGGTCGCGGACGTTGGAGACGAGGGATCTCAGGCCGTTTTTCGCCTGCTGGAGGCCGGCCTTGGCGTAGATGACGCCCTGACTGCGGTCGGCGACGCGGGCTTGGGCCGAGAGGACGTCGAACTGGGACATCTGGCCGACGGCGAAACGCTTCTTGTTTTCGGAGACCAGCTGTTCGGCGGCGTTCAGGGAGCGCTCGGCGCTTCGCAGGCTGGCCTCGGCGTACAGCACGTCGCTGTAGACGTCGATCACCTGGGTGACGGTGTCGATCACGGCGCGGCGGAAATCCCATTCGGAGATCGCGCGGTTGGTCTTGGCGACGCGGACCTCGTACAGGGCGGCGCCGGTGCCGAAGCCCTGGAGCAGCGGCTGGGTGATCTGGATGCCGGCGTAGCTGGTGAGGGCGAGGGTTGGGATGAGGGCGGGGTCGTTGACCTTGTTGACGTAGCCACCGATTTGATACGACAGACCCCAGGGAGAGAGACCCGAGAGGTTGAGGCTGCTGCTGTCGGAATAGGCGAGGTCGGCGGCGGGCCGGATGCCGGAGAACGGATCGGCGAGCGCGGGAGTATTGGTGCGCCCGTGCTGGTAGGAGCCGGAGAGCGTGACGTCGAACTTGCCCAGCGCCTCGGTGACGGAGGCGCGGGCGATGGGCACGGCATAGGACTGGACCCTGATGGCGTAATTGCGGGCC
>JAJXVO010000285.1 GCA_021782105.1 bacterium
GGGTGGCTGGCATGACGCCGGCGACTACAACAAGTACGTCGTGAACGCGGGCGTGACTGTTGGAAGCATGCTGAGGGCATGGGAGGACTTCGGGCCGCGCATCGAAAAGATCGGCCTGGACCTGCCCGAATCCGGCGGACGCATTCCCGACTACCTGGCGAACGTGAAGTGGGAGACCGACTGGCTGTTCAAGATGCAGGCGCCCGACGGATCGGTGTATCACAAGATTTCGGCGCTGAACTTCTGCCCCTTTATCATGCCCTCGCAGGAGTCCGCCCCGCGCTATTTTGTGCCGTGGAGCAGCGAGGCGACGGCGGACTTTGTGGCGATGATGGCGGAGATGTCGCGGGACATCCGACCGTACGACGCCGCGTACGCGGACCGCTGCCTGGCGGCCGCGCGAAAGAGCTACGCCTTCCTGCTCGCGCATCCGGCCGAGCATCACTGCGATCAGTCGGAGTTTCACACCGGAGAATATGCGACCGACGATGCCCCCATTCGACTTTGGGCCGCAGCGGAGCTCTGGGAGGCGACGGGAGACAAAGCCGTGCTCGGCGACCTGGAGGCCCGTATCCGCGCCTCAAAGGCCAAGGTCGAGCAGCACTGGGATTGGGGCGACGTCCAGAACCTCGGATACTTCAGGTATGCACTCTCCACGCGCCCCGGCCGCGACCCCGCGCTGCTCGCCGAGGTTCGCAAAAACATCGTGGCGACGGCCGACCGGATCGTAGCCACGGCGCGGGCCGACGGTTATGGACGTCCGCTCGGCGACATCTACTATTGGGGCGGCAACGGCTGCGTCGCCCGCCAGACGATGAACCTTGAGACTGCGTATCGGATCTCCGGAGACAAAGCCTTTCGGGCTGCGATGCTCGACGCGCTGCACTATCTATTCGGCCGAAACGTCCACGGACGCTCGTACGTGACCGGGCTCGGGTTCGAGCCCCCGATGAACCCGCACGACCGGCGTTCGGCCTCCGACGGGATTATCCCTCCCTGGCCCGGCTATCTGGTGGGCGGTCCCAACCCGGGACCTGCGGACTGGCACGACGACGAGCGGGATTTCCGGACCAACGAGATCGCGATCAACTGGAACTCCGCGCTGATCTACGCGCTCGCTGCGCAACTGCCGCGCTGACCTCGCAAACGATGGGCGACTGAACCCGGAGGGCAGAGGACGGAGGACAGATGGCATCTGGCCCCGACCTCCGCGTTCTGCGTCCACGATCACTCGGAGTCAGCCGACCGGCAGGTAGCAGGAGAAACGCGATCCCCTGCCCGGTTCGCTTTCGACGGTGACGAAGCCCCGGTGGCGGCGGACAAGGCGGAGCACGGTGGCGAGTCCCAGGCCGGTGCCCTTGCCCTCGGGCTTGGTGGTGAAGAACGGGGCAAAGATCTTCGATCGCACCTCGGGGGTCATGCCGGAGCCTGTGTCCCCGACCTCGATCACGACGTAGTCGCCCGGGCGTGCCTCGGGGGCGAGGCGCGGGGCGCCGGACGCCGTGACGCTCACCCATCGCGCCCGGATGGATAACTCTCCGCCGGCAGGCATCGCGTCGCGGGCGTTGACGCAGAGGTTCATCAGGACCTGGTGGAGTTGGTTGGGGTCGGCGTCGACGGAGGGCAGATTTACTGCCACGTCGCAGACAATCCGAACCTGGAACTTCATCATCGGCCGGAGAAGATCGACGACCTCATGAATCGCGTCGGCCACGGCGACGGGCTTCATCGTGCCGTCGGAGCCCCGGGTGAAGGCCAGAAGCTGCCGGAGAATCCCGTGCCCGCGCTGCACGCTGTGAACGATCGTCTCCATGCGGGCCTTCGCCTCCTCGTCGAGATGAAGCTGCATCTCGAGCAGGGAGAGATTTCCGCTCACGGCGCTGAGGACGTTGTTCATGTCGTGCACCACGCTGCCCGCCAGCTCTCCGAGCAGTTCGATGCGTTGAAACCGCATCACCTGCAGCTCCAGCCGCTTCTTCTCGCTGACGTCGCGCAACACGAGGTGGACGGCCTGCTCGCCTTTCCAGGGAACATGCTGGACGGTGGCCTCGACGGTGGCGGCGGTGGGCTCGAGATCGGCCGCAATGGAGACTTCCGTGATCGCCGGACCGCCGCTCGCCGCGGAGGAGCCGATGGCGCAACGCAGGCGACCGGCGTCGTCGGGATTGAGCCAGTCGAAGAAATCCTGCCCCCTTGCCTCGGACGGATCCTGGATCCCGCCGAGCCGGGCGAACTCGCGATTCGCGAGCAGGATTCGGCCGCCCCCGTCGAGCAGCACGATGCCATCGGGAGAAAAGGCGACCACCTGTTCGAAGCGCTCGCGTTCCTCGGACAGCGCGCGAAAGCGGTTGAGGCGGCTGATCGTGCGCAGGCGGATCAGCAGTTCCGCGGAGTCGAAGGGTTTGGTGAGAAAGTCGTCCGCGCCCGCGTCGAGTCCCTCGAGCCTCGACTCGCGATCGTCGAGGGCCGTGAGCAGGACGATGGGGATCTGGTTGAGCTTCGGGAGGGCGCGTATCCGCCGGCAGACTTCAAAGCCGTCCATGCCCGGCATCATGACGTCGAGCAGGATCACGTCGGGGGGCTCGGCCTCGGCGAGGGCGATGGCCTGAGCGCCGTCGGTGGCGCACTGCAGCCGGTAGCCCTCGCTGGTGAGCAGCCCTTCGAGGAATTTGAGGCCTCGCAGGTCGTCGTCGGCCACGAGGATCGTGATGGGGGTTGCCCGTGAGTTCATGAAGGGGGGCCGGGTTCGGCCAGGTCGGGCAGGAGCCCGGCCATGACCCTGAGCAGTTCCGCCATCTCGTAGGGCTTGCTCAGATACGCACGCGCCCCCGCTGCGAGGCAGGCCTCCCTGTCCTCGGGCATCGCGAGCGCCGTGACGCAGACGATCGGAATGTGGGCCGTGCGCGGATCGCGGGCCAGTCGGCGGGTGGCCTCGATGCCATCCATCTCCGGCATCTGAACGTCCATGAGGACGATGTCGGGCAGGCGGCGGGAGGCGAGATCCACGGCCTGGGTGCCGGTGGTCGCGAAAATCAGACGCCAGCCGAACCGGCTGAGATATTCGCCGAGGATGCGGACGTTGGTGGCGTTGTCCTCGGCGATGAGAGCGAAGGGCGCGCGCCGGAAACGGGGAGGTGTGTCGGCGCCGAGCGGGCGGATGGCAGGCGGCGCGACGGGGGCGAGAGGCGCGAGGGGGATGCGGACATTGAAGGAGCTGCCCTTGCCGGGCTCGCTTTCAACCAGGACGTCGCCTCCGTGCAATTCGGCGAGCTTCTTCACCAGTGCGAGGCCGAGGCCGGTTCCCTCGAAGCGCCGGGCGAGCTGGCTGTCGATCTGGACGAAGGACTGAAACAGGCGGGGCAGATCGGTGGCGGCGATGCCGATGCCGGTGTCCCAGACCGTGAGCACGACGTGGGAGCCGGCGGGATCGGGATGGATCCGGAGGCCGACCTGCCCTCCCTCGTTGGTGAACTTGACGGCGTTCGACAGCAGATTGACGAGGATCTGCTTGAGCCGGCGGGGGTCGGCCATGATTTCGACGACCCTGTCGTCGATCTCGAGCTGAAGGTGGAGTTTTTTCCGGCGTGCGACGTCGCGGACCATGCGGATGCTCGCGTCGCACAGGGAGCGCACCATCACGGGCTGGAGTTCGAGCGTGATCTGGCCGGCCTCGATCTTGGACAGGTCGAGGATGTCGTTGATGAGCGCGAGCAGGTGGCGTCCGCTTTCGTCGATGAGGCGGAGGCACTCCTCCTGCCCTGTGGCGAGGGGGCCGTGGATGCCGCGCGTGAGCAATTCGGACATGCCGAGGATCGCGTGGAGAGGGGTGCGCAGCTCGTGGCTCATATTGGCGAGAAACTCGCTTTTGGCGCTGTTGGCCCTTTCGGAGATCGAGCGTGCGATCTCGAGCTGCTGGGTGCGTTCCCGGACCTTTTCGTCGAGTTGGGCGAGAAGCTCCCTCAGGCGGGAGTTCGACAGATCGCGCTCGCCAATTGCGCGGGCGAGTTCGGCATTGGCCTGGCTGAGCATCAGGGCCGTGGCGTGGAGATCGGAGCCGAGCTGGCGAATCTCCTCGGGGATGGCGGGATTGCCCTCGAGGCCCGGCGGCTCGGACTTTCCCGACTGCAATGCGCGGGTCGAAGCCGCGAGATCGGAGAGGGGGCGGGTGATCTCCAGCGCCGTGTCGCGGGCCAGGAACGCCACTGCGCCGACGGACAGGAAGACCCAGAACAGCGCGAGCAGATAAAACCCCACGATGGCCCTTTGGGTGTGCCACTGGGGTTCCTGCACGAGGATACGCCAGCCGGTGTTCGGCTCGACGGTTGCCGCGGCCAGGTAACGTTCCCCGACCAAGTCCTGCAGGCCGCGCCTTTGGTAAGTGAACACGGGGCCCGGCGCGCGAGACGCGGCCTGATAGAAGCTGGACTGACGGGCGTCGGTGAGCGGCGAAAGGCCCAGGCTCTCGCTCGCCAACACAATCCGCTGCCGCCGGTCGACGACGAGGAACTGGCTGACGCGATCCTTCATGACTGAGGAAAGCCCGTGGAGAAGGTCACTGAGGTCGAGCGAACCTTCGATCACCCAGGGTTTTCCCGAGGTTGAAGGAGGTGGCACGCTCAGTGCGACGACCAGATCCCGAGCATAGCCGCGTCCCTGAAACACGCCGCCGACAAAAGGTAGAATCAAGACCGGCA
>JAJXVO010000031.1 GCA_021782105.1 bacterium
AGCGCGGGATGTTCACGTTCACCGGGCATCCGTTCATGCACCGGGGATCCTTGCATTGCAGGCAGCGCTCGGCCTCCACGAGCGCCAGCTTCTCAGGGAGGCCAAGATTGACCTCCTCAAAATTCGCGCGGCGCAGACCGGCGTCCTGGGCGGGCATCTGCTGGCGCTTGAGCTGAAGGCGTTCCTTGGTGGTGATCTTGTTCGCTTGCACGGAGAAGGGATTCTTGGGTTGTGCGCCGGAAGCGGGAACTAGGCTTTGTCCAATCCGATGTGACAGGTGTGATCGAGGGATCGCTGCAACGCTTCCTGTTCGAATTCGCGATAGGTCGTGGAGCGATCGGCCAGCATCGCAAAATCGACCTGATGTCCGTCAAACTCCGGGCCGTCCACACAGGCGAAGTAGGCCTTGCCACCGACCGAGACGCGGCATCCGCCGCACATTCCGGTGCCGTCGACCATGAGCGGATTGAGGGAGACGATCGTGCGCACGCCGTAGGGACGCGTGAGTTCGGCGACGGCGCGCATCATGGGGACAGGCCCCACTGCGTAGACCACATCGACTTTCCCCGCGGCGAGAAGCTCGGCGGCTGCCTGGGTGACAAAACCCTTGCGCCCGTAACTGCCGTCGTCGGTACAGACCACCACGTCGCCGAGGCGCTTGAGCTCCTCCTCGTAGATGACCCAGTCGCGCGAGCGTCCGCCGATCACGCTAGTCACGTGCACTCCGGCGCGCGAAAGGGCCTGGGCGATGGGATGCACCACGGCGGTGCCCACGCCTCCGCCCACGCACACGGCATGGCCGCGCTCGACCAACTCGGTGGGGTGGCCCAGCGGACCTGCGATGTCCTTGATCGCCTGGCCCACTTCGAGCGCCACGAGATCCCGGGTGCTCTTGCCCACGGCCTGGATCACGAGCGTGATCGTACCCGTGTCGGCGTTGGAGTCGGCGATCGTGAGCGGGATGCGCTCGGCACCCTCTCCTTTGCGCACGATCACGAATTGCCCGGCTTGCCGAATCTGCGCAATGCGGGACGCTGTCACCTCAAGTCGCGTGACGTTGGGACTGAGTTGAACCTTTGCGACAATCGTATGCATGAGATCGGGCGGTCGGGGGACCGGTAGGGTGAAAGCGATATGCTCGAATGAGATCTCCAGGCATGCCCAGGAGTCAACGTCGCGACCCGCCGGCTCCGGCCGCACATGGGATCTGAAAACACCCGCGGAGCGCCTGTTCATTATTACATTATTTATTATCGTTTAGGATTTTATGTATCACTAGAAACGGCGCTTCGCTCTTCGCCATCCTTGGATTCCCGAGTCAAACGACGCCGAGTGATTCCCAAAAAAAGCATACCCCGCCAAAACGTGCTCCGAGAGGACGGCGAGATTCGCTGGCGACCGAGACGCCAGTCGGAGGTTGGCAAAGCGCGGACCGCTCCCTAGATGATTCCGGTCCAAGGCTCCGCGGCAACCGACCGCCGCCCCAGCCCGTCACTCGCACTGACTCCCCCGCCCCGCCATGCGTGCCCTTTCCACCCTTGCCCTGCTCTCGCTCGCCGCACTTTCCTGCCGGGCCAATTTCTTCGAACGTCTGTTTCATCACGACGTCTCGGTCATCACCTCGACGATCGTGACCCCCGAAGGGAGGAAATACCCCCCTCCCTCGACGAAGAATCCGGTCTACTACGTCGCGGTGAACATTGGTTATCGCGACTTCGGAGGGATCATCGCAGGCGACAAGATTCCGCCACAGGCGGCGATGATCAAGGTGATCACAAAGGTGCTCGCGAAGCAGGGATTCCTTCCTGCGACACAAATCCATCCTCCCACCGAGGTCATCGCGTACGCCTGGGGCACGCTTTACAGCACGACGATCCCATCGTTCAACCCGAACATGCCCGACATAGAGATGAACCTGAGCCAGAAGCTCAAGTTCCTGGGCGGCGACCAGATTGGGCTGTATCAGGAAGGTGCCACGGCAGATCCTGGGTTCTCGTCGCTTCCCGAGCTTTCGATGTACACGGCGGACCAGCAAACGCTGTTGTCCACGGCGAACGACGATTTGTACGTGGCGGCGTTGACCGCCTACGATTATGGAGTGCTGGCCCGGACATCGAAAGCCGTGCCGCTTTGGAAGACGCGCATAAGCTGCCCGTCCCTGGGATTGGCGATGGACCAGACGCTTCCCACGATGCTGGCGATCGCCGGTCCGTTCATCGGGCGCCAGACTGCGAAACCCGTGTGGACCGACGCGTCCGACAAATACAAGCCCGACATCAAGCTCGGCGACCCGAAGCTGGAAGAGTACATCGACGACGGGGCGATGCCCGTGTTCGATCAGCCTGCAAAAGGCTCCGGCAAGCACTCGAAGTGACGCGGCCCGAGTAGCCGGAGGGCACCCTCCCCTACTCGATCTCGCTCGGCTTGGCGGTTCCCTGCGGGGCGGCGACCCGCAGCCGGATCGTCTCGAGGTTTTCCCGGATGAGTTCGCCCATCGAGCGGCAGTCCAGGTACTCGCGGCGTTTGTGGTGTTCCGCGAGGGCATCCCGGAGCTGGATGAAGTTTTCCTCGGGCGCGAGAGTGTCGGAGGCCATGGCCGTGAGGAGCTGCTCGACGCGCTCCTGGACGATGGCCCGGCGCTGGAGGATGAGCACCTGTTCCTCGCGCTGGTACTGGCGCGCGGTCTCGATGTTGAGATGCTTGAGGCAATAGGCCACGAGAGGCTGGTTGTCCTTGAAAAACTGGGGCCGGTAGAAATTCATGCGCCCCTCGTAGGTCTGCTGGTCGAAGTCCATCGCCCGAATCCGGATCTGCGCCCCCTCGAAGTCGGGCGTGATGACGACCACGAAGTTGTAGCTGCGCATGTCCCCGAGCAGCTGCACGAAGCAGCGTTCGTTGAACTTCACCAGTTCCTTCGCGACGCGGATGGGCCGGAGCTCCTCGCTGTCGAGCCAGCGTTTCACGAAGACATCGCCGGGGATTCCGGCGATGTGCTCCTCCACCAAAGTGTCTCCACAGGTCAGATACGTAAGGCGGTTGGGCGAAAGCAGGTGCTCGAGTTCGAGGCCGTAGATGCGGGAGGCGTCGCCCTTCTTGATGTAGAAGTGGTCAGGGTTGTCGTTGTAGGCGTTGACGATCCGGATCCGGAAGGGGGCGGAGTTTCCGAAGGCGCAGAAGTCGATCCGGTCGACATAGAGGTGTTTCATCACCGAGAGGTCGCCGTCCACGCGGAGCAGCGCGTACATCTGCTTGAGGTCCTCGTTGAGGGATTCCATCTCGAAGCGGTCGTAGACGACGGTTTCCCAGAGGGTGGGCTTGCCGGAGGCATCGCTGAGCGGGGCGCTTTCCGCAAAGCGGCGGAGGCGCTGGTAGGTCGCTGGCAGAGGCTTGTCCCGTCGGAAACGCACGAGATACCTGCGAAGCCCCTCGCTGATCGGGAAGCTCGGCTTCTTCTGCTGCGTCCGCAGGGGCATCGGATGCTCCGGAAATTCCATGGGACCGAGCATGAGCCCCGGGCGGGGCGCTTGGCAATTCGGAGCCGCGCAGGCGGCTAGTCCGACGGGCCGTCGAGGCGGTCGGGGGTGACTCCGGTGCGAACCGCGATTGTCGCGAGCACCTTTGGAACATACAGACGGGTCTCGACGGGGAGGACGGAAGCGATGTCGGAGAAGGATGTGGCGCCCGGATGTTTCGCGAGGATTCGGCTCACGCGGCCCGCGCCCGCATTGTAAGCCGCGATCGCGAGGGGCCAGTTGTGGAACCGTGCATGCAGCTCGCGCAGCAGGCGCGCGGCGGCGCGGGCCGACTTGCCGGGCTGCGTGCGTTCGTCGGGCATCCAGGTGCTCAAGCCCAGCGCCTTCGCGGTGTCGGGCATCAGTTGGAACAGGCCCTTGGCGCCGGCCGGGCTGCGCGCCGAAGGATTCAGCGACGACTCGACCTCCGCCAGCCATGACAAGGCCCCCGGCACATGCTCGAAGGTGAAGGCCTGGCTGAGCACGGGCATGAGCGTGCCCGCATCCGCGGGCGCGGGGCGATGCAGCAGGCGCGAGTAGAAATAGTCGTAGGCGGGGATGTTCCAGCCCGCGGCGTGTTCAGGCTGCGCGGAAGGGAGGGACGGCGCGGGCGCAGGGAGAGGCTGCGCGGGAGCCACCTGCCCCGGCATCTCGCCCGGGGTGGCGGGCAACGGCGCGGGCGCAGGGGGCGCGGGCTGGCTGAGGGCCTTTGCCGCCTCCATCAGCTCGATACGCTGCCGCAGCCACTCGGCCAGACTCGAGGCCTCGGGCACGGAATCCAGATACTTCAGGGCTCGCTTGGCCTGGGGCTCCAATGCGGCCAGATCCTGGAGCGACTGCCCATCCAACGCCTTCTGAAGCCGCGGCAGAAAGGCGTCCCACTGGTCCTTGCTCGGGAACTCGTACTTCGCCTTGATCTCGGGCGGCGCGTAGCGGTCGAACAAAGACCTGCCCAGCTGATAAAGCTGGTCCGGATCAATCGAGTCGTCGGATTGAGTCTGAGCGGATTGGGTGGACTGCGCGCCCGAATCCGATCCGTCGGCGTCCGCCGCCGACACGGGTAGCGCAACAAAACCCGCGAGCGCAAAAAGGAGCAGGGAGGGGCGCACGGCGCCACGTTGGAGAAAGGAAGCGTGGGAGGAAAGCATGAGATGGGACGGCAGCGCCGCTCGTGCTACGACCCGCAGTTACCCAAAAGGGTTTCCCGCATGCCCGGATGCGCGCCTGGGCGCCCCGGGAGGCGAGGGCTGGACATTTGACGGTTTTTGAGCGTCTTTCCGCCGGACCACACAGGCGCGGCGTGAATCGAGTCTACATCAAAACCTACGGTTGCCAGATGAACGAGCGCGACAGCGAGGCTGTCGCGGCGATGCTGCGCGCCCGCGGTTACCGCATCGTTTCCGACGAACACGCCTGCGACATCATGCTGCTCAACACCTGCAGCGTCCGCGACATGGCCGAACAGAAGGCGATCGCCAAGGCCAGCAACGTCGTCTCGCGGAAGAGGCGCCAGCCCCGCTTCATCCTCGGCATCCTCGGCTGCATGGCGCAGAACCGCGGCTCCGACCTGCTCGACACGCTTCCCGACGTCGATCTCATCGTCGGCACGCAGAAATTTCACCAGGTCCCCGACTACCTGGACAACCTGCGGGCTGCGAAGGACGCCGGGCTTCCGGTGGGCCAGACGATCGTCGACATCGACGAGGAGGCGGGCTCCCAGAACGCCATTCGCGACCACGTCCTCGAGGAACACCAGGTCTCCGCCTTCGTTTCGATCCAGCAGGGTTGCGACATGGACTGCGCCTTTTGCATCGTCCCGAAGACCCGAGGCGACGAGCGCTCGCGGAAGATGGAGGAAATCGTCGACGAATGCCGCGGGCTCGCGGAGCGCGGCGTCAGGGAAATCACGCTGCTCGGCCAGATTGTCACCAGCTACGGACGCCGCGATTATGCGCACGCCGGCGGCACGACGCCCTTTGTCCAGCTGATCGAGAAGGTGCACGAGATCGACGGCATCGAGCGCATCCGCTTCACGTCGCCCCACCCGCGCGGCTTCCGGCCCGACCTGATCGAGGCCTACGGGCGTCTCCCGAAGCTCTGCGAGCATGTCCACCTCCCCCTTCAGTCGGGCAGCAACCGCATCCTGCGCGCGATGAACCGCCCCTACACCCGGGAGCGTTACCTGGAAATCGTCGCGGCGCTGCGCGCGGTGCGGCCCGACATGTACGTCTCGACCGACGTCATCGTCGGCTTCCCGGGCGAGACGGACGAGGATTTCGGGCAAACGCGGGAGCTGTTCATCGAGGCCGACTACGACATGGCCTACGTGTTCAAATATTCGATACGCTCCGGCACCCCCGCGGCGACGCTTGCCGACCAGGTGCCCGACGACGTGAAGGAGCACCGCAACCAGGAGCTTCTGAGCCTGCTCGCAGAGAATTCCCGCCGCCGCACCGCGGGCCTGCTCGGCACGGTCCAGGAGGTCCTCGTCGAGGGCCCCGATCGCAAGGGTCTTCGCTACACGGGTCGCACCCGCGGCAACCGGGTCACGCATTTCGACGGCACGCCCGACCTCATTGGCAGGCTGGTTCCGGTGCGGATTGAACGGGCGTCGACGAGTTCTCTTTACGGCGAGATCGTCGGTTGACAGGCCGCCATGCCCTTTCCGAGGCCGACTCTCGCCCTGGTCGACAACGGCTCGCTCGAACCCGCGGCGACCCTGATCCTGCGGCGCATCGCCGCCTGCCTGTCAGCCGAGATCGGAGCGCCGGTCGAGCCCGTGTCGCTGCTCCACTCCGACAAGGTGCCGGCCGCAGAACTGGCCGGCACGCCCGCCACGACTTTCGAGCCCTGGCTGAAGCGATGCGTGGCCGAGGGCGAGCGCGATTTCGGCGTGCTTCCCCTTTTCTTCGGACCAAGCGGAGCCATCACCGACTATCTGCCGGTTCGCGTGGAAGCCGTGCGAGCCTCTGTGCCCGACCTGCGCCTGCGCGTGGCGCCGCCGCTCGCAGATGCCGAAGGCCAGGGTGAAGACCGGATTGCCGCGATGCTGCTCGACCGCGTGATGGAAACTCTCGCGCGGACCGACGCCTCGCCTGCGTCACCGGGATCTGAATACCGCCCCGCCCTGATCCTCGTCGATCACGGCAGCCCCAAGCCCGAGTTGGGCGCGCTGCGCGAGCGCCTCGCGTCCCGGCTGCGGACATCTCTCGGGGACCGTGTGCGGGCCGTCTGCGCGGCGTCGATGGAGCGCCGCGACGGCGCCGCCTACGACTTCAATGAGCCCCTGCTCGAGCGCGCCTTCAAATTGCCCGGTTTCGACGGTGGCGACGTGATCGTGTCCCTGCTTTTCCTCTCGCCCGGCCGCCACGCGGGTCCCGGCGGCGACATCGCCAGGATCTGCGAGGCCGCGGCAGCCCGGCACCCGGGCCTTCGACCGCACATGGCCAGGCCGCTGGGCGACCATCCGGGCCTGGTGCCCCTTCTCGCGCTGCGCGCGAGGACCCTGGTCGCCGGGTGAACCACCCGCCCACAAGACGGGCAGGCTTGACAAACAACCCTAGTGTACTAGCCTACTAGTACAGTGAATGGGTTAGGCATCACCTCCTGGACGCTCGATTTCCACGCCGGTATTCCGGTGTACAGGCAGATCATCCACCGGATCCGCGCCGCGATCTCCGTGGGTGCGATGAAACCGGGAGATCAGCTTCCGACGATCCGCGAACTTCACCAGCAGCTCGGTGTGAATCCCAACACGGTGGCGCGCGCCTACCGCGAGTTGGCTCTCATGGGCGACATCGACGCCGAGCAGGGCAGCGGCTGTTTTGTGTCCGAACAGGGCGGACAGCCCAAGCTCAGCGCCGCCAAACGCCGCGCGATCGTCGAGGAGCTCTGCACGCGGATCACTGCAGAGGCGCAGGGGCGGGGCATCGGCATCGACGAAATCGTCGCACGGCTTTCCCAGCAACGACAGTCATGAAACTACCCATACGCGTCGGCACCAGCCTCCGACTCTTCGCCGCTTCGATCGCGGTTTTGCGCAGGAACCCCCGGCTCCTTTGGTTTCCCCTGATATCCTTCGCCGTCACGGCAGCCGTCGCTGCAGCGGTCTTCGGCATTCCGTGCGTCTGGTTCATCATCCGCACGACCGGGCACAGCCCCGCCGAAACGGCGGCGTGGGCGGCGCTCGGGAACCACATCGAGCAGTGGACGACCACCGCGCACGGTTCCGTTCCGGTGTCGCTGCGCGTGCCCCTGGCGTTGGGTCTCGGGACGCTCTATTTCTGCTCGATCGCCCTCTCGACGTTTTTCAACGTCGGCTTTTATCAGGCGATCATGACGGGCTTGAACGGAAATGAAGTCTCGGTGGGCGCGGGCCTGCGTTTTGCCTGGTCCAAGCGCAAACCCATCCTGATGTGGAGCCTCTTTGCGGCGACCGTCGGCATGGTCCTGAGGGCCTTGTCGGAACGGTTCGGGCCCCTTGGGCGTTGGATCCTGAGGCTCGTCGGGGCCACCTGGACCGTCGCCGCGGTCTTCGTGACTCCGGTGTTGGTTCGCAGCGAATCGAGCAATCCGGTGGAGCTCCTTCGGCACTCCGCCGCCACGCTTAAGAAGACCTAGGGCGAATCCTTGATCGGATTTGCCGCCGACACGGTCTCGGGTGTGGTGCTCTTGATCGCACTCGGTCTCATCAACGTCGCCACGCTCGCCCTCGCGGGTCTGCTGCACTCCCCAATCCTGTTCGTCGTAGTGGTGCCCGCGACCATCCTGTTTTCCATCGTCGCGCTCGTGGCGTTTGCATTCCTGAGCACGCTGTCGCTCAACATCTATCGGTGCGCGTTGTACGTTTACGCTTCGGAAGGAGTGATTCCAGAGCCGTTCACCGCGGAATTGATGGACTCGCCCTGGAAGATCAGGCGCTGAGATTCGTCACGCGCGGTTCCCTGCAGCTTCAGCCAAAATTGCGACGCCTCGGGGGTGGTTGGCGACCGCACCGATGATCGCCAGCGCGGGCGCCGGCACCTCGCCGTGCTCCCCGCGAATCAGCTCGGAAAGCGTCAGGAGAAAAGTCTGCTGACCGGCCCAGGAGGCGCGGCTGACGATCGCCACGGGAGTCTCGATGGGCAAACCACCCTCAACCAGGTTCTCGGCGATCGAGGCTATTTTCTTCACACCCATGTAAATGCACAGCGTCATGCGTGTGGCCGCCAAGGCCCGCCAGTCGATCGATGACTCGGGTTTGCCGGGCTTTTCGTGGCCGGTCAGGAAGATCACGCCCGACGACAGCTCGCGATGCGTGAGCGGCACACCCGCGGCGGCGCCGGCGGCGGCGGCGGCGGTCACCCCGGGCACCACTTCCACGGCGATGCCCGCGCCCGCCAGCTCCGCGAGTTCCTCGCCTCCTCGGCCAAAGATGAAGGGATCCCCCCCCTTGAGCCGGACCACCCGCTTGCCCTCGCGTGCTTTCTCCACAAGCAGCGCGTTGATCCGCTCCTGCTCCAGCGCGTGTTTGCCACAACGCTTGCCCACAAAAACCAGCTCCGCATCCGGCCGCACAAAGGCCAGCAGTTCCGCACCGGCGAGTTCATCGTAAACCACGACTTCCGCCCCCTGCAGCCGTTTGAGTCCGCGCACCGTGATCAACTCCGGATCCCCGGGACCCGCACCGACCAGCGAAACCATGGGCACTGCAATATTCATAATCTATACTAGGGATTAGGTATTAACACTTGACTTTCTGTCAATTTTATTCTTTAGTCATGTTATCAATTCAATTCGATGAGCCCTTCCTTAAACGCCCAATTATCCAAGAACGAGCTACTTAAGCTCGCCGATCCGACGTTGGCTGGCACCTTGGCCGAGACCCTCGCGGATCCCGCCGCCGACCACATCTGCGAGGATGATGAGCAGTTCATCAAGTTTCATGGCATCTATCAGCAGGATGATCGCGACCTGCGCAAGACGGGCAAAAAGTACATGTTCATGATCCGGGCGCGCCTTCCTGCAGGCGTCGTGCCAGCCGCCCAGTACATCGCCTTCGACAAGCTCGCGACCGCCTACGGCAACGACACGCTGCGCATCACCTCGCGCCAGTCCCTGCAATGGCACGGCGTCGTGAAGTCGGGCCTTCGCGCCCTGGTCAAGGGGCTCAACGACGCACTGATCACCACCATCGCGGCCTGCGGCGATGTGAACCGCAACGTCATGGCCCCTCCGACACCTTCGCAGGGAGTGCTCTCGGACCTTGTCATCGCCGACGCCCGCCGCGTGAGCGACGCGCTCATCCCCGAGACCCGCGCCTACCACGAGATCTGGGTCAACGGCCAGGCGCTCAACCTTTCCACCGAGGAGAAGCAGGCGTTCGAGGACCCCCTTTACGGCAAGCAGTACCTGCCCCGCAAATTCAAGACCGCCTTCGCGATCCCTCCGCTCAACGACACGGATGTGTACTCGAACTGCCTTGGCTTCGTCGCCATCGCGGATCCAGCCGATCCCACGCGCCTTCTCGGCTACAACGTGCTCGCGGGCGGCGGCCAGGGAATGTCCCACGGCAACGCAGCCACTTATCCCCGCGTTGCGGATGACCTGGGGTTCGTCACGCCCGACAAGGTCGTCGACGTCGCGAAGGCGGTCCTGACGGCGTATCGCGATTCCGGAGACCGCACGAACCGTAAGCACGCGCGCCTGAAGTACGTGCTGGCCGAGCGCGGCGTCGAATGGTTCCGCGCCGAGGTTGAAAAGCGCGCGGGCTTCAGCCTGGAGCCCACTCGTCCCGTCGAGCTCACGCGCCAGGGCGATCTGTTCGGCTGGCACAAGCAAAGCGACGGCCGGTGGTTCCTCGGGCTCTATGTCGAGACGGGCCGCATCCACGACACGGCCAAATACCGGCTGAAGTCGGCCCTGCGCCAGGTGGCCGAGCTCTACGCCCCCGAATACCGGCTCACGCCGACCCAAAACCTTCTGATGGCCAACGTCAGCAGCGAGCACAAGTACGCGATCACCGCCCTGCTCGCCGAGCACGGCATCCAGGTCGAGCGTCAGGCCCGCTCGCTGCGTCTCAACTCGATGGCCTGCGTCTCGCTTCCGACCTGCGGGCTCGCCCTGGCGGAGTCCGAACGCTTCTTCCCCGGCCTGCTCGATCGCCTCGAAGGCGCCCTGGGCCAGCTCGGACTACAGGAAGAGGACCTGATCATTCGGATGACAGGCTGCCCGAACGGCTGCGCGCGTCCGTACATGGCCGAAATTGGTTTCGTCGGTCGCGCCCCCAACAAATACAACATCCTGCTTGGCGGAGGCGGCGATCTGCAGCGGCTCAACCGCGACTACCGCAGTTCCGTCAAGGGCGAGGATCTCGTGACCGAACTCCTGCCGGTTCTGACGCGCTGGAAGAACGAGCGCATCGGTCACGAACGCTTCGGCGATTTTGTCGCCCGCGTGATCTGGCCCGAACAGGACGCCGCCAAGGCGCTCTCCGCCTGACCGGCCCCTACCCACCCTCGCATCGTCGGAGTCGCACCGTGCGATTCCGCATCCCTCCGCACCCGGATTCCGTCTTCGCCATGTATTCTCCCGAACACCTTTCCTCCCTCAACGCAGAACTCGGCGCCAAAAGCCCGTTGGATATCACCCGCTGGGCGCTGGCCCTGAGCGGTGGCCGCGCGATCGTGTCGACGAACTTCCGTCCCTACGAAGCGGCCGTGCTCCATGTCGTCACTCAGGTCCAGCCGGGCATCCCCGTACTCTGGGTCGACCACGGCTACAACCGGCCGGCGACCTACCGCCACGCCGAGGAGCTGCGCACGCTCCTCAATCTCAACCTCAAGCCATTCCTTCCCCGCATCACGGCCGCCCACCGGGACGCCGTCCACGGCCCGATCCCCGGGCCCGATGACGAAGAGCGGCTCAAGCGCTTCAGCGCGCTGATGAAGTTGGAACCCTTCCAGCGCGGCATGCGCGAACTCGCCCCCAAGGTCTGGGTCACCGCCCTGCGCAAGGTCCAGAACCCGAACCGGGCGGGCCTCGACGTGCTGAGCGTCGACGAAAATTTCGGCACGCTCAAGGTCAGCCCCTTCTTCTACTTCTCCGATGAACAGATGGAGGCCTATCTGACGGCCCATCGCCTGCCCAACGAACACGACTATTTCGATCCGGCAAAGGCCGACGAAAAGCGGGAGTGCGGCCTGCACGCCTCCTGGGGCAAGCGCGCAGCAACCGCCGCGGCAACCACCTGACCGGCGTTTCGCCCCGAAGTTGAAGCCGCAGGTCCAGGCTTGGGCGAAGTCCCTTCTGCCACCTGACCTCCGATCTCCGACTTCCGATCCCCGACTTCCGACTTCAGACCATGTCCAACTACCATCTCGACCACCTGCAGCATCTCGAGACCGAAGCGATCCACATCATGCGCGAGGTCGCCGGCGAGTTTGAGCGGCCCGCCCTGCTCTTCTCCGGCGGCAAGGACTCGATCTGTCTGCTTCGTCTCGCCGAGAAGGCCTTCCGCCCCGCGGACCTGCCGATGCCCCTGCTCAATGTCGACACGGGCCACCACTTTCCCGAGCTCAACGAATTCCGCGACCGCCGCTCCAGCCAGCTCGGCGCCAAGCTGATCGTCCGCAAGGTCGAGGACGCCATCGCCAAGGGCATCGCCATCGCCGCCCCCGGCGAAATCAGCCGCAACAAGCTTCAGATCCCCACCCTGCTCGCCGCCATCGAGGAGTTCCGCTTCGACGCCTGCATCGGCGGCGCTCGCCGCGACGAGGAAAAGGCCCGCGCCAAGGAACGTTTCTTCAGTTTTCGCGACAGCTTTGGCCAGTGGGATCCGAAAAACCAGCGTCCCGAGCTGTGGAATCTCTACAACGGACGCCTCAACGCCGGCGAAAACATGCGCGTGTTTCCGCTCTCGAACTGGACCGAGATGGACGTGTGGGAATACATCCGCCGTGAAAACCTTGAGGTGCCCAGCATCTATTTCAGCCACCGCCGCGCCTGCGTCCGCCGCCAAGGCCAATGGCTGCCCGTCAACACACTCGTCCCTCCCAGGCCCGGCGAAACCGTGCAGGAACTCACCGTCCGCGTCCGCACCATCGGCGACATCATCAGCACGGGCTGCGTCGAGTCGCCGGCGACCACTTTCGACGACATCATCGCCGAAATCGCCGCCGCCCGCGTCACCGAGCGCGGCTCCCGCGCCGATGACAAGGCTTCCGAGGCCGCCATGGAGGACCGAAAAAAACAGGGCTATTTCTGAACTGAAAGAAGCGAGGAGTGGGAAGCGAGCAGCGAGAAGGGGCGCCCGAACGGCCCCGAGTCCCGTGAAATCGCGCCCCACCTACGCAAAGCAGCCATGATTTCGAACTCCCCTACGATCACGAACGCAAGCGAGTCACCGGCGTCCGGCGTCGAGCCGGACCTCCTCACTCCTCGATTCCCGATTTTCGCTTCCTCTCCGCGCCCATCCGACTCCATGCATTCCATCGACATTCTCCGATTCAACACCTCCGGCTCCGTCGACGACGGGAAGTCCACCCTCATCGGACGCCTGCTCTACGACTCGAAGTCGCTCATGGAGGACCAGATCGAGGCGCTGGAGCGCTCCGCCGACATCACAGGCGGGGGCCAGATCAATCTCGCCAATCTCACCGACGGCCTGCGCGCCGAGCGCGAGCAGGGTATCACGATCGACGTCGCCTACCGCTACTTCGCCACGCCTCGCCGCAAGTTCATCATCGCCGACACTCCGGGTCACGTGCAGTACACGCGCAACATGGTGACCGGCGCCTCATCAGCCAACCTCTCCATCGTGCTCGTCGACGCCCGCGCCGGCGTCATCGAGCAAAGCCGCCGCCACACGGCCATCGCCTCGCTCCTGCGAATCCCGCACCTGGTCGTTGCAGTCAACAAGATGGATCTCGTCGGCTGGTCCGAGCAGCGTTTCCAGGAGATTCGCGACCAGTTCGAGCAGTTCCTGCCGCGCCTCGACATCAAGGACGTCAAATTCATCCCGATCAGCGCGCTGCACGGCGACAACGTCGTGCAGCCCTCGAAAAACGCCCCCTGGTATCTCGGCCCCACCCTGCTCGCCCATCTGGAAACCGTGCACATCGGCAGCGACTGGAATCTTCAGGGCCTGCGCCTTCCCGTCCAGTGGGTGAACCGCCCCAACAACCCGACCGATGCGCGCCTGCACGATTTTCGCGGCTTCAGCGGACAGATCGCCGGCGGCATCGTGCGCCGCGGCGACAAGGTGCTCGCCCTTCCCGCCGGCATCGTCACCACGGTCAGGGAAATCCACACCTTCGGGGGTCCCGTCGAAGAGGCGTTTTGCCCGCAATCCGTCACACTCGTGCTCGAGCACGACATCGACATCAGCCGAGGCAACATGATCGTGGGGCTCGATTCCCTCCCCTCGGGCTCCACCGAACTCCACGCCAAGGTCTGCTGGATGCATCCGCGCGCGCTGCAGCGCGGCAAAAAATATCTCGTCAAGCACACGAGCCACACGGTCCAGGCGATGGTCACCGAGATCGAGCACCGTCTCGACATGGAGACCCTCGAACCCCAGGTGGCGCCCGCGGAGCTCGGCATGAACGATCTCGGCGAGATCCGCATCCGCACGGCGAAGCCGCTGTTCTTCGATGGTTATGCGGCCAATCGCATGACCGGCTCCTTCATCCTGATCGAGCCCGGTTCGAACGCGACGGTCGGCGCCGGCATGCTGCTGCCCGGCAGCACGCCCGTAAAGCCCGAGCCCAGCGACTTCACCATCTAGGCGTCCCCAAAATCCTGCGACACGGTCGGAACGTCCGCGGGAAGCCTGCCTAGCGGGGCAAGGGTCTCGCGCTCAGGGCACCACGTAGACCTCCACCAGAGCGACTCCCGTGGCGCCGCCCACGCCGCTCACCTGGGCGGTGTAGAGTCCGGGCGGGAGCGTGACGAGTATGGCGCAATCGGGCGAGTTTTCCGGGAAATTGGCCAAACCGCACCTGGGCGACACGGAGGCCACATCGGCGGCGTTGGCCGCGGTGCTCCAGCCGGTGTTCTCGGCGATCTTGGTGGTGCCGCTGTACAGCTCCAGGTGCGGCTTCGCGAGCGTGCCTGTGACGCCGTACGGGATCAGGGCCGGACCGCTCGCGCGGAGGATCATCTGCCTGGGACTGCTGCCGGTGATCGCAATACCCGGAATGAGGATCTTGTCGCCGGTCCCGACCATCGCCCGGCAGGACAACGCCGTCATCGGCGCGGCGCCGGACCCCAACTCGTAGAGTTCCACAATGGCATTGCCGCCGCGGCCGTCGGCGCCGCTGACGACCACCGTGTAGGCGCTGCCGGCATCGACGGTCGCGATGAGCGCCGAGTCCGCCGAACCGACGGGATAGGGGGGAAGGCCGACCTGCGTGAACGCAGCCTGGATTGCCGCGGTGTTCGCCGCCGAGCCGCTGCTCCAGCCGACGTTGGAATCGATCGGGTCGGGGGTCCCGACACGGTACAGCTGCATCTTCGGCTGCGGGAGAACGTCGCTGACCCCGTACTGCGCGAGCGCCGGCCCGCCGGCCCGCACGATGACCTGCCGCGAGCCGGTACCACCGACCATGAACGCGGGAATGAGCACGTCGCTGCCGCTGCCGACGGTCGCCCGACAGGACAGCGCGGTCAGTCGGGAGTTGCTGTTCGGGGTGGCATAACTCACGGCAAGCACGGCCGTGCTGCTGGTGACGGTCCCCGTCGCATCGGTCACCACCACGGCGTAGGCGCCGCGGTCTCCCGTGGCGACCGGGTTGACCGTGTAGCTGGGACCGGTGGCGCCGGCCATCGGACTCCCGTCATGGATCCATTGATACGAGAGCTGGCCGGCACCGGTTGCGGACACGGAGAAGGCGACGCTGCCTCCGAGGGCGACGATCTGGGACTGGGGCTGGCTCGTGATGAGCAGGCCCGCGGGCTGGGTGACCGTAAGCGCAGCGGGAGCGCTCTGGAAACTGGCGACGCGGTTGGCTACCACGACCGAATAGGCCCCCGCATCCGCCAAGGTGGGGGCGGCGAGAGTGTAGGAGCTGCCGGTGGCGCCCGGAATGTTCGCGCCATTTCGACGCCACTGATAGCCGGGGCTTGGCATCCCGGAGGCGGCGACCGAAAAAGTTGCGGAAGTGCCGGCCGCGACCGAGAGCGGCACGGGCTGTGTCGTGATCGAAGGTGCCACGTCGGTGGTCAACGCCGCCACCTTGCAGCCCCACACCGAGACGCCATCGGAGGACAGGGCCGTGAAGGACATGACCCACTCCTGATTGTCGTCATCCCAGACCTGCACGAAGACACCGCGGTAAACGACGCCTCCCAGGGTGAGCGTGACGTAGTGGTCGCCCGAGAGCGTCCAGGTGCCCGAAGTCGATCCGCCGACCGAGCCGTCGGTGTTCAGGGTGACGATCGTGGAGGTGTTGACGGCGGCGGAGATCGCCTTGCCGTGGTTGATGAATCGATAACTGCCGGGAACCAGAGTTGGATCGGTGGTGGACACGGCCTCCTGGGCGAAACGCTGGGGCGCGGCGACAAACCAGCCGTCCTGGTTGAGGAACAGCTGATAGACGCGCACCTGATGCTGCTCGCCGAGCCCGACGAAGCGGGTGTGAATGACGAGCAGGGTGCGGCCGAGGTCGGGATCGCGATAGATCGAGCAGCCTCCGGGCGACACGTAGCCGCGCGAAAGCGTCCCCGGTTCGCCGTCGACATGGAGGAACTGGTAGTTGCCCATCAACTTCACGCCGTACGGCGCGATGCTGGCGTCGTCGAAGGCGTAGTTGCCCTTGACGTTGGTGAGGTCGTTGCCGGCGGCGTCAAGGTAGGGACCGTCGGGATTGACCGAGCGCCCCACGCGGATGTTATACCCGCCCGCGGCGTCCAAACCGCCAAAGGTCATGAAGAGGTAATAGTAACCGGTCTCGGGGCTGTAGACGATGTAGGGACCCTCGATGCGGGAGCTGTTGCCGCCGATCAGCTTCTTGCCGTAGCCCCCCTGGTTGGGAAGCGGCTGGCCGATGGTCGGCGAACCGGGCGTCGAGTCGAGCTGGAGGATGAAGATGCCGCCCGAGAACGAGCCGTAGACCATCCAGAGTTTCCCCGCGTTGTCGAAGAAGACCGAGGGGTCCACCACGTTGGGGTGGATGTTGACGTTGTACACCACGCCGGCGGGGCTGATCCCCGTCATGCCGGACTTCAACAGGATGCCGACGTTCGAATAGGGGCCCGTGATTGCGTCGGATACCGCCAGACCGAGCGCGCTGAGGGGCGAACTGCCCTGGCAGGTGCAATAGTAGAAATAGTATTTCCCGTCGCCGAGCCGGATGACGTCCGGGCCCCAGAAGGTGTTGGTCTGCGCCCAGGCGAGTGCGTCGGCAAACTCCGTTTGCGGGTCCTGATTGCGTATCAGCGAATTCGGATACGTCGGGCCGGTTGTGAGTTGCGTCCAGTGCATGAGGTCGGTCGTGCTCGCCGAGGCCATGTGGGAGCCGAACACATAATAGCTCGAGCCGTCGCGGACGACGGAGGGATCGTGGACGGTGACGTTGGAGAAAGTGGGTGTCCCCTGGGCCCGCGCCGGGAGGGCGGCCAACGCGGCGCCAAGGATCAGGCCGAGCGCTTTGGGAAGGGAGATCATGTCGGGAGCAAGCCAGGAAGGACGTGGGACTCCCGGGGGGGGCGGGAGGGGCGCCGTCGGCAGCGCTGTTTCGGGGTTCGATTGAAAAGGGAAAAGAGGGCGGACGGAACACCCGCCGCCCTCTTGAGTCGCTCGGTTTTGGAGCCGTCTACATCGAGTAGCGCAGCCCCAGCGAAACGGTCCGGCTGTAGAGCGAGTTGCCGAAGTTGTTGGTGGTCGAGTTGCCGGGGTTGTTGCCGTAGTAACTCTGGTAGATCTCGTTGGTCAGGTTGGTGGCGTCCAAGGTGAGCATGAGATTGTTGGTGAGCCTGTAGCTGAGTTGCACCTCCATGGCCTGCTCGGGCCTGTCGTAAACGCCGAGCGGGTTTGCGAACAGCGCGGCCTCGTAGTGATGAAGGAAACTTGCGCGCCATTCGTACGACAGGCGTGCGCTGAAGCGCTTCCGCTCGTAGGCCAGCACTCCGCTGCACGAGGAGTTGGAGACCGCGAAGAAGGGCGTCGTCTGGGTGCCGATCACCTTGCCCGTGGCGGCGTCGGTGATCGGAATGTCCTGTTTGGAGTGCAGGGAGGTGAAGCTTGCCTGGACACCCAGGCCGTTGAGCCAACCGGGGAGGTTCTTCGGGAAGAACGAGGCGCCCACCTCATAGCCGTCCAGCACGCCGTTGGAGGCGTTGTCCGGCTGGGAGAGCACGTAGTCGTAGCCCTGATAGGTCACGTGCCTGCGGAAGCCCACCACCAGGCCGTCGATGTTTCGCCGGAACGCGGTGATGAAGATGGCCGAGGCGTCGTTGAAATAGTACTCCAGGGACGCGTCGTAATTCTTCGACTCCGTCGGCTTCAGGTTCGAATTGCCGCCGCTCGCGGTGCCGTAGCCGATGCCCGTCACGTCCTTCGTGTAGGTGATGGTCGGATTCAGATCCACGAAGTTCGGGCGGCGCAGCGTCTCGCCATAGGCGAGGCGGAACCGGAAGTTTTCCGTGATGTTGAAGCGAAGCGCGGCGCTGGGCAGCAGCTTGTCCTTGGTCACGGAGCCCGTGGTGCCACTGAACGCCATGTCGGTCTTCACGTTCACATAGCGGGCGCCGGCCTGGCCATCGAGCTTGTGGCCGGCGAGGTAGGTCTCGAAGTTGCCCATGAGGTAGGCGGCCGTGTTGACCTCCTTGACGTTGAAGTTCTCGGTCAGCTGCAGCTGGTCGCCCGTGAGGAAATTCGGGGCCACGGTGCTCTTGTAGAGATTCCGGATCTCGTCGGCATGGTCGCGGATGTAGAAGCCGTTGGCGGCGACCCAGGACGTCGGGATGTCGGCGCGGCCCCGGAAGAAACCCGAGTTGTAGTACGCAAGTTGCGGATACTTCGAGAGCGGCTGTCCCAGGGATGGGGCATCCTGGAGGCGCTGCGCCTCGGAGGCCTTGCGATCGTCGTAGCGCAGGCCGAAGCTCAGCTTCTTGAGGAAGGGCCAGTGGAGCTGATAGGCGCCGTCGGTGGTGAGCGTGCCTGCGTCGCCCTTGTTGCGATGGGCCTGATCGTAGAGCTGGGCGATGTTCCAGCTGGTCAGGTCGTTCAGGTTGCTGCCTGGAAAACTGTAGGCCGGGAGGCCGTCGTGGGCATTGAAATCAACCGAGATCGAGGGGGCGACACGGTCGGTGCGCATCGCAAAGAACGTCGAGTTGAATTCGCTCGTTTGATACGCGGCGTCGGCCTTCAGCTTGAAGTCCGGGCTGATGTCCCACTTTCCCGAGAGGGCATAGACGAAGCTGTTGGTCTTGCCAGTCGTGAGATCGCCGCTGTTGAAACCGTAGACGTAGCCCACGCTCTGCCTCGATTTGACGATGTTGGTGCCGGGATAGAGCGTCACCGGCCCGAGGGGGCCGCCCCACCAGTCCACGAAGGAGAAGAGCATGTCGTTGTAATTGGTGTTCCGGTAACCGTCGTAGAAAACCTCCGCCGTGTATTCGGAGGATTCGTTGGGCGCCCATTGCAGGGAAATGTTCGTCGCCGGGCGGCGCGTCGCGCCTACGGCGTCGGCGGAGAAGATCGCGTCACGGGAAAGTACATACGGGACATCCTGTCCGTTGATCTTCATGGTCGAGCCCGGCGCGGTGGGAAGACCGTCCGTCAGACCGGCCACCCAGGGATTCACGCCGTCGGTGAAGATACGCTGGTAAGGCACCCAACCCGGCGCCGGATTATTTGTCATGAACGGCACCTCCGCGCCCGGCGTCACGCTGTTGTTGCGATAAGGCGTCTCGCTGTAGGAGACATTGATCAGCGCGCCGAACTTGCCCGCGCTGTTCTCCCAGCGTTTGCTGTACAGGGCGCTGAAGTTGGAGCCGAACTTGTTCGCCAGATCCGCATAGGTGCTGCGCGCCGCGAACGAGAACTTGTCGCCCTTGAAGTCGAAGGGACGGTGTGTACGGATGTCGATCTGTCCGGCGATGCCGTTCTCGATCAGGTTTGCCGAACGGGTTTTGTACACCTCGACGCTGGCGAGCAGGCTCGCCGGAATATCCTGGAGCGACAGGGACTGACCCGATGCCGTGAATACGTTGCGGCCGTTGATCGTCGTGCTGACGTCCGGAAGCCCGCGTATGGTCACCGTGGCGATCTGGCCGCTGGCGCGGTCGGTGACCTGGACGCCCGGAAGATGCTGCATCGCCTCGACGACGTTGTTGTCGGGGAACTTGCCGATGTCTTCCGCAACGATCGCATCAACGATGTTCACCGAGGAGCGCTTGATATCGAGGGCGCTGCTCACGCTGGCGCGGATGCCCGTGACGACGAAGGTGTCGAGCACAACCTTGTCGTCGCCCGGCGCCTGGTCCGTTGAGGTTTCCTGCTTTGGCGCGGGTTTCGCCTTGTCGACCTTAGTGCTTGTGCTGGCCGGCTTGGTCTCGCCGACGGGTTTGGTAGTGTCGGTCGCCACCTCTTGGGCGGAACCGATGCTTGAGCCCAGGACCAGGGCCAGGGCAAAGGCGGCATACGATGCGGCCGTTTTGACTCTCGTGCGCTGCGGGGATTCGCAGGTGGGTGTGGGGTTCGATCCGGGGTAGTTCATAGGGTGTACTGGGACGGCGGAATTTCAACCGTCGTAGTTATATGCGCCGTCGCCGCACAAAACCCGACACGCCGAATCGATAATCTCCAATCCCGGGAGGTCGATGGTCCGACATTCGGATCGATGTCCTCGCCCCCCCGCCATCACGAAGCCGCTCGCGCCCGCCCCCGGCAGGACGGTTCATTCCGCCAACGCGGCCGCCGCCTTGGCGCAGCGAAGGAATCGTTCTCCCACCGGCGCAAGCCCCTCCGCAAGCCACGCCGCACCGATGTTCAGGGGCTCGGGTTGCGGATCGAGGGGGATCAGCTTGAGGCGTGAGCCGACGGACCACCCGAGCGAGCGCGAGGCCAGAGCCAGACCGCAGCCCGCCTCCACCGCGGCGACGAGGCTTGCCCCGCTCTCGTGCTCCGACGCGATCGTCGGCACGCCCCCGAAACCGCCAAACAAGGCGGAGAGCATCTCATGGTACTCCGGGAACTCCGACCGACTGTACACCGCGAGCGGCTCGGACAGCAGGCGCTTGACGGGCACTCTGCGCAACCTCGCCAGAGGATGCCCGGGAGCAACGGCTACACGCAAGGGATCGGTCAGAATGTTCGTGAACTTCAGCCCCCGCAACAGGGTGCGGCCGGGATTGACCAGGAATGCCAGATGGATCGTCCGCGCCCGCAACGCGCTGATCATCTCCTCGGTCGACAGGTCGTGCAGTTTGACCCGCACCCCGGGCGTCTCGGCCTGGAAAGCGCGCAACGCCGGAGGAAGCAGCCGCGCCGTGGGCGTCGGAGCATAACCCACCTGCAATTCACCGGCGTGGCCCGTCGCCACCGCCCTGGCCGCCCTCACACCCTCGTCCGCCCGCAACAGGACCGCGCGGCACTCGGCCAGAAACGCGCGTCCCGCGTCGGTCAGACGCACCGACTTCGCGCTGCGGTGCAGCAGGATGAACCCGAGTTCGTCCTCGAGATCACGAACCTGGCGGCTGAGCGCCGGCTGCGACACGTGCAGGCGCAGCGCCGCCCGCGAGACGTTCTCCTCCTCGGCGACCGCCACGAAATAGCGCAGGTGTCGGAGTTCCATGACGCAACCAGCATGCCTTTTGGTTATGGTGAGGCAAGGATCTTGGTCTTTCACAAGACAGGCCCGCACGTGGTATGATGGCGGAACAATGAAGATCCGACACGCCAACGAGCGGGGACACGCCAACCATGGCTGGCTCGACAGCTATCACACCTTCAGTTTCGCGGACTACCACGATCCGGCCTGGATGGGGTTTCGCAGCCTGCGCGTGATCAACGACGACCTCGTGATGCCGGGCAAGGGGTTCGGGCTGCACCCCCACCGCGACATGGAGATCATCACGTACGTGCTCAGCGGTGCGCTCGAGCACAAGGACTCGATGGGCAACGGCCGCGTGATCCGCGCCGGCGAAGTGCAGTACATGGCGGCCGGCACCGGCGTGCGCCACAGCGAGTTCAACCCCTCCGAAGACGAGGCGGCCCATTTCCTGCAAATCTGGATACAGCCGGACCGCTCGGGCGCCACGCCGCGTTATGCCGAAAAGTCCCTCGCCGCAGCGCCAGCAGGCATCCCTCACTTGGTCGCCAGCAAGGACGGCAGGAACGGATCGATCGCCATCAACCAGAACGCCGACCTGTGGCTCGTAAGGCTGGCCGAGGGAGAAAAGACCGTGCACACTCTCGCCGAGGGCCGCGCGGCCTGGGTGCACGTCGCCGAGGGAGAGGTCTCACTCGACGGCAAAACACTCACCGCGGGCGATGCCGCATCCATCACGGCGCCCGGCGCTCTTCGCTTCTCCGCAACCAAACCTTCACAGGTCCTTCTCTTCGACCTGGCCTGATTCTCCCACGCCGGCTCGCGACTCCCGTCCGGACCGGCCTTCTGACACTCGAACCCACAACCCAATGAAATCGCTACAACTCCTGCTCAAGACCAACAATAGTACGGCCCAACTCATCGCCCGCCTCGCTCTCGGAATCGTGATGTTTCCGCATGGCGCCCAAAAAATGCTCGGCTGGTTCGGCGGCTACGGTTTCGCCGGCACGATGCACTTCTTCACCGGCACGATGCACATTCCCGCGCTTTTCGCCGTCCTGGCGATCTTTGCGGAATTCTTTGGTTCTATCGCCCTGATCCTCGGCG
>JAJXVO010000286.1 GCA_021782105.1 bacterium
TCCTTGCGGAAAATCAGCACCAGGCGGGCGGTCTCCCGAGACAGCACGTGGTCTTCGATAGGCAGGTGGATCGAAAAGAAGCTCGTCGCGACCGCGATCGTGTCGGACAGCGACTGAATGGCCACGGCCTTGAGTTCGATCCGGATGGGATCCTTGATCTGGGCGAAATCCTGACGGGTAATCTCGACCCAGCATTTCCTGTCTTTGACCAGAAAATCCCCGCCTCCCGTGAAGCCTGAAAAATCCTCGCTGAAGCATTCGGTGAGTTGATCTTCTCGGCCCGCATACATGCTCAGGTAGTCATCCAACAATTGTCGGATTTGTTGGTGGGTACTTGGGTCCATGACAGATTCGCGATTGAAGCCGGCGGGAATGGACGTTTTTGGAAAGTCACACCCCTCACACCGGAGCATCACGGGCTGGCATGTCTCCGTCCAGATATTCGACGATCAGGACCTCTACTTACCGCGGGGAGACGGCATCACTGCAACGGCCCTCACCCAAGGCGATGCGGCTCGGCGTCACAGCGCTCCCATGCACACGACATGCGATAACGGGCAATACGCCTGGATGTATCGTGCCTGGTCAGGGGGTCTCTCCGACCCTGTACAAGGCCGTCAACCGATGGTCTCGGACGACGCCGGCCAGGGAAGAATTGGAGCTGATGGGGATGACCGTCTGTGGAAAGGTGACGGTGCGCGTTGCGGAGCGGACGGTTTCTTCGTGGTAGACGGGGCCGACGCCCAGCTTGCAATCGTAAATCTGGACCTCGTCACCCGGGTGAAGAACCTCGGGAAACTCCAGGGCGACCGTCCTGCCCTTCGTGAATTTGCGAACGACCGAGCGCGGGTAGTGCATCGCCCGGGTGCTCCCGTACACGGTGAAGTCGCCTGTCTTGAAGGCCACCGGCTGGGCCAGAATGTAACGCATGAGGGGCCCAAAATCGGTCGTGGCGGCGTCGGCGACGGTGTCGTTTTGCAGGATGGTCAGGGAGCGGGTGTTTTCGAGCACGTGTTGAATATGGGCCTGCTCGGGCCTGGAGAGGAGCGTCCACCACAACGTCGTGTTCTTCTGCGAGGGCGCCGGTTTGGCGGCCCAGACGTTGAAGCTGAGCATCCCGGGTCCGCTGAAGAGCGTGTCGCAGTTCAGTATGCAAAAATCGGTGACCGCGGCATATTCGGTTTCCAATGTGGTGGGCAGGCGTATCCACGATGCCGTCGGGTAGGGAAGGGCCGTGCCCTTCGCGTAGGGGACGGCGATGCAGGCCGAGACCTCAATCACCTTCGCAAGGGCGAGACCGGAAAGGAGGTAGCCGAGCGGACGGCTCTCGAGCAGCCCGGGGACCTGGGCGAGGGAGTCGCGCACGTGCGACAGCACCAGGGGGAACACCAGAAACACGCCCCAGGCCTCCTGGATGCCGCCGATGGGATAGGCGTGCAGCATCTGGAAGAGCAGGACCCAGGCTACGAGCGAGGTGTCCTCCTCCACCCACAGCCACAGCCACGGTGCGGTGAAACTGAATACGAGCCCGATGGCGCGGTAATCCATCACCATGAAAATCGCGGCGCCCAGAAATGCCGCGTGCAGAATCCGCAGGGCGTGAAACCCCCTCGGGGGGAGTTTGCCGAACCGATGCAGCAGACTTGCGCCCAGCCCGAGGACGATGGAGGCGACCGTCCCCGTCCTCCAGTCCACGGGGTAGGAATAGTTCAGCGGGTGTTTGATGGCGTCCAGCACGGTGCCGTGGAGAATTCCCGTCCACGAGGTGCCCTGGCCGTGGGTGTAAACAAGCAGGCCCGTTACGACGGCGAGCGTTGCCGCGGCGTACTTGAGAAACTCGGCCGGTTTTGGCGCCGGACCCTTCTCGCGGAGCAGGATCGATAGCGTGCCTCCCAGGATGCTCGCGTCAAAGATGAGGACCCACTGGTCGAGAAGCAGGGCCTTTGTCAGAAGGAACAGGGCGAGCGATACGATCGCCAGCTTCAGGATCAGCCCCGGGAGGGTGTTCCAGCCTCGCAGGTACCATAGGAACAGGGAAACCCCGAGCAGGAGACCCACGTTGATCTTCATGCCCAGAAGAAATCCGGTGATCACGCCATAGATGATGTCTCTGCCCCGCACCCGGATTGGTGCGCTCGTGAGAAGGGCGAGGGCGGCGATGATGAAGATACCCGGATGGAGGGGTTCGTCCCGGTTGTAGTAAAGAAACAGGAAGGTGGCTGCGGCGCAGAGTGCGGCCAGTCCGGGTTTCTTGGATACTCTCAGGCAAAACAGGCCGGAACCCCAGGCCGCGAGGCCCCAGCAGGCGAGGCACAGCACCCGGATGCCGTTGGAGGTGAGGATTCCAAACAGGTTCTGGATGACGGTGGTCACCAGGTAAAACGAGATGCCGTACTGGGAGTAGACGTGATCGTAGAGACTGTGGCCCTTGAAGACTTCGCGGGCCGTATAGAGGATATAGCCCTCGTCGTCGTAGAACGCGTGATTCGAGAAGAGGCAGCACCAGCCAAAGATGAGGCAAAAGAACAGGGCTATGTTGAGCTTTTTCAAGATTGCTGGAATGGGGAGCCGGCTGCTGTGAACACCGATGCTGGACGGCGCATTGGCGGGATCGTTCAGGAACCCGTTGGGCGTGAATTTTCGGGGGCGAGGATCTTGAAGAGGATATCCATGTGTTTGGCGGCGCGGGCAACGGTCATCTGCGGCTCGGTCTTGCCGTCGAGGCAGTCGAGGAAGTGGGTGGCGAGGGCGACGTTGTCGTCCGGGGCGCCGGTGACGTCGACCTCCAAGATCTCCTTCCGAGGCTGGCCGTCGTCGTGGAAAAACTCGATTTTGCGGTCGTCCCAGCTCGGATACTGAAAGCGCAAACCGCCCTTGGTGCCATAGAGGCGGGTCTCGCAGAAGGTCTCGCCGTGGACGCCGGCGCCGCGCTCGTAGTAGTAGGTGAGGCCTGAGTCGAATTCCATCCAGGCGGCGCCGTGCTGCTCGACGTCGGTGAAGGGGATGAGGTGGCTGATGTCGCGCAGGCCGTTGGTGGTGAAGCTGCGCAGGCCCTTGAGCTGCGGCAGGTCGTCGAGGAGACCGAGATGGAAGGACAGATCGTAGACGCCCCAGTCGATGAAAGGGCCGCCGCCGGCGAGCTTCTTGTTCATGGCCCAGGCGCCGTTTTTGTTCCACTCGATGAAGGTGGAGCGGACGAGGTGGTTGTGGTGGATGTGATACACCGTGCCGAGCTTTCCGCTGCGGATCAGGTCGTGTACGAACGCGAACTTCGGCGTCAGGCGCGTGTGACGGCAGGACGCCTCCAGGACGATCTGTCGCGGTGCGGCTGCGACGGCGGCGACCATGCGCGCGTTGTCGGTGGGAGAGGTAGCGAGCGGTTTCTCGACCAGCACGTGTTTTCCCGCGGCGAGGGCGGCGAGAAGGATCTCGGCGTGGAGGTAGGGTGGTGTGGCGATGACGACGGCCGTGACATCGGGGTCGGCGAGGATTTCGCGGAAGTCGAGGGTGGAGCGGGGAACGCCGAAAGCCTTGGCGGCCTCCCGGGTGGTGGCGTCGGAAGCGCTGCAGACCCAGGCGATTCGGGCGCGCGGATCGGTCTGGAGCGAGCGCATGAGGACCTTGCCGTACATGCCTGCGCCGATGATGCCGATGGAGTGTTCGGAGCTCATGGAAGCGCCGAGTGTGGGGCGGCGCGCAGCGCGATTCCATCAAATCCTCACATGGAATGATTGTCGGGGTCGCTGCGTACCTCCTCGCAATGAGCCTGGAGAATTCGGTTGGAAGTGAACCACCGAGCCGCAGAGAACCCAGCGATAAGCAAATACGGGAAACCGCTTCATTTATCCCATTCGCGTCGAGGTCCTCGCCCGCAGCGCGGCCGTGAAGGGTGCTTTCGTCGTGCGATCGCGGTGATCGACGAGCGAGACGGAGAGGCCCGGCTACTGGCGTTGTTTCCGGCTGACCGCACGCCACCGGCGGGCGAAGTGGACACCTTACAGGTGCGCCCCGAACTGCGGGTCAAGCTCCTGCCCAGCGAAGGCGAACTGTACGTGCTCGCCGAAAGTGGTGCTCGCACCGACAAGGAGCGCGGCATGCGTCGGCGTCAGCTCAAGACGTATTGGAAACGCCTGGAGGAACTCAAAAGGCAGGCGCCGCCCCGGGACTCGCTTTTGAAGAAACTCGGTGTCGCGCAAGACCGGGCCGGCCGCATCGTGTGTGCGTGCCCACCACCGACGGCCGCGAACTGCTCCTCATCCGACATACCGAGCCCAGCACCGACGTCGCCCTCTTGCTCGAACACCTCACGCTCACGCTCCCAACCCAGCCTCCGCCCAAGATCCGTTACCCCGCGGCCAAACCGCCCGCGTAGTCCCGACCTTTGCGAAAATCGAACGATGGATCAATGGGTTGTATTGTTTGCACGCTCCAGTAGCGGAAGTCGGGTTTAGGTTCCTTGGCGGGCTCAATCGCCCTGCCTTTGGGCGATGATTCGGCTACGGCGAATTTGTGGATGATTGCAGTTTGGTGAAGAGAGAGCGCACGTCAGCGTCGATTTCCGCTTCGCGCTCCTCGCTTCTTTTCCAAAATCATGCCGCTTGGCGGAGAATTTTCTCGACGGTTTCGGGTGTGATGTCGCCGCGTTCGCCGATCTTCGTCA
>JAJXVO010000287.1 GCA_021782105.1 bacterium
ATAGAAGAGCGTTGGCCCGACCTCGACGGCGGCATCCCGGATGATTTCCCAGTGGGGCTTCTTGCCAGCGTCGTGCTCCAGATGCTTGTGGGCGTTTTCGATCATGATGATCACGGCGTCGACCATCGCGCCTATTGCGATGGCGATCCCGCCGAGCGACATGATGTTCGCGCTGAGGCCCTGGCTGTACATGATCGCGAAGGCCGCGAGCACGGCGACGGGGAGGATGACGATGGCGACCAGCGCGCTGCGCAGGTGGAGCAGGAAGGCGGCGCAGACGAGGGCGACGACGATGCTTTCCTCGATGAGCTTGTGCGAGAGCGTGTCGACGGCCCGGTTGATGAGCTCCGTCCGGTCGTATACGACCGAGTAGTGGACGTCCGGAGGAAGGCTTTTCATCGCCTCGTCCAGGCGCTGCTTCACGGCGTTGATGACGGTGCGGACATCCGCGCCGTAGCGGACGACGACGATGCCGCCAACCGTCTCGCCCCGTCCGTCGTAGTCGGCGATGCCGCGCCGCATGTCGGGGCCGACCTGGACGTGGGCGACCTGGTGGAGTTCCACGGGGGAACCGTCGGGGCCGAGGCCGACAACGATCTTGCGGATGTCGTCGACGCCCCGGAGGTAGCCGCGCACCCGGACCATGAATTCCTTCTCCGCCATTTCGATCGACCGCCCCCCGATCTCGCCGTTGCTTCGGCGCACCGCCCGGTCGATGTCCTCGAGCGACAGGTTGTACGCGCGGAGCCGCACGGGATCGACGGTGATCTGGTACTGCTTCACGAAACCGCCCACCGAGGCGACTTCGGACACTCCCTCGACGCTCGAGAGCTGGTAGCGGAGGTACCAGTCCTGCATCGACCGGAGGTCGGCGAGGTCGTGCTTCTTCGAATTGAGCGAGTACATGAACGCCCAGCCCACGCCCGTGGCGTCGGGGCCGAGGTGTGGCGTGACCCCGGCGGGCAGGCTGCCCTGGAGTCCGTTGAGGTACTCGAGCACCCGGCTGCGGGCCCAGTAGGGATCGGTGCCGTCCTTGAAGATCACATACACAAACGAGAATCCGTAGAACGAATACCCGCGCACGACCTTCGCGTCGGGCACGGAAAGCATCTTCGCGGTGATCGGGTAGGTGACCTGGTCCTGGATCAGCTGCGGCGCCTGACCGGGCCACTCGGTGTAGATGATGACCTGGGTGTCGGAAAGGTCCGGGATCGCGTCGAGCGGGATGTGCCGCATCGCGTACACGCCGCCGAGCGCGACGGCGAGGGCGGCGACCACGACCGCTACCTTGTTGCGAAGCGAGAAATCGATGATGGACTTGAGCATGGCGATCGTGGCTTAGGGTTTCGCCGCGGCCGTGGGGACCGCTGTTTCTGGCGTTGGCTTGATCATCTTCTGGATCGCCTCCTGAAGCTGGCTTTCGGAATCGAGCATGAACTCTCCGGAGGTGACCACGCGGTCGCCGGCCTTGAGCCCGCTGAGCACGATGTCACGTCCGCCGTCGACCTCGCCACCGAGCACGACGGTGCGGGGCTCGAAGACGCCGCCCGGGAGCGCAACGAAGGCGACGTTCTCCTTGCCGCTGCGAACCACCGCGGAATTGGGTACGAGCAGGGCGCTGGCGGCGAGGTGCACCGGAATCCGGACCTCGGCAAACATGCCCGGGCGAAGCATCCCGCCCGGATTCGGGAGTGCGATTCGCGCGACGGCGCTGCGGGTGTCGTTTTCCACCTGGGGCAGGATCTGTTCGATCGTGGCTGGGTATTCGGTGTTCATGCCGTAGGTCATGCGGACGGACACGGCCTGGCCCTGGGCGACGCCCATGAGGTCCCGCTCGTAGAGCTGGGCGTTGACCCAGACCCTGGACAGGTCGGCGAGGTGGAAGAGCGGCTCTCCGGCGCGGACCATCTGGCCCTCGACGATGTTCTTGAGGGTCACGACGCCGTCGGTCGGGGCGGGAAAGGGATAATCTCGCCGGGCCTTGCCGGTCCGGGCGATCGAAGCGATGAAGGCATCCGACACGTCGAGCAGACGGAGGCGCTGGAGGGCCGCGCGCGTGAGCGGACCGGGGGTGCCCGGCTCGGATTTGAGGGCGACGAGGTAGTTGAGCTCGGCGTTGTAGAGCTCGGGTGAGTAGATCTCGAAGAGCGTCTGGCCCGCGCGGACGCTGGTCCACGTGGCGTTGACGGCGAGCCTGTCGATCCAGCCGTCGAAGCGCGTGGTGACCACGCTCAGTCTCCGTTCGTCGTAGGCGACGATGCCCACAGTGCGCAGCGACCGGATCGCGGGGCCGCGCTCCACGAGGCTGGTCTTGAAATTCATCTCCTGGATCGTCTGTGGATCGACCGTGATGGCGTCGGCGTCGGAGGCGGCCGCCCGGGTGACGCCCTCGTAGACGGGTACCATCTCCATTCCCATTGAGTCCTTGCCCGGTTTCTTGCTGATCTCGGGGAGCATCGTGGACTTGTAGTATTTGATTGTCCGGTGCGCCGGTTCGGAGCTGGCGGCCGCCTTGCCCATCCGCATGGGCTCAAGCTTCATGCCACAGATGGGGCAGTTGCCTGGCTTGTCGCGAACGATCTGCCGGTGCATGGCGCAGGTGTAGAGCTGCTTGGCGGCCAGAAGGCGTGCGGGGGCCACGAGTGCGACAAACAATCCCAGCCACAGGGCGGAGGTGAGTGCGGCCCGGGCAGGTCGGGAGATTCGAATCAGGAATGGCATCCGATTGGCGGAAGAGTTCATGACTGGGAAGGGATGGCGTTGAGCTCAGGGTTGAGGGCCGGGATCGCGCCAAGGTCGCTGGCGGCGAGGCGGACGACATCGGCGAAGGCGAGGTCGCGCATGCGCTCCGCATCGACGCGTTCGATGGCGAGTTCGAGGCGCATGAGGTGGAGCCGGATAAGTCCGTCGATCCCGCCGTTTCCAGTGCCGTAAGCGGCCTCGCCGGAAGCGAGGTCGCGGTCGATCCTGGGGAATGCGGACGTGTCGATGTAGCGGAGCGTTCGCTCTGCGGAGCGAAGCCGTGCCAGGCCGTCAGCCAGGTTGGCGGCGAGTGAAAGCTGGCGCGCGTCGAGGTTCTCGACGCTTGCGCTGCGACGCGCCTTGGCGGAATCCATGATGGCGCGTATCCGCTCGCGCCACACCGGCAGGCTGAGGGATGCGGTGGGCCGGTAGAGCAGGGGATTCATTTTCAGGTCGGCCATGAGTCCGGCGGAGAAGTCGGGCGTGCCGGCGATCGAGGCGACCCCGATCTGGGCTTCGGCCATGTCGACGGCCGACCGCAGCGAGGCGAGCTCGGGATTTCCTGCGAGAATGCGCGCCCACAGGGTCGCAGTGTCGGGGAGTGCGGAATCGGTGAAGGAGACTGACGGCCAAGCGGGATCCGGATCTCCGGGGGCGAGGCCAAGCGCGGCTTTGAAGTGGGCGCGCGCGGCTGCCTGTTCATCGCGCAAATTGGCGAGCTCGAGCGCAAGTTTGCGGGTCGCGTCGATGCTGGCGGACTGGGCATCGAGGCTCATCGTCCCGCGGTCTGTCTCGTACGAGGCCTGGTTTGCGCTGGTGAGGCGCTGCATGAGGGCCGTCATCTGTGCGCGGAGGGCGATCGAACGATCGATGGCGACCAAGTCCGTCCAGGAACGCCTGAGGCTGTCGGTCACGCTGACGAGCGTGGCCACGTAGGCCTGGTGGGCGAGGTCGCTGCGGGCGACGGCCTCGCGGGTCATGGCGACCCGTTTTTTCGGCCCGAGCAGGTCGATCATGAATCCTGGCATGAGCGATTTCAGGGAATTCGTGATATCGGCCTGGAAGGTGAGCTTCGGGTCGGGCAGTGCGCGTTCGGGGGCGATGGCGTACACCGAAGCGCGCCACTCGTCGTAGGCTGCAGCGACTTCCGGACGATGAAGCAGGGCGAAGCGGAGGTAGTCGCCGGGGGTTGATTCCGGACCGGGTGGCCGGGGGGCCGCCGAGTGCGTGCCGGGTCGAATCACCTCTCCGACCGCGGTGACGCCGCGGCTTTGAGCGCGTTCGGCCGATGACGGTGCGAGTGCGCAGCCTGCCGAGGCGAGGAGAAGACCGGCGATGCCCAGAGTGGAGCCCGCGCGGAGCGCACGGAAATTCCGGTGAGGAGAGGACGCAGCATCGGGCGTGGAGTGCATTTCGTGTGGATCGCTTGTCGACTGCCTGGCGGGCCGAAGCCCGGCGCGAGCCGTCATCGGGAATTACACTTGGGCCAAACTAATCCCTCGAAATGGGCGAAATGTTTTTTTTGAGGGATTTTTGCGGGTGGCGGGTACACACTGTGCAAATCCCATGAACAACGAAGAACACAGAGTCCGGCAGGCGCTCGCCGAGTGGCGCTTGGAACCGGAAGCGGACCCGGGTTTTCGCGCCCGTGTCTGGCAGAGGATCGATCGTGCGGTATCGTCGGAAACGTGGCCGGTCTACGTACGGCGCAACGCGGCTTCGGTCGCCCTTGCCCTGGGTCTGGCCCTGGTGGCGGGTGGGTGGTTTGGTCGGGTCTATGCGCAGCAGCAGGTCAAACACGACCGTGAGAGGCTCGCCTGGGACTATCTCGCGTCGATCGACGCGCGTTACCAGGCGGACCAGATGATGAAACGATGAGGAACTTCCTGATCAGCGTGGTCCTGATCGTGGCTGCC
>JAJXVO010000032.1 GCA_021782105.1 bacterium
GTTTCATGTTGTCCTTTCTAGATTACGTTCGACCGCAGGGCATTGCTTTCACCAGCAAACGGGGACCGCAAACGGGTCCCGCAGTACTTCATAACCAGCCGGCGGCCGTGAGACCACGTCCCCCCCAATCGAACTCGCCATGAGAGCCGTTCAATCCGTACCAGCAACGTTCAAATCCTTGCGCACGACGATCCTGTCGCGTGCCCAAAATCCAGGTCGCCCCTGATTCGTGGGTCTCTTTTTGTGCCCTAGTGGCAATAGTGGCACTGAAGAGTAGGCGCAGGACCCCGCAAGGCAGAAACATCGAGATCGGCCGCAGCCATTTTTTCCTTTCGCCATCCCTCCCAATCGACAAATCTGCCCTTGCTCGCAAACCAGCCATTCTCGCGAGCCAGCCAGATACAGCAGCCCACCAGTCAAGGACTCCTGTCAGGTTACAATATCTCTATCCCGTACAGCCCATGAAACCCGCCAGCCTCGATTCGGTCGTCCCCCCCTGCGCCCATCCCGCCCACCGCTGCCACGGCGCGCCGATGCGCGCCCTTCGTCGTGCCGCCTGCGCCGGCCTCCTGCTCATTTGCAGCCTCCCTCGCCTGGCTGCACAATCCTCGGGCACGACAGTCACCACCGATCTATCGGTCCCCAACAACGGCACGTACACGTTCGCTGGCCTCACGACCGTATCCGGGGCCAAAGTGACGTTGGGCACTTCCGCCTCGTTGACATGGGGTGGCGGTGGAACATTGGCCGGCAGCACGGTCGCGATGGGGATCGGCTCATCGATGATTCTCGCGCCGAGCACAACCCTGAACGTCGACTCCGCGACGTCGGCCAGTGGTGCATTGACGTTCAAGGACAACAACCAGGGAGCCACGTTCGTTAACGCAGGTACGCTCACCACACAATATGGGGCCGGCATAATCGTCCAGACCTTCGACAATCAGGGGACCTTGAGCGTCTCCGGAGACTCCGTATACCCCATCGGCGCGAGTGGCATCACGTCCACATTTCAGAACTCGGGCACGGTCAATATCGACCGATCCTTCGTGAACATCTACAGTGCCCTCAAGAATACGGGAACGCTATCCACATCGGACAATGGCCTGATATTCTTGTACGGGCCCGAAACAACCGCCGACTTGGGATCGATGTCCATCACGAGTCCGGCTGGCATCATTCTTGCCGGACCGCTCGACAATTCCAACGCCACGCTCACTGCGCCCGCCGGCGGCTCCTTCAACGTGGAAAAAGCAACGATCAGCGGTGGTACGATCTCCAGCGGAGCGATCACGATCGGAGCGGGCGACAGCGTGACCCTCAGCGATGCCACCTACTCGGGGGACTTGAGTCTTGGAGTCAATGGGAGTGCCCTGTTCAAGGGCAGCTCGGACTTCACCGGCAACAATCTGACACTGGCTCTTGGAGCCAACCTGACCTGGGATCATCCGGTCACGCTGACAGGGCGAAACATCACGATGGGCAGCGGATCGTTTCTCATTGCGAACGGTTCAATGACGATCGCCGCGAATACCACCCTCACCGGATACGTTTCTCTCAACACAAAAGGCAGCGGCTCAACGCTGGTCAACGACGGTCATATCCTGAGCATTAACGGCGGCACCATAGCGCCGCCAGCATTTACGAACGAGGGAACGATCACCGTCCAGGGCGCAGGCGGATTGATGCTTGGTTCGATGTACGGCGGAGGTACGGTGGTGAACGACTCAAGCGGCCAGATCGTTGTCGATGGAGGCGAGGTGGATTTGGGCGGCGACGTCTCAAACCTGGGCAAGATCTACACGACCTCAAAGGGAGGTACGATCATGCTTCAGACCAATAAAACCTCGGACTTTGGGTCGATCGACATCACGGCGGGAGGGACTATCGCCATCGCATCGATCATCGATAATACGGGATTGACACTCAACCCTCCCATTGGAGGCAAATACCTGCTCCAAGGAGGAAGCATCAAGAATGGAAGTGTCGCTGCCGGAGCACTCGGCTACTCCGGGGCAAATTCGATGCTCGATGGCGTGACGGTGAATGACGACTGCACGTTGTCCTCAAACGCACAACTCACGCTCGTCGACGGTAGTTCGTTCAGCGGTACGAACATCACACTCGGCCAATATTCCCAGCTTTACTGGCTACAGGCCGGACAATTGACCGGACAAACCATCGCAATGGGCCCGTCCAGCACATTCACCGTAGGCCGGTATTACGGCGTCGGCGGATCTCTGACTCTTGATCCAAATACGACGCTGAGCGGAATGGTTAATTTTTACAGCAATTCCGACAGCACCATCACCAACAACGGTACGATCAACCAGACCTCAGGCACCGGTATTATCTACGGATATCCGTTCACCAATAATGGGACGGTCGAAGTGACGTCCGGAACCCTGAATATTGGGAGCGACCACGTCATTGGTTCAGTGCCGCCCGCGTCGAGCTTCGTGAACAATGGCACGCTCATCGCCAGCGGAGGCACGCTCTCCATCGGAAATGGGTTCAGCGGAACGGGATCCCTTCAGGCGCAGGGAAGTGGGACAATCGTGCTTAACGGTTCCCTTACGACTGCCTGTCTCTCACATGTCAGTTTGGATTCAACGAGCCACATTCGAATCGCCGGCACACTCGACAACAGCAATGCGACGCTGCAGGCCCCTTCGGGAGGTGCATTTGAGCTCTACGGCGGCACGATCAGGGGGGGGATCATTGGCCCTGGAGCCATCTCCTACTTCCCTCAGGGTGGCACACTCGACGGCGTAAATTTCGGCGGCGCGATCAACGTCCCCGAAGGCGCCGCAGTCACGCTCACCGACGGCGTCAACGTATCCAATCAATCCATCACCCTGGGCGCCTCTTCGTCGCTCACCTTCAATCAGGCGCTCCCCTACCTGACATCCAACACGGTTACCCTCGGACAGGGATCACAGCTCACTGTCACGATGGGTTCATTGACCATCGACTCGAAGTCGACGCTTATCGGCAACGGCCAGGTCATTCTGAGCGACCCGACGGCAGTATTCACGAATTACGGACATCTCGGGAACTTGAACTCTTCGCTGACAATTTCCGCCTCGAACGTGGTGAACAGCGGGCAAATCACGGTCGCGGACAACAACAGCATTTCGGCCAATTGCCCCATCTCACTGGGTGGCACCGTGAATCTCGAAGGAGGAACGATCAGTTCAACCAAGGGCATAACAATATTCAGTACGGTATTCTCGGACGGTGGCACCCTCACCGCAGGCAGCGGGGTGACGATCGATCAAAATGCCTACTTCGAGGGTGATGGGACGATCAACGGCGATCTGATTCTCAGTGGCGGCACCCTGAACGTGGGGTCGATGGGCGGCTCTCTCGTGATCAGCAACGGATCCCTGAACATCGCGAGTCCCTCAATCCTGCAATTCTCCACCTTTGGTTCATACGCGGCACCCCTCTACTTCGATCAACCGACGGGCGATATCGATATCGGTCAGGGAAGACTGACGCTCAGCCTCATGCTCAAGGCCGTGCCACAAGCGGGCCTGTCCACGAAAATCATCAGCGCAACCGCAGGGACTCATTTTGCCGGTACCTTCGCCAATATTCCCAGCTCAGGCTCACAGATCACGGCGGCTTACAATGGCAGTTCCTATACGTTTCGCGTCGATTACGACACCACCGGAGTAACCTTGAGCGTGGTCAACAGCCCTTCCAGCTCCACCCCGTCTGCACCGAGCATCACGACCCAACCCGAGAACGTCACCGTCAATCTGGGCTCCTCGGCGACATTCTCGATCGCGGCCGCAGGCAATCCTCAGCCGACCTACCAATGGCAAAAAAGCGGCGTGAACATTCCCGGCGCAACCGGATCGTCGTACACCATCCCCGTGGTCTCGTTGTCCGATTCCGGGACTTACGACGTCGTCGTCACCAACAGCCAAGGTTCGGTCACGAGCGCCAGTGCAGGCCTATTCGTCAACGCGACCTACGCCCCACCCTCGATCAGCCACCAGCCCTCGAAGGTGAACACTTCGGTCGGCGGATCGGCCAGCTTCTCTGTCTCCGCTTCCGGCAATCCTTCCCCGGCCTACCAATGGCGCAAGGATGGCGTCGCAATCCCAGGAGCCACGAGCTCCAGCTACACGCTGACGAACATCTCCGCCTCCGAAGCGGGCACCTACGACGTCGTCGTCTCCAATAGCCAAGGCTCCGTTACCTCCTCCGGCGCGGCCTTGACCGTCACCGCCTCCAACTCGGCCCCAACCGTCACTCAACAACCGAATAGCGCCACAGTCACCACCGGCAATTCCGTCACGTTCTCAGTCACCGCCTCGGGCAATCCGACGCCCACGTATCAGTGGCGCAAAAACGGCATCGCCATCGCCAATGCCACCGACGCGACCTTCTCCATCGACTCCGTCTCCTCGGCCGACGCAGGCACCTACGACGTCGTCGTCTCCAATGCCAACGGCTCGACCACCTCCTCGGGCGCGACGCTCACCGTCACATCCGCCAACTCGGCTCCCACCATCACCGAACAACCGGAAAACACCCGAGCCCTCGTGGGTTCAACCGCTTCCTTCTCAGTCTCCGCCACGGGCAATCCCGCTCCAGCCTATCAGTGGCGAAAAGACGGCGTCGCCATCCCCGGCGGCACGTCGGCCACCCTCGCCCTCACCAACGTCCAATCCAGCGACGTCGGCAGCTACGATGTCGTCGTGACCAACTCCATTGGCTCCGTCACGAGCCGGTTGGTGCGCCTCGACGTGACCCCCTCCGCCGAGCCTCCGACGATCTTGACCCAACCAATTTCGCTGAGCGTGATCGTCGGACAGCAGGCGACCTTCTCAGTCGAAGCCGAAGCCGATCCGACGCCAGCGTATCAATGGACCAAGAACGGCAACGTCATTGCCGGCGCCACCGACACCACGCTGACCATCCCCGCCGCCCAGCTCTCGGATGCCGGCACCTATTCGGTCTCCGTCTCCAACTCGTCGGGCAGCGTCACCTCCCAGAACGCCTCCCTCAAGGTCTACGCCAACGACTACGCAGGAACCTATTTCGGGACCCTCGGCTCCGGCGGACAGTTCGCGTTGATCGTCAATCACGACCACACAGGCTCGTACCTCGCGTATCTCGGCGACGGCAAGACAGCCATCGTGCAGGCCAGCGTGCTAATCGACGACTCCGGCCACTTCTCATTCCAAACCTCCACTCCGGCAGTCGCCACGTCGAGCGTCTCCGCGGGTCGGTTGCAGGCCGCCGCGACCTCAAGCTCCCTCACCGTCGACGGCACCATCGTCGGCAACGGATCGCTCACGGGCTCGATCACCGGCGGTGGGTCCTTGACGCTTTCCGGCACGGAAGTCTCTTCGGGCTCCACAGGATCCATGGCCGGCTTCTATCAGACTGCCTCTTCAGCCACCAACGACTCGGTCAATCTGATCGTGAGTGGCGACGGGCAGGTCTTCGTCCTCACCCAGACTTCCACTGGCGTATCCGCCGCGACGGGTACAGTAGACAGCACCGGCAAGGTCAGCGCCACGACCTCCAACGGTCAGACGATCACCGCGACGGTCGCGGCGGGTTCAGGGACGGCCAAGGTGACACTCGCCGACGCCAGCGGATCAACCACGCTTGCCGGCGGAACCCCCGACATGCTCGAGTCGCAGCATCTGGTCGGCATCTCCGCGCGGGCGCTCTGCGACACCGGTTCCAACAACGCGGTCGCCGGATTCATCATCACCGGCAATGAATCGAAGCAGGTGCTCATCCGGGCCGTTGGTCCCGGCCTTGCGGGCCAGGGCATCACCCAGCCAATCCCAAATCCCAAGCTCGATCTCTACGCCGGCCAGACCCTCATCGCTTCGAATACCGGTTGGGGCTCCGCCGCGAACGCCGATGAGATCGCCGCCGCGGCCTCCCGCATCGGCGACTTCGCCCTCGCACAGGGCTCCGCCGACTCCGCGATCTACACGACACTCCAGCCCGGCCTCTACACCGCCAACGCCTCTCCTTCCGATGGCAAAGCCGGCGTTGTGCTCGTGGAGGTTTACGACCTCTCAACGCCCACCTTGGGCAACAAGATCGTGGCCCTCTCCAGCCGCGTTGAAGTCGGCACCGGACAGGATGAGGGCGTCGCCGGGTTCGTAGTGTCGGGGAGTGTCCCCAAGCAGTTCCTGATCCGCGCCGTCGGTCCCACCCTCGCCTCGCTCGGTGTGTCCGGAGTCCTCGCCCACCCCGTGCTCAAGCTCTACCAAGGTTCGACCGTCATCGCTCAAAACAGCGGATGGACCACGGCCGCAAACGCCACCCAGATCCCCACCGTCTCGCAGTCGATCGGCGAATTCGCGCTCCAGTCCAACGACGACGCTGCGCTGCTCGTCACCCTCGACCCGGGCGTCTACACCGCCAACGTCTCGTCCGGCGACGGCACCAAGGGCGTCGCGCTGATCGAGGTCTACGAGATCCGCTGAGTCGTCCGCCGGGATCCGCCGTCTTTAGCGTCGGCGGACAAGGTAGGGGCCGGACTGGGAGGACAAACGCAGACGCCATCCATTCCAACCCTGTTCAGCTAAAGGAAGCGGGAAACGGGAGCGACAACGCCACGGGTATCAGCGGATCGATGTGGACTGCGGTGGCCTGACACCGCTCTGGGACGCGAGGCCTGTCGAAGACCCTGAGCGGAGTCGAATGGGGCTCGCGCCCCATCAGCAGTGGCCCTGCGGGCCGCGATCGGAGCGATAAGGCGCAGCCGCAGTGACAGGGAAAACGCGATGCGATTCTGCCATGGCAACCAGGGTTTCGGATTCCGAAAACAAGGGCGGTGTCGGGGCACCGCACAGCTCCACCTGTATTCAGCCCTCTCCCCGTCCCCATCCCTTTCATCCCCTCCATCCCTTAAAATGTCCTGGGATTCGTGTCCGATGGCCGTCGCAACCATCTTGCCAGTTTACCTTCCAAGTTTAGCTTGCTAATTGATGCGGGTTCATGAGTCTGGCGGCATGGCACAGGACGATCTCGAAGCCTCCGTGTACGCGCTCGCCGACTCCTTCGGCCTCGTTCTGCGTCGCATTCGCGCCGTCGCCTCCTCCTCCAACGAGCTGTCGCTCACCGAGAATGCCGTGCTGGTGCGCCTTGAGCGCGAGGGTCCGGCCACCACCGCAGAGTTAGCGCGTGCCCACGGGATGAAGCCGCAGTCCATGGGCGCCACGGTGGCCTCGCTCGCCGACGCAGGCCTCATCGCGCGGAAGCCCCATCCCACGGACGGTCGGCAGGTGATCCTCGCACTCACCCCCAAGGGCCTCGCCCTGCGCAAGTCCACCCGCGCCGCCAAGCGGACCTGGCTGGTCGAGGCTGTCGGGCGACTGGGCAAGGAGGACCAGAGGCGCCTTTTCGCGGCCTCAGCTATCCTGCGAAAGCTCGTCGAATAATGGCCGACCGAGCGACATCGCACCGCGGTCTTGCCCGCTTCTCCCACGCGTGGAGGGCTCTGCATCACCGCAATTTCAGGCTATTCTTCTTCGGTCAGAGCATCTCCCTGGTTGGCACTTGGATGACTCGACTGGCGACGGGCTGGCTCGTCTACCACCTCACCCACTCCGCCTTGCTGCTGGGCGTCGTCGGATTTTCTGGCCAGATCGCTTCCCTGCTGGTTGGTCCATTCGCCGGCGTCTGGGTCGAGCGGATCGACCGCCGCAAGCTGCTGCTCACGACTCAGGTGGCCGCGGCCGTGCAGTCGTTCACTCTGGCCGCCCTCGCGCTGACGCACGTGGTCACGCTTTGGGAGATCATCGGCCTCGCCGTCTTCCAAGGACTGATCAACGCCTTCGATATGCCCGGTCGCCAGTCCTTCCTGGTCCGGATGGTCGACAACCCGAACGACCTCGGCAACGCGATCGCCATCAATTCCTCGATGGCCACCGGCGCCCGCCTCGTAGGTCCCGCCATAGCCGGCCTCATCATCGCTGCGTTCGGAGAAGGCTGGTGCTTCTTCATCGACGGCGTCAGCTATTTCGCGGTCATTGTTTCGCTTCTGTTCCTGGCGGTCCACCCCGTCGCGGAACGCCGCAGACAGAACTCGATGTTCCAGGAGATCCGCGAAGGATGGGACTATGTCCGCTCGTTTCGGACGATCCGCGTGATCCTCCTGCTGTTCGCGCTGATGAGCCTGATGGGCTACTCCTATTCGGTGCTGCTTCCCGTGTTCGCGAGCGACGTGCTCCACGGCAACGCCAACACCCTCGGCTGGCTCACCGCCGCTTCCGGCGCGGGCGCCCTCGTCTCCGCCCTCTCCCTCGCGATTCGCAAATCCGTCGATGGCCTGCCCCGCATGATCTCCGTTGCAGGCGCTACGCTCGGCGTCGCGCTGATCCTCTTCGGCTTCTCCCACGTGCTGTGGCTCTCGCTGGTCGCCATGGTGTTCGTGGGTTTCGGACTCACGCAATGTGCGTCAGCCAGCAACACGATCATCCAGTCGCTGGTTGCGGACGGCATGCGGGCGCGGGTGATGGGCTACTTCACCATGTCGTTCTTCGGCGCCGCTCCCCTGGGTAGCCTGCTGGCGGGCTTCCTGGCCCATTCATTCGGGGCTCCCGTAGCCACGTCGGTCGCAGGTGTCTTCTGCGTCGCCGGCGCGCTGTGGTTCGCGTTCCAACTGCCCGCAATCAACGCGGCGGCGCAGTCCACGCTCGCCGCCAAAGTCCCGCACGAGGGCCACCGTCCCGCGCCGACCGCGGAGCCGCGCGCCGCCTGAACTCTTCTTTTCCTTCCACACATTCCCTCGTCATGTCGTTCCTCCATCCCCTCGCCTGCCTGTTCTCTGGTATGATCCTCGCCAACGCCGTCCCGCACTTCGTCCACGGCATCTCAGGAGACCGCTTCCCCACACCGTTCGCCAAGCCCCCCGGGAAAGGGCTGTCGTCTCCGACCACCAACATGGCATGGGCGCTGGCCAACCTCGCGGCCGGCTACGTCCTGCTCCGGGTCGGCGGACTCGCATCCGGCGGCGACGCGACAAAAGCGGCGTTTTTCGCGGGCATCGCCATTATCGGCCTTCTGTCGAGCCGACTTTTCGCCACCAAACACAATCCCTGATCCCTCGCTCCACACTCTCACACCGAAATCGCTATGGCTCTCACCCAACTCGATCCCAACGCCGCCTTCATCGCCATCGACCTGCAGAAGGGCATCGTCGGCCTGCCCACCGCCCACCCCGCAAGCGAGATTGTCAAACGGGCCGCCAGGCTCGCACAGGCCTTTCGCCAACGGGGCCTTCCCGTGATCCTGGTCAACGTCGCCGGACGCGCCCCCGGACGCACCGACGCAACCTCCAACTTCACGTTCCCGCCCGACTGGGCCGAACTCGCGCCCGACCTCGGCGCGCAACCTGGCGACATCCGCGTCACAAAACTTCAGGTGGGCGCCTTTTACGGAACTTCGCTCGAGCTGATCCTTCGACGGTGTGGCATCACCCAGGTCGTCCTCGCTGGCATTTCCACCAGCTTCGGCGTCGAATCGACTGCCCGCGTCGCCTACGATCAAGGCTACAACGTCGTGTTCGCAGCTGACGCCATGACGGATAGGGATCCGGTCTGCCATCAGCACTGCCTGGAGAAGATCTTCCCCCGTATCGGCCAAGTGGCGACCAGCGATACGATCGTCGCCGCCCTTGCGGCGAGCACCTGACCGCCTTGCCCCGTCACTTCTCCGCCAGGAGGGTGGCGAGGTCGGCCTTGGTGTCGTCGGGAGATCTCGCGCCGACATACTCGCGCGCAATGCACCCGTGACGGTCGATCATCTTCGTCACTGGAATGCCCGTGCTGTCCGCTGCGATCGCGCTGCCCGGCTAAGCCATCGCGAGGGGATAGGTCATCCCGTACTCCTTCACGACGAATCGCACGACGTCGAGACCATCCCGGTCCATGGAGAGCCCGATGAACGAGACGCCTTAGAGACCGCATTCGTCGGCGAGCCGTACGAAAGATGGCGTCTCGTCACCTGGCCTTGTCCTTTTTCGGCGGCACTATGAACAAGTTGACCTTGGGACCGAAGAGTCGGGCAATCTCACCGATCGCTTGATCCGCGACGAGAGGTACCGGAGCCGCATCCCTGATCGCCTGGCGAATCTCGGGCCAGTCGTTTTTGTCGGCGATGCTGCCCACAAAAGCAAAATAACGCAGATCTCCGACCGTCGGCTGGGGATTCAGAAAGAGGCCAAGTTTAGCTGCATTCCAGGCAGGCTGGTTCAATTGCGCATCGAGAAGCAGTCGGCTGTAGAGGTTGTGTATTCCCCAGTCCCAGGGATGGGTAACGCTCAACACCGTCAAATAAACTCCGGCCTTCTGGACGGCCTCCGGCCGATCCAACTCGTGTTCCGCCAGGTATAGGATCGCGAGCGTCTTCCGCGCCTGGTAATCCGGGGTCGCCTTCTGACGTTTGAAGACGGCGTCTCCGATATTGTCTGCCATCTGGGAGCTGACGGTGCCCAAGGCGCGGGACTGGAGCGCATCTGCAAACCAGGCAGGCACCGGCTGTGCCTCGAGCTCTTTTCTCATCTGTTCGATCCGGGACACCACCGCGGCATCCGGTTTCTTCGCGCCTGGCATCCAACTGTTCTGGACCTCGCCATAAAGTTTCCATGCCTCGGCAAGGTCCCTGGAATTTGGCAGGTTTTCCGCCCCGGCCTTGGCCCGAACCAGTTCGAGGTCATAACCGGGAAATGGATACAGATAGGATACGGGGACTGCTGCAATGCACGTTGCGACGGTCAAATGCAGCAAACAGGCAAAGACTGCGATTCTGGTCATAGTCGTAGGAGGCTGAGGGGCGAGGTGGCTGGCCTGCCCGATTATGAGGCGACCGTTTTCCCACCTGGCCTGCCCATAATGCCGATGCGGCGCCTGCAGAGGTTTCCTCCGCCCAGGCGTAAGAATCCCCGGAGCCTTATCGCTTTGAAATCGGCTGAATTGGCCGCGCCGCAATGTGCCCATTTCAGGCATTCTCAGCCAATCCTATTCCGCCAACTAACCCTAGTAATATCTATCCTGCATCCGCGTCCGGCGTTCACTTCGAGCCGGGCCGGTCGGGTCCGCGCGGCTCCGAGGGGAAAGGTGCGAACAGCGACACGGCCTCGCCGCGTGAACTGACGTGCAGCTTGTGGTAGATCCGCCGGACGTGGGTATTGATCGTTCCGATACCCAGTCCAAGGACGTCCGCCATTTCCTTGTAGGCGAGTCCGCGCGCGAGAAGCCGGAGTATCTCCAATTCACGGGCCGACAGATCCTCCACCCTTCCACGACTCGGTTCCTGGGGCTTTTTCTGGAACCACTGGACGACCTTGCGGGCGATGTAGCTGTTCATCGGCGACCCGCCGGCGTACACTTGGCGAATCGAAGCGAGCAGCTCCTCGCGAGGCGTCTGCTTCATGAGATAGCCGGAGGCGCCCGCGGTGAGCGCGTCAAAGATGTGATCGCTGTCCTCGAAGACTGTGAACACCACAAACTGAGTCTCGAGCATCGCAGCCTTGAGCTGGCGCACGCAGGTTATTCCGCTTTGTCCGGACAAATTGATGTCGACGAGCACCACGTCAGGCCTGTGGGACGGCAGCAGGGCAATTGCGCCCTCCACGCTCTCGTGCTCGCTTACGAGCGTGAGTCCTTCGTCATGCGCGATCCAGTCGGCGACCAGGGAACGGACGCCTGCGTCGTCCTCAATGATGGAAACGGAAATGCTCACGGTTGAAGGCGGGGGACGCGGGGTTCTAGCGGTTCACGGACTTCCAAGGGAACGAAAAGACGACGGTAAAGCCGGGAGCCTGGGCTTGGCGCAGCTCGACGGCACCGCCGAGTTGCGCGAGGCGGCGCCGCATGCTCGCCAAGCCGTTTCCCGACGCGATGCGGCCATCCTGCGCCGTGGAAACCGCCGCCGCGCCCGCTCCGTTGTCCGCGACGACAAGCCTTCCTCCATCAGCTCCGACTTCCAGGGCAATCGTCACTTCGGTGGCCCCCGAGTGTTTGACCACGTTGTTGAGAGCCTCCTTGTACGCGAGAAACAGGTTGTGGCGGGCATCCGAGTGCGGCCGCCACGGCGGAATCTCGAGGGGAAAATCGAACCGGCACCGAATGCCGGCGGTTCTCAGAAAATCCTGAGCGTACTTCTCGAAGTAGTTCACGAGTGATTCGAGCGTGTCGTGCTTGGGGTTCACCGCCCAGACGATCTCGTCCATTGCCTTCGTCACACCGCGGGCCGTCTCGTAAATCCGCCCAAGCCCATCCTGGGTTTTCCCAGTGTCTCCAAGATCCCGGCGCACCGTCTCGCAAAGCATCGTTATCCGAGTCAGATGGGCTCCGAACTCGTCATGCATGTCATTGGCGATGCGCGCGCGTTCGGAATCGATCGACCGTTCGATTTCCAGCCGCTCCAGGCTTCGCAGGAGCTTTACACGGGCTCGGTTCCAGACGAGGGCCACCGTGGCCAGGACGAAGAGTCCTGCGAGCGAGAGCTTGAACCACAGCGTCTGCCAGACAAATGGCCGGACCGTCAGCGCGACCACCGCCCCGGTGCGATTCCAGACGTTGTCGTTGTTGGCTGCGAGGACTCGGAATGTGTAGTGCCCGGGAGGGACGTAACTGTAGATTGCATACCGCTCCGCCCTGGCTCTCTGCCAGTCGGTATCGAGCCCATCGAGCCGGTACTTGAATCGGACGAGACTAGGATCCGCGAAGCTCAGACCGGTAAATTTGAACTCGATACGATGGCGTCCCGGAGGCACCACCACCGTGCGGTGCACCTCGCCGTCACCAGTCACCACGCGGCCGTCGACTCGGACCGACTCGATCACGACGGGGGGAACCTGCGTGTTCAACACGACATCGGAGGGGTCGATGATGGCAAGGCTCTGGTCCATCGAGAAGACGAGGCGACCGTCGACCGTCCGACAATTGCCGCCCTGCTGGGAGGGCGAGCAGATGATGCTGCCGAGGCCGTCATTGGGACCATAGCTGAGGCAGTCGACCTGCCCCAGCCGGCCATCGGCACACGCGTCCAGCTGTCGCTTGCTCACCCGGATGATCCCAGCGCCCGTACTCATCCAGAGATATCCGCGGCCGTCGTCCTCGATCTGGGAAACGGTCGCGTCGGACAGACCGTTCGCAGGCATGATGGCGGCGAAACGCCCGTTTTTGAGCCGATCGAGTCCCCCGCCTTTCGTTCCAATCCAAAGCGCGCCGCTCCTGTCGCGATAGAGCCCCTTGATGTAGTCGCTCGAGAGCCCGTCGCGCGTGGTGTAGCGCACGACTTTACCCGAACGGATGCAACCGAGCCCCTCGCCGTCACACCCCACCCAGAGCGTCCCGTCGGGGTCCTCGAGCACAGACTTCACATGAAGCAGGGTCGGTGCGGTCTTGGACTCCAGCCACCGGATCCGCCCATTGTCATAGTGCACCAACCCGCGCATGCCTCCAATCCAGAGGCCTCCGTCGCGGGCGGGGACGATCGTATTGATGGGCGCCGGCAGCTGACCGGACGATGGCGCAGCGCAGATGTGTCCATCGCTGAGAACGTCCATACCCAGCCAATTCCCGATCCAGACGGTGCCTTTGGGATCCTCGTAGACCGACCAGACGTAGGCGTTCTGCATGCCGTCCTGGAGGCTGAAATTTGTCCAGCGCCCGTCCTTGTCCAGATGATACAGGCCGGCGCCTTCCGTACCTATCCAGAAGCCGCCGTCGTGCGCGGGAGAAACCGTGAGAATGGAACGTCCCCGCCAGTGATCGGGCGACACGACCGAGCTGACGGCATCGACGCGAAGCTTGAAGAATCCCGCGCCGTCGCTTCCGAGCCAGGCGCCGCCCTCCCGGTCGCCGGCGAGCGTAAGCACGCTATCCGTGACCCAGCCGGTTTGGCGGCAATACCAATGCTGTTGCTCCGGGCTGGTGACATTGATGGAGAGAACGCCATCGTCGGGTGACCCGATGAGGAGAAACTTTCCGGGGACTTCGGTGACGCTCGAGATGGCGCAGAACGGCATCTGAAGCCGGGCAATCCGGGAGATTCGTCCATCGGGCTTCCTGATGTAGAGCACGTTCTCCGCGACCACCCAAAGCCCGCCCCCCTCCCGGGCGGCCACGTATTGGACGCGATGCAGCCCGGGCCCTTCCGTCCAGGGTATTTCCGAAAGTCGACCTCCCATCAGTTCGTAGAGGTGGTAGGCGCGGGTGAGCCAGATATGACCCTCCCGAGGGCGAGCCATGCTCAGAAACTGCGCTCTGTCCGGACCTGAGCCGGGAATCTCTGCGCCATCATCGACGCAGCGGAGCAACCCTCCGCTGGTCATCGCCCAGATTCGGCCTTTGTCATCGGCTGCCAGGGCCTGGATCTTGTCGAAGCGCTCCGAAGCAGGGGGCGGATGGTAGATGAAGGTCCCATGCGAATAGGAGCTGACGCCGCCCCGCGAATGTCCGATCCAGAGGACGCCGTTGGATGCCTGATAGAGGCACGTGACGCCATCGTCGTGCCAACGGCTCCGCGTCGAACGGTCCATCGGCACAAAATCCACGCCATCGTAGCGAATGAGACCGTCGTAAGTACCGATCCAGAGGTAACCGGACGACGTCTGAAGAATTGCGGTGATCGTCTTCGAAGGCGCGCCGGTCTGGAGCCTCCATCCAAGTGACGACAAGGCGCCTCCGAATGAAGTCGTGAGGCAAACGCCGCAGTAAAACAGCACCAGGACGCCAAGGCGAATAGGTGTGCGCGTGCCACTACGGACCCTGCACCGATCCGCGACGGCCCTGGAATTGGCCCGCGATCCGGTGGAATCGTGGCGGGTTGCCAACCAACGCGTCATTTCTGGAAAATCGAGGTTCAATGGGCTGGTCGTCACCGCGTAATCAGATTCTAGTGACGGGGATCAGGGTGTCATGGGGGAGCCCGACCGTGACGGCCTAACGGGCCTGAGGCAAGACGGGCAGGCACATCATCGGTCTTTTCTCCGCCCAGTCCCCGACGGTCCGCCCCGAGAAAATCCGGCGATATGAGCCGGGAACGTAGCCGGTGCTACGCCTGAATCTAACGACGAAATACGACGCGTCCCCGAACCCCACGATCCTGCCGATCTCTCGTACGGGCAGCGACGTGGTGACAAGGAGGCGTTTGGCACGGTCGACACCGTCCAGCGTTTCAATGTCGCCAGCCCCGCGCAGCATGCTCATCGACATGCCTTCCGCCCCCGCTGATCCCGGCTCCCGGCCGCAGTGGAGCGTTCGGTAAAAGGCGGGCGAGCATCCCGTGAACTGTTTGAATCGCATCACAAAGTGGCTCGCATGGGCGAAACCCACCCTGGCGGCGATCTCACCGACGGGGAACGTGGAGTCGACGAGGAGCCGCTTGGCGTGGGCCATTCGAATTTGAACGATCTGCCTGTAAGGGGAGAGGCCCAGCACCGAGCGAAAATCTTTTTCGAGGGAACCCCGCGAAATGCGGAGCTTCTCCGCCAGGGCCGCGACGCCGAGGCCGCGACTGGCTTCTTCGCGAATGATGGCCACGGCAGCGGCAACTCTGGCGACTACGGCCTCACGGGAGGTGGTGTCGCCGAGCGACCTTCGGGGACTATTGCGGCTCATGGACGAGGATTGTTTCCGATCGGGGTGACGTCGCTGGAGATCCGCAGCCATGGGAGAGCCCCCGGGGTCTCCCCCGAGGGCTCTCCTCGCAGAATTTCCAGGGATGTCGGCGAAAAGACCGCATCCTCTGGAGGGCGAATACGATCAGAAGGTGATCGTGTTGGTCAGCTGGAGGCCCATGCCTTCCTGGATACGGGATACCGCGACACTGCCGTCGGGTTCGACGCTGACCGGCACGAGACGATCTTTCTCGGCGACGTTGTGAACGTTCAGCTGGACGCGCCAGTCGATCCGATTGGACAACCTGAAGGAATGTCCCACCCACAGGTCGACATGGGTATCCGTCGGGCCATACCAAGGCTTGTCGACGGAGATCGTGCCGAGCGTCGGGTCGTACTGATAGCCAAGCACGCGTTTATCCTCCCAACGAAGTGCGCCACCGAAGTAGCTGTTCTTGAAGAATCCCCGGCTGAAGTGGTAGGTCGAAACGACGTTGAGCCTCCACTTTGGCACCTCTGCCGCCTGGCTGCCCTGCTGAGCGACGAGGGCGTTGTAGTTTGCAGTCAGGTTGTTGTTCCACTGGTCGCGGAACGTGGGGCCACCCCACCAGCGGATCGAGCCGGCATCGGTCGCGAGGAACTGCTGCATGGTTTGCATCAGTTTCCCGATGGTCGGGTCCAGCGCGATGCGTCGTGCATCGGTCCGGACGGCGTTAAGCGTCAGATCCCAATTCGGCGTGAGCTGGGCGGTCGTCTCGAACTCCCAGCCTTTCGACTCCGTGTTGACCGTCGCGGACGGCGGCGCGCCGAAATCCTTCAAGTTTCCGTTGTAGAGCGGCTGGGCCCCTAGGTTCTGGTTGGTGGGCGTGGAAGCCGGGACGGCCTTGAACCAGTCGGCCGGGTTGCTCGAGTGCATCAAGGCCACGTTCATCTGGAGTCCATACTGGTCGACGAAACGCTGGCTTAGCGGGAAGTTCTGGAAGAAGTCGGATACCGCCTTGAAGATCGCGGCGCCGTCCGGATTTCCGCTCTTGTCCGTCGCGATAGTCTGCCAGGAGTAGTAGTTGTTCTGGACATACTGGGACGGCATGTTCGGGACGGCGTAGCCAAGACCGCCCGATGACGTGGGAGCGGAAATGCCTTCCAGCGCGGCCAGACCTTCCGTCGCCGACCAATAGGGCACGGCCCAGAGCAGGTAGAAGTTTCCGGCAAATCCGCCTCCGGTCGCGCCGGTGAGATTCGCATTGTCCTCCGTCGTGTCGTAGTGGGTGATCCTGAAGGTCAGGCGGTCGTTGAGCGTGGAGACGCCGATCCCGTATTCAACCGTCTTGGCGGTCGGATTCGGAATCTGGTTACCGAATGCGTCGCCGCGGGGAGCGTCGGCCTTGAAGTTCTCGGCATTATCGTACAACACGCTGACTTTCGTGCCGTAGGGCAGGTACTTGTCGAGCATCGTCAGGTGATAGACAACGCCACCGCTGATACTGTGTCCCGTCGTCGACTTCGTGAGGATGGGATCGTGGTTGAAACTCATGCTGGCCACACCCTGCGAATCGACCGCGGCCGTAGCGGCGTTGTTGTTCACCGTATCCTGACGCCAGCCGATCGTCGGAACGAGGGAGTTGTTCAGGAAATATCCCTGCCAGGTCAGTCCGTAGGACTTGACGACATACCGGTTTTCGGTGCCGGCAGTATAGAGCTTGGCCAGGTCGCCGTTGGCCGCGTTGAGGACGTCCACGTTGGCCGTCGTCCAGCCCACGTAGTTGGCAGGATTATCCTTCTGCGTGCCCGTATTGGCCACGGCGTTTCCGCTGCTGTCGTAGGTGGTGTAGGAATACGGAGCGGTGGCATTCACTCCGGCAGCGTTCCATTGTGTGCTGAAATAGCGGACAGTTTGGTAGCCGGCCGGCGAAATCGTGCCTGTGATGCGCGGCAGGTTCGCACCCGCCGCCGAGGTTGCATTCAGCAGGTTCTGGTTGCCCAGGTAGGCAACCCAGTCGACATAACGCGCCGCGGTCTGCAGCGTGGCGTTGGGCTGTCCGGTGAGCTGCGCGAAGGAGGGATCCGTCGCCCACTGCAGGAACGACCTGGACTGGTCGGTCTTCTCGTCCTGTTCCGCAAGCAGGGTGAACCGATGACGACCGAGGATGCTCGCAAGCGCCGTATGCCCCAGGAAGTCCGACGCGCGAAGCTCGCCGAAGGCAGTCAAGCGATAGTTGTCGCGGTTCACGAACGACTGGCCACCCCCCGACTGGCCGCTGTTCGCAACATAGGGCCTTCCCACATTCGGATTGGGACTTCCGTCAATCAGGTTGGAGTTGATGTCGACGCTGATGGCATACTGCTGCCCGCCAAGCAGCGCGTACTGGCCGTCCTGATACCGCTGGCGGTTGTAGGCAAATTCGAAGCCCAGGCGGTCATCGAGGAAGGTTTGCTGAAGCGAGAAGTTCTCGGCATTCCACTTTTGCCACTCGCGCTTGTTGTTTCCATCGAGCAGATTGCGATAGAAGTTGAAGATGGAAGGATCGGAGAGCGTCTTGTCGACGTAATACGCGCCTCCCGGTAGTCCGGCAGCGGCCGTGGTGGCCCATTGATTGGTGCTTGGGATGCCCAGATAGCGTCCGGTGACCAGTCCGTTGATCCCGGTGGAGGGCTGGATCACGTTGCCCTTGGCATCGACGATGACGTTATTGAGGAAGGGCTCCATGATGCTCGTTCCGAAACCCAGGGAATTCAGGGCAGTCGGCGCCGAGGTGTTACCATTGTAGTACATGGCGACGTCGGTGGCGTACATGCGACCCATGAACGTATTCGAGAAGATCGAGCCGTTGGGATTGCTGATATATTTGTTGTAGGTCGTATTCGGGTTGGCAGTGAGCTTACCCATTCCGAAGACTCCGCTTCCCGCGGCCCCGACGGGCTGGAACCAGGGAGTGAGCTTGTCGATGGGCGGCAGGTCGCGCGGGCGATTCGCGTTCACATCGCCATCCTCGGCATTTGCCTCGATCGTCGTGTGGCCGTTCGCGAAGAGCTTGGGATCAAACCGGACGGCTCCGTAGACACGATGATCGTGATTGAAGGCGGGCCGCTGCTCGTAGCGCGTCAGATCGTCGAGCGCAGAGACACGGACCGCGAGTTCATCCTTGAGGAGAACATAGTTGAAATCCACCGAACCGCGCACCGAACCGTGATTGTCGACGCGATTCTCGACCTTGTTTGAATTCTTGAAGGACGCTTGGTTGAGCGAGGCATTGATGATGCCCGCCGGGCTGCCCACGCCAAAGAGGATCGAGTTGGGACCGCGCTGGATGTCGACGCGCCCCACATTGTAGCTGTCCCAGGGGATTTCCGTCAGGAAATAGTCGGTGGTGTTGTCAGCCGAATCCAGACCGCGAACACGCGTATTCTGACTAGGGCGCAGCAGGTTTGCACTCTCGTCGAACGTCGCATTGCCGCCGACGCCGGAGAAGTTGCCGTAGATGCCGCCGACCTCGGTGCTCGGGGTGTAAATCAGGAGGCTCTGGTTGTTCGTCGCTCCCGTGTCCTGAAGGAACTGCGCCGTGACGACGTTGATCGCCGACGATACGTCGGCGAGCTTTGTACGCACGCGCGTGCCGGCCAGCGTGTCCGTCGCGGAATAGCCGGAATCGCTCGATGCGTTCACAGTGAAGGGCGACAGCTGAATCGTATCGTCATCGCCGGACGCGGATGCGTCTGGAGCGGATGAAGACGCCGACTGCGCGTGGGCACCTAGCGCCGCGACAAACGCGTAAAGGGACGCAGCAGCGGCCCAACGCGTGCACGAACGTAGTTTTCGTTGGTAATGTCTCATCGTTTAGGGGGTATAGGTTTGCTCGATGGGAAACCTCGGAGATTCACAGCGAATTCCCGGGGAGCCCAAAGGGAGGTCGGAGCATACCGGAGGCATACCGCAACCGTCATGTCATAGGAGTCTATGACTCCCCACTGACACCCCCGTCCGGCACACACCCCTCCCGCGCGCCCACGGTGTGCAACAATGATCCACTACCGAACTACTTCAGACGAGCCGGTCTCGATGACCGCGCCACCCGAAGCGAGCCCGCGGCTCGTCGCCCGGACAACGATCCGCCCGGGCAGCCCCGGGATGGATCGCACGATCACCAGGCAAAGCCCGTTGAATGCGGGGCGGCGATGCGACGGGAACGGCTCGAAACTTCTCGGGTCGCCGTTGTCCGTCGCGACGATCTCGCCGGGTCCGGAAATCGTGAAGGTGACCATGTTGTCGGCGCGCGGAGCGAGGACGCCATGGGTGTCGACCACGCGCACCGTGACAAAACTGAGATCGCGCCCATCGTCTCGGATCTTCGCCCGGTCGGGTCGGACCTCCAGCTGTGCCGGATTCCCTGCGGTCCTCACGACGTCGGTCGCCCACCTGCGTCCGTTTTTGTAGGTGACCACCTTCAGCGTGCCCGGTTCGTATCGCACATCGTCCCAGCGCAGCCTGTATTCGTACTGGCCCTTCACCCGCCTTCCGAGGGAGCGTCCGTTCAAAAACAGTTCGCCCGAGTCACCGGACGTGTAGACGTGGACGGGCGTGATCTTCCCCACGCGCTCAGGCCACGTCCAGTGCGGCAGGATGTGGGCCATCGGATGGTTCGGACGCCACCGCGACTGATAGAGGTAAAAACTGTCCTTCCTGAACCCGGCCAGGTCGATGATGCCGCAATACGAACTGCGCGACGTGTAGTAGGGTGTCGGCTCGCCGAGGTAGTCCCAGCCCGACCAGACAAACTCGCCGGCCACATACGGATGCTGATCCTGCGCCCGGAATACCTTGTCGGGAGAGGAGCCAAAATCGACTACGTACAACCCATAGGCACTCACCGTGTGGTGCACCGAATCGCCTCCCGAACCGTCCCTCACCGGCGCACTGATCGATTGGGTGACGGGGAACAGGTAGGTGCCCCGGGTGCCGAAGGCGGACGCCGTCTCGCTGCTGAGGATGAGCTTGCCCGGGAACTTCTTGTGGAAGGCGTCGTATTGGGGAGGGGTATGGATGGCCTTCGTGCCCGCAAACTCGGGAGTGTCGCGGATTCCCTCGCCCTGGTAGTTCAAGCTGATGACGTCCAGCGCGGCGGGGAACGGCATATCGGACTTCGCGAAATTCATCGAGGCGGTTGCCGGCCGGGTGGGATCCTCCTCGTGGACGATGCCGCACAGCTCCTTCGCCACCGCTGCGCCCTGGGCGCCCGTGTACTGCTCGCCCACCTCGTTGCCCACGCTCCACAGGAAAACGCTCGGATGATTTCGGTCGCGCCGAAGCATCGCTCGCAGATCCTGCTCGTGCCAGTCGCGAAAGATGAGATGGAAATCGAGCGGCGTCTTCATCCGATACCAGCAGTCGAAGATCTCATCCATCACCAGAAATCCCATGCGATCCGCGAGTTCGAGCATCTCCGGCGCCGGCGGATTGTGCGACATGCGCAGGGCGTTGCACCCCATGTCGCGTAGCGTCTGCAGCTGCCTCTCGGCCGCGCGGAAATTGAACGCCACGCCCAACGCACCCAGGTCACCGTGCTGGTTCACACCTCGGATCGGGACGTGCTCCCCGTTCACAAACAGACCCTTGTCGGGATCGAGTCGGATCGAGCGGATCCCAAAGCGCGTCTCGTAACAGTCCACCACGCGCCCGGCACGGGTCACGGTCGTGACCGCCACATAGCGGTTGGGCTTCTGCGCGGGAGGCGGACCCCAGAGCATTGGATGATCGACGGTCGCCCCGCCTGAAGCGACCACTTCTCCACCCGCGGGAATCCTCAGACTGACCGCCGCAACCTCGGCCACCGCTCGTCCCGTCCTCACGCCATCGGCATCGATGGGAAAAAGCTTCGTCTCCACCTGAACGGTCGTCTCCGCCTTCGAGTCGTTTTCAACGGTCACCGCCAACGCGACGCGTGCCTGCGCCTTCGAAACCTCCGGCGTGGTCAGGTCGGTACCCCAATGGCCAACATGGATCGGGTTGGTCTCGGTCAGCCACATGTTCCTGTATAAGCCACCGCCCGGATACCAGCGAGACGAGTCGGGCGGGTTGTCCAGTCGGATCGCCAGCTGGTTCACCCCTCCGGTCACGACGTACGGCGTGAGGTCGACCCGCCACGACGCGTAACCGTCCGGCCAGCCGCCGACCAGGTGTCCGTTCAACCACACCTCCGCATAGGACATCGCTCCATCGACGTCCAGGAAGATGGACTTGCCGGCGTCGGCCTGACCTATGTCCAATTTTTTCCGATACCAACCCACGCCGGCCGTGGGCAGGCGTCCCATGCCGCCTCCTGCCCCCTTCGCGATGAAGGGTCCGTCAATCGCCCAGTCGTGAGGGAGGTCGATGCGTTGCCACGACCGGTCGTCGAAAGCCGCCTGCACGTAGGAAACCTTGCCGCCCGGATTGCCCGCGGGTCGTACGAACCGCCGCACGGGATCCGCGATGAAAGCGTTGCCTGTCGGCAAAATCCAGGGTTTGAGCACCCTTTCGCCCGCCTCCTTGACGACGGCCGCCACGGTC